>NZ_LWJG01000004.1 GCF_001636425.1 Heyndrickxia acidicola
AATCCTGTTTTCTTTTAACATATGAGCGAGATTAAACCAGTAGTGACCCGTTGGCTCCATGCCAACCATAACTTTTTCCATTCGCTGTTCTTTTTTGATTTCCATAAACCATTTTAGAAAATACTCAAAACCTTCTTTTGTATTTTCAAATTGACAAGGAGATCCAAACTCTATTCCCCTGAAGTCCTGGGCACGTGCTACGTGCTTGAACTTCGCAATATCGACTCCTATAATAAGAGTTTGAGAAGTGATTTGAGCAATCTTCTTATTCTGGTTATAATTCATCTTAAAGCCTCCTGGTGTTTGAAAAATTGTCCTTTTTGCTTGCCGGCGTCAGGACTCTCTCATTCTACCAAGAGGTTATTTTTTTGTTCAAACTCCATTTTCCTTCATTACAGGAATGCTGCCCCGTTAATTTAAGTGCATTTCTTGACAATATCTATAATTAATAACACATTCTTCTTCGTTTTATATAATGTACTGAAAGGTTATATTCTTCCTCAACTGCCCCGTTCGTGACATATTGCAAAATCATTTTAAACACATACGTTAGAGTAAGAAATTTTCCATCTCTTTTTTTAATCCTTTTTGTAAAAATACCAACCAAGCCAAGCCCACAATTAATCCAAGTAAGTATATTAATGGTATGCAAAGTTTCTATCTTCGAACAAGCCAGTATGAATGATACTACGTCTTAATTAAGCTCCTTCCCCTATAGCATCACCACTACTATAGTTTCACATTGTTTCCAACTATTAATAGTAACATAAGAAAAAATTACCAAAAAACTCAAAATTAAGTTTTTTCTTCATTCTTGAATGGTATAAATATATATTGGTAGAAAAACAAAGGGAGAGATTATGTTGAATAGAAACATCCAAAAACCGCTCATTTTTATTGTCCTTTTGCTCTTCTGGTTAACAACTAGCCAAACGCAAGCAGCAGCCAAAACGTCCAACCCATTAAATGTTCCGATCCTCAACCAATTAGCAGCTCCAAGGTTATATAACGGTTGTGAGATTACAAGTTTAACAATGATGATGAATTACAACAGTGTGAATGTTAACAAACTTCAGTTGGCAAACCAAGTTTCTTATGTACCGTTTCGGTATAACAATGGCTTAAGAGGTAACCCAAATGTAGGTTTCGTAGGAGATATGGTACACGGACCTGGTTTAGCAGTTTATCATCAACCAATTTATAACTTGACGAAACGGTACGTAGGGCGTCGCGCCCAAGATTTAACTGGTCGCTCAATAACGGACATCTACAAGAAGATAGATGAAGGTTCCCCTGTCTGGGTCATTACCACAACTAGCTTTGCACCTGTATATAATTTTCAATATTGGTATACGCCACAAGGGACCATTCGCGTCACGTTCAGCGAACACAGTGTTTTGTTAACGGGTTATAGCAAGTATTATGTATATGTAAATGATCCATATGGTTATAAAAACCGTCGATTGAATCGCACTTCTTTTGAAGCTGCTTGGGTACAAATGGGGAGACAAGCAGTAGTTATCAACTAAAGTGAGTAAGCCTACAATGTGGTGTTAAACCATTGTGGACAGAAAGGAGCGTTAACTAATGTTCAGAGAGCAATGTAACTTCCTTTTTTGATAATATGTATCTCATCTCATACAAAGCCTCTTTCATTTGTTTTTACTTTTTACATTAACTCCATAATCTCTTAATAAAATCATGTGATAATAAAGTCCTATCAACATCTTAGGAGCACATTCAATGACAATATTAAGAGAAACAGTCAAATTTAAAAATCAAATTTTCGACTTAAAACAAAAACTAATATATTCTGAAAAAGAGACTGGGTACACTCACCCAAAAACGATTAAATATAGTAATAAATTAGACAAGCTAATTCATAGATTTCAATCCCTAACCAAAAATAAATTTGAAGCGTCCTAAGACGCTTCTTTTTTTTCTTAATCTTTTTCAAGTTCATCTAAATTGCAAAAATGTTAGCACGAGAGCCCCCTACAAGAATATAAAAAAAGCTACCCCAAACCATAAGGATAGCTTCGGTAAAACTGATTGATGAGGATTCAAATTACTCTATTTAATTCATTATTCGAAGGTTTTTTCAATTTGGTCGCCATCCTCACCCGAATTTTCAGCTCTACCATCTCCACCTACTGCATGTTGCTGTTTAGTATTAGAACTTTCAATAGCGGCGTTCGTTCCTGCTGCACTGTCGTTTCCACCGCCACTTGCCACCTGAGTAGCACTAGCTTGTTCTGTGGGTGTTGTATTAATTTGATTACTTATGACAATGACCATTTCTTCGTCATGTTCAGAATGCTCTTTTTCCGTTTTATGACGTTCAACCTGGTCTCCACTCATGCCTGTATTGCTTGCTTTCCCATTAGCGCCTACACCTTGTTGCTGCTCTGTATTCGAGGAATCAATTGCTGCATTGTTCCCAGCTGCACTGTTTCGCCCGGCTCCACTGGCTATTTGTGTCGTGTTAGGTGCACTAGTAAATTGGTTATTAATAACAATCACAATTTTCGGTTTGTCAGCAAGATTCCCAACAGTAACTTCTCTCCCATCTTCTTTAACGATGCGAAGCGTTATTGTCTGATCAAGATTTTTGTCATCAATGCTCATATTTTCATCACCTTTTCCACTAGTAACTAATGGTATTAAATGTTGAAATATTAATATTGGTTTGTACAAAAGTATACTTCATAAAAATGTGTGTAATACCATTTATTGCGAAAACTTATTTGATAGCATGGTGGTTGAGGTGCCTAGTTTTTAGTATTCATAATCCCCTTTCAGTTCCCTGTACTTCCAAAGGACCAGATGCGAAAACGCACATACATTCTTATCCCGTTAAATAGCGGTTTTATTGAATTCAAACTCTCTTCGACAGTATATTTGTAATCAAAGCTACCCCTGTGAATAAGAGAAAAAGACAGACCAAAATTTTGCTTTTTGATCTGTCTTTTACTATGTATCTCTCCAAAAAAGAACTTATTCAAACTACAAACGAACCGAATTGCCGACTTTTTGCTGCCTGTTTTTAAAACCAAAAAAACTAATGGAAATGACGAATAAGAAGACAATCCCTGCAATAAGGGAGACACGTGTGTCCTTATTAAACCACATACCAATCAATACCATCACTAAAAAAGCAATGGTGATGTAGTTTGATAAAGGCGCAAAAGGCATTTTAAAAGGATGTGTGATCCCTTTCGCATCATTCATTTTTCGAAATTGTATTTGGCTTATCAAAATCACAAACCAAGGAATCATTCCAGGAAGTACACTTGCACTGTATACATAGACAAATAAATTTTTGGGTGCAATATAGCTTAAAACAACGCCTACTGCAAGACCAACAAGGACACCAATCGTACCTAATAATGGAACGCCATTTTTAGAAAGCTTGGTAAAGACAGTTGGTGCTTGTCCATTTACTCCTAATGTATAAAGCATGCGGCCTGCGCTGTAAATACCACTGTTACAGCCTGACATGGCTGACGTAATGACCACAAAGTTTATTATGCCAGCCGCTACGGTAATCCCTACCTTTGCAAAAGTGGCAACAAACGGACTGCCCAAGGAATGAAGCTGATTCCATGGATAGACTGTCACAATGACAAAAATCGAACCAATATAAAAGATTAAAATACGCCAGATAATACTTTGAGTGGCTTTTGTCAATGTTTTTTGCGGTTCTTTCGCCTCTCCCGCTGTAATTCCAATTAATTCAACCCCTTGATAGGCTGCAATGACAAGGGATAAAGCGAAAAAGAATCCTGACCAGCCGCCTGTAAAAAACCCACCATGTTTCCAAAGATTTGATAATCCGATGGCCGTTCCGCCATTCCCAAACCCAAAAAAGATAATTCCCAATCCTGCTAGAATCATTAATACAATGGTGATGACTTTGACTAACGAAAACCAGAATTCAAATTCGCCAAATGATTTCACAGAAACTAAGTTGGCTGCTCCAAGTATGACAAAGGCAATTAATCCTGGAATCCAGGCCGGCAAATTCGGGAACCAATACTGCATATAGGTCCCAACTGCAATGATTTCCGACATCCCCACAACCACCCATTGAAACCAGTTGCTCCATGCAGCCAGATATCCTGCCATTGGATGAATATACTTGTACCCAAATGTAGCAAATGAACCTGTGCTTGGTTCAAGATATAGCATTTCTCCCATTGCACGCATAATAAAAAAGATAAAAACTCCGGCTATCATATACGCTAAAAGGACAGACGGACCTGTCCACTGAATCGCACTGGCAGAGCCCATAAATAACCCAACCCCAATGGTCCCTCCCAAGGCAATCATTTGTATGTGCCGTGACTGCAAGCCTCTATTCAATTCTTTTTTCCCCATGATGCTTCCCCTTTTCCGTGAATTGCTGCAACAATTGATATGATAAAAAAAGTGGATAAAATGCAGATTTCCCATTCTTTTCAATACAAGAAAAAATCACCCCTTGTAAGAATTAACCGAAAAATTTGATTTACTCCACTTCTCATATTATTCAAGTATAGCATAAATAAAAAATCTGTAACGACATCATAAGACCCATATCCACTCTTTTAGTCTATCAACCTAATCTCTTTCCAGTAAAACGGCTCCAGCAATGCCAGGATGCGTCATTTCATAAGGATCTAAAATCAGATTCAGTTCCTCTTCTGAAAGCACATCATATTTTAAACAAAGCTCCCGGACTGGTGCACCACTGATAATCGCTTCTCTTGCAATTCGGGCTGCTACTTCATAACCGATATGGGGATTGACTGCTGTAATAACCCCTGCACTTTTTTCTACATATTCTTTTAATCTTTCCTCATTGGCTTTTATTCCTTTTAAACAACGATCCGTAAACACCCTAAAGGCATTATTCATAATGCTGATGGATTGCAGCAAGTTAAACACTAATACAGGCTCCATTACATTTAGTTCCAGCTGGCCCGCTTCAGAGGCAAGGCAAATCGTATGGTCATTTCCGATGACCTGGAAGGCCACCTGATTAATTACCTCAGGTAAAACAGGATTGACTTTCCCAGGCATAATCGAAGAACCGGGCTGCTGGGCAGGCAATGTAATTTCACCTAAACCTGCTCTTGGACCTGATGCCATTAACCGTAAGTCATTCGCAATTTTAGACATATTCATCATACACACTTTTAATGAGGCAGATACTTCTGTGTAAGCATCTGTGTTTTGGGTAGCATCGACAAGATGTTCAGCACCCTTTAAAGGAAGACTGGTAATGTCAGCTAGGTATTGAATGACTAGCTCAATATACCGTGGATCAGCATTTAATCCCGTTCCAACAGCGGTGGCTCCCATATTTAATTCATATAAGTGCTGTCTTGATTGTTTAATCCGCTTAATGTCACGGGCAATCGCACGGCTATACGCTTCAAATTCCTGTCCAAGCCGAATTGGAACTGCATCCTGCAGGTGAGTACGCCCCATTTTAATGACATGATTGAATTCTTGAGCCTTTTGCAGAAAAACGGTATGCATATCTTCCATTGTAAGCAATAACTTTTCTAAAAGTGTTAGCACTGCCAGATGAATGGCAGTGGGAAATGCGTCATTGGTGGATTGGGACATATTGACATGGGTATTGGGACTGCAATGAAAGTAGTTCCCTTTTTCTTTTCCCAATATTTCAATCGCACGGTTTGCCAGCACCTCATTCACATTCATGTTGATGGATGTACCGGCACCTCCCTGAATGGGATCGACAATAATTTGATCATGCCATTGTCCTTGGATCATTTCATCTGCAGCCTGTACAATCGCCTCACCAATACCGGAGTAAAGGCGCTTTACGTCCATATTTGCTAGAGCAGCTGCTTTTTTTACAACCGCCATGGCTGTAATTAATTCCTCATGAATCCGATAGCCCGTGATAGGAAAATTTTCTACCGCACGAAGGGTTTGGATTCCATAATAGGCTTCTGCCGGAACTTCCTTTGATCCTAAAAAATCCTTTTCTGTTCGCATAAGACTGTTGCTGACTGACATCATTTCTGCTCTCCTCTATTTAAGCAATATTTTAAACTCAAGGTTAATCCACTTTATCTGAGGGTATGGTTAAATCTCCTGATATCGGAGTTTCAAAAATTTCCTTTACCTGCTCTAATGAATCTGTCTGTCCGAGCACCCACATTAATTTGGTCACAATTGCTTCTGTATTCATATCCCCTGACAGAATGACTTGCTGTTCTGCTACCTTGCGTCCAACCTCATATAAAAGCAGGTCTTCTCCTTCTTCCAGACATTGAGTTGTAATGACGACGGCAATCCCCGCTTTCGTCATCTCTTGAAGCTTGGCAAGCAAATTCCTCCCTTCAAATGGGAGACCGCCGTTTCCAAAGCTTTCAATAATAATCCCTTTATACAACTCTTTCAAGCAATCAAATATTTCCGGTTTAGTCCCGGGATATAATTTCATTAAAAAGACATCGGTACACAGATTTGTGTTAATAGAGAGTGTCTGTTGATCAGATATAGGCTTCCAATGATACTTGACCTCTTTATTATGTATCGAAGCCACATATGGATGGTTGATACTCTCAAATGCATCATAGCTTTTTGTCCTCATTTTCACGGCCCTTGTGCCGAGAATCACCCGGCCATCAAAAACGATGTAGACCCCGCCAATATTTTCACAGGAAAAACGGAGGGCATCTTCAACATTTTTCTTTGCATCCGTTTTTTTAAAGCTAATCGGAACCTGTGAACCTGTCAAAACAACCGGCTTGTCCAGACCTTGAAGCATATAAGAAAGTGCGGAGGATGTATAAGCTAGTGTATCTGTTCCGTGGGTGATCACAAATCCATCGTACTTATCATAATGCTTGTAAACAGCATCCGCAATGGTCACCCAATGCTCAGGCTGCAAATTCGTACTATCAATATTCATTAAAATTTTTCCGTCAATCTTCACACCAACGGTTGAATCTGGTAAAAATTGAAGCAGCTCCTCAGCAGATAACCCAGGAACAAGCCCCTCGTTTCCTTCTACAGATGCAATGGTTCCACCTGTAGCTAATAATAGAATTTTTTTCATAGCAACATCTCCATAGTGAGAATAATCGACATACGCGTAATGCGTATTTATACTTGCTATTATAGAACTTTATTAAAAAAAATCAATGACATTGTATTCGTTTCGCGTACTTTTTTCTAGTCTTGCCTATTTTACTATGATATAATGAGTCCACTATTCTGAAAATGGAGTTTGAGAGCATGCTAGAACGTTTATCCGAATTAAGAAAGAATCGAAAATGGTCCTTACAAGAAACGGCTGATCAGCTTGGGATAGCGAAAAGTACATATGCGGGTTACGAATCCGGCTACCGGGAACCCTCGCTCCAAGCATTGTCCCAAATGGCAGATTTATTTCAAACAACGGTTGATTTTATCCTGGATAAAACAAGCGACAGCCAAAAGTCGCTGGAGGTTACGGAAATGCTAGATAGGCATTATAATAACCTCTTGGTAGACGGTGAACCCCTGACCCCTGAAGAAATAATCGATTTCGTCGCCTTTGTAAGAATGAAAAGAAAAATGAAAACAGAGAAAGCAGCAGAATAATTCTTTATATCTTATTGCTTATTTGCCAGGGAGAACAGATATAAGCTGGTATCTTATACGTTCTCTTTGGTTCTATTTTTTCTCCATGAGAATCTTTATGTTACACCAGGTTTGCACACTAATAAAAAAATGAAAACAGAAATCATTTTTGAATTGATTTTTGCAAAATGGCGTTATATGATTAAAAACGTTGTTGTTTCAAAAATGTACTATCATTTAAATTTTCTAATTTTTTAAATTAATTTATCGTATGGTATGAGGAGTATTAAAAATGGATTTATTTAGAAAGAAAATGATTGAAGATTTAATCAGGGAAACAGGACAAAAGGACGTTAAGCTGAAAAAGGAATTAGGGGCCTTTGATTTATCCATGCTGGGGATTGGCGCAATCATAGGGACCGGTATTTTTGTACTCACTGGTGTCGCAGCTGCAGAGCATGCGGGACCTGCCCTCATCATCTCCTTTGTTATTTCCGGGCTGGTGTGTGTATTTGCGGCCCTTTGCTATGCAGAATTTGCATCAACGGTCCCTGTATCCGGAAGTGCCTACACATACAGCTATGCTACATTTGGGGAATTTATCGCTTGGATTCTCGGATGGGATTTAATTCTGGAATATGGGTTTGCCTGCGCCTCGGTAGCCAGTGGCTGGTCGGGATATTTCCAAGGATTACTGGCTGGATTTGGAATTCATTTTCCAAAAATATTTTCAAGCGCCTTTAATCCGGCAAATGGCACTCTTGTTGATGTGCCTGCTATTGGCATTACATTATTGGTCACTTTCTTATTAACACAAGGAGTAAAACAATCAGCACGCTTTAATGCCACCATGGTAATGATTAAAATAGCAGTGGTTCTTTTATTTCTTTCTGTGGGAGTGTGGTATGTTAAGCCTGCAAACTGGCATCCGTTTATGCCATTTGGCATTACCGGCATAACCTCTGGCGCTGCCACTGCATTTTATGCTTATATTGGGTTCGATGCGGTCTCGACTGCAGCAGAGGAAGTCAAAAATCCGCAGCGGAATATGCCTATTGGAATCATTGTTTCTCTCGTTGTTTGTACCCTTTTATATGTAGCCGTCTCAGCTGTACTGACTGGTATTGTTCCCTTTCACATGCTGGATGTGAAGAATCCTGTTGCTTTTGCCCTGAACTATGTTCATCTAAACTGGGCGGCCGGTTTTATTTCATTAGGTGCCATTGCAGGTATTACGACTGTATTAACGGTTATGATTTATGGACAAACCCGTCTGTTTTACGCCATCAGCCGTGATGGTTTACTTCCAAAGATGTTCTCAAAAGTAGATAAGAAAAAACAAACGCCAGTCCTTAATTCATGGATTACTTGCGTTTTGGTTTCCATTTTCTCAGGGCTGATTCCCCTTGGAAAACTTGCAGAGCTAACCAATATAGGCACCCTTTTCGCTTTCATGTCAGTGTCAATCGGAATCTTGTATTTACGTAAAACACAAGGAAAACCAAAAAGCGGCTTTCGGGTCCCTCTTGTACCCTGGATTCCTTTGCTAGCTTTCGTTTCATGTGGGTATTTAATTCTTCAGCTGCCTTCTATCACATGGATCAGTTTCCTTGTTTGGCTTGTCATTGGTTTGGTCATTTACTTTAGTTATGGAAGAAAGCACTCCGTTTTAAATAAGGATTAAACAGGTTTCAAGTCTTTTGAAGCAATAGAAGGAATAAGAAAAGTAAATGTGTAGTTTGAGGTTTTCCTTTCTTAGGACCTTGTAATCTGCAAGATTCTAAAAGGAAGACCTCTTTTTTAAGTTAATCATGCTTCCTTTTTCCTTTCTATATAACACTTTCACTCCTTGCAGGACTCATAACTTAAAGGATATCCTGTCACCATTCATTGCCTGGAGAGATTGATAACTCTTTGTTGCTTAGAAAGATACTTAGAAATAGATAACAAAAACTGTGTTGATTATCTTTAAAGGATGATTTCTAACAAAAAAAGCACCCATTTGGGTAACGGGTTCTGTTTTGAAGAACAAAACTTGAAAAAGCAAGCTAAACAGCATTCCACATAACATTAAAAAAGCATCGCGGTGTTTGTTTGTGATCTAATAAAGTTTGTGAAGAACTGTACTTAAACTATAGGGAGCTTTAGTTGAAGACGGATGTTCTATACTGCCCGTCACACAAAAAACTGCCAAAAAGGCAGTCAATAATTTTTATTTGTAATATCTAGACCGATTTTTTCCTTTTCCAAATCAGCAAGTGTCAAAAAAAAGCAAATTCTCCGAACAAATTACCTAGAGATTTGAAGTAACGATGAATAAATGAACGCATTAATACCACCAACCTTATTTAAGGTTATTTTATCCCTAAACTCATTGTATTAACTAATTCACTGCCTTTAAATTGTTTTTTCTTCATTCAGGCTAATCCTTAATTTAAGGCTCTTGGAGTTCCTCTTTATGTGGTTCAAGCCCTGATGAATCAATGACCCGAAATGCATTGTTTTCGATTCTCATTCGTATCGCCAGTGATTTTAGTGTAGCTTTTTTGCAATATGCGATAATCGAACGAATAGAATGATGTCTCATCATTAGACCACCCCCTATACAGCATCAATTATTTAGTTTTATTATACCCCTTAATTCATTGTATTGACATTGTGTTTTCCTTAAATTGTTATTTTTCTTCACACCTGGTTCTTTATAGATATTTGTTGAACTAACCCACCTCTTTAGCACACAAAAAAAGGCTACCTGAAATGACAGACAGATATCCTAAGTTCTTGCTCCTATTCGTCTAAAGCACATTCTCGACAAACATCCTGTTAATAAGGGTACTAACCCTTACACTTTGAACCCCATTACCATCCACTCGCCTACCTCTTGAAATCCAATCTTTTTATAAATTGAACCCGCGGTAGGATTATTATAAAATAGATAAATTACTTTCCCATCGTTAATTACGTCGTTACACAATTTTGCAACTACTCTTGTAGCAAAACCTTTACCCCGATATTGAGGGGGAGTGGCAACACCTACTAAAATGGCAATATTATTTTTTTCTGCCTGAGTTGAAGCAGTTGATACCATCTCTCCATCGATTTCGGCAAAATACGTTCTATTGTGTACGTTATTATTATGTTCACTTGATTTATGACGAATTTCTCCTTATCAGAAACCATAAAAGAATACTCATTAACCTGGCTATATAAATTATAGAGTCGATAACAGTCATCAAGGGTTTGTATTTCTTTAATGTCTATATCATTTTTCCTAATTTCAGTTTCAATGGCAGACATTTGTGAAATGTAAGAAATACTCTCAAACTCAATATCCAAGAAAGGCTTAAAATTTTCAATTAGGTCTTTCTTGCCGTTCATTCTATTTATATTTGTTTTCTTTATAATTTCTATAAAGATTTGAACCTCTCTATGTTCATTGGAATAATACACAATTTTATCTTTAAAGCATAATAGGATTGCCTTTAATTCAACCTGTTCAAACTCCCCATATACACTAACGAAACTTGGGTTAATGCCTTCAGCCTCTAAATCGCTAATTATTAATCCATTAAACTTACAATCCTTCTTAAGAAAATTTAAAATCAAATCAATATCTTTATTAAAAAGTTCTTTAATAATTCTTTCCACTTTAAATACCTCCTATCATATTGTCCTTCTTTCACTAAACCGCCCCGTTAGTGTAGCAACAATGACTGTTATATCAATAGCTCTATCATTCCATAGTCCAGTGAGAATTTGCACATTCTAGAACAAGGTTCCCCCAAGTTTTAATATCTCTAAGATAATCATACTTAGTTCCTTTTTGGTTATACATACGTACAGCAACAACATTTTGTTGAGGAATGCCCAAACATATACAACCAGTAATCCCTAAAATTTGAAACGTTCCTGTCGGCAATAATTCCCCGATTTCAGTATTTGAATTTGGCTGGTCCTGTACAAACCACAAAAAACCATTTCTAGGTTGCGCTATTGATAAATTTGCAGGAGATTGTAAATTTATGGCCTGTTTAAATATATTCGGATTAATAATTTGATTTCCCTGGATCTTACCCTTAACTAAATGTAAATATCCCCAATACGCGAGTTCCCTTGCACTTACAAATAAATTAGCTTCCGTACCTGTTGTACTAAAGTATGATTCATCTTGCCATACGAGATTATCATTTCTATTTTTTCTCCATCCCGTTTCTTTTAAGCCTAGGGGCCGAAATACTATTTCTTCCAAGAGTTGTGCTAAAGAACAATCGTATAATTTCATAATTAGTAGAATCAATAAATCTACTCCACAATTATTGTAAGCCCAATCTGTCCCTACGGTAAAAAGACGTTCAGTGTATCTTACTCCATCAGTATGTGTGAGCAGATGTCGAATAGTAGTTCCTCTAAATAAATCTTTATCCAATTCAGGTAAATAATAAGTTATTGGTTCATCGATGTTATTAATTCTACCTTCTTGGACAGCCACCGAAATAGCAAAGCCCAGATACGATTTGCGAACTGAAGCTACATTAAACTGTGAGTTAGGTGTAATTGGGCACTTTAGGCCATCGACCTCATAGGATCCACGATACCATTCATTTACAATACAGTCATTCTGAATGATTAAAGAGGCCGCTCCGCTCGTTTTAGTCATATCCTGTATAGAAGCTACATAATTGTTTAGCTTTTCATATTTGTTATTGATCCTAACTGGTAGTTTCATAATTTCCCCGTCTCCCTAAAACTAAGAATGAATCGTATATATGACACATTCTATTTTCCGAACTACTATACCTTCTTTCACTCCCTGCCCCTTTACCTAAATAAAAAAAGAGCATCCCTTATTAAAGGAATACCCCCGTTTGTTGAATAACCGAATACCGCAATCGTCGTTGAATTCCAAGTAAGGCTGATACATATACCGAATTCAATAGGCGTTTTATTCTCCTATGATTGTAAATTCGCTTAATGTGCGGATAAAATTGTAGCTTAGATTGGATAAGATTACAGTAACTAAGGCCCTCACAGAGACCTCCTGTCCTTTCTAATATACCAACGATCAAGATAACTTGAGTTCACTCATTGACAGTTCCCACAACCGCGTTGCTGCAACTGGATCTAACGCGTAGGATGCGATGCCACTCATAATACCAGGAATAGCTGGGCCCGCCTCGTTACAATCCTCGAAATAACGCCCGCTTATGCCGTTAAGCAAGGGATGTGTGGCGACCAAAACTGAGGTCGCTGCTCCCTGTTGGGGAGATTTCCAAACGATCTCGTTTCCTGAAGTCCTTGAAGATTCGAGCTTTGCAATCCGTTCAGCACTCAGTGCCAAATTTTCGACGCCAGTAGTCCTAATAGCCCCTGGCATTACAGCATTAGCAGAGATTCCGTCCTCTGCCCAGCGCTTTGCGGCTTCAACAGCAAACAGAATGGTGGCCGTCTTGGACTGGCCGTATGCAAGAAGTGCATCGTAGGGGCGATGGAGAAAGTGGATGTCATCAAATACAATTGGTGATCGGAGGTGACCTGCCGAACTCACCGATACGATGCTGGCCCCATCAGCAGATGCGAGCGCACCATGGAGTCCGTACGCCAAAGCAAAGTGTCCGAAATGGTTGGTCGCGAACTGTAACTCCCACCCCTCCGGCGTTCGGGATTCTGGTGTTGCCATTACGCCTGCGTTGTTGACGAGAATGTGTAACGGGCCCGTCCAAGAAAAAACGAAGGACTTTATCGATGATTGGTCAACCAAATCTAATTTTTCCAAATGCACATTTCGATTCCCGGTCGTCTCAATGATGTCTTTCGCGACCCGCCGACCCGCCTCGACATTACGTACCGTAATCGTTAGGTTCGCGCCAGCATGTGCCAGGGCGCGCGCCGTCTCAATACCAATGCCGGAGGATGCGCCAGTCACAAGAGCAGTTTGACCTTGAAGATCAATTCCAGAAATGACTTCCATGGCGGTTGACGTCGCGCCAAACGGTGTTTTAATCAATTCATGATTGGGCATGAAAATCCCCTCCCAACTATCTCATTCCGCTTAATAACTCTGCCTACCGCTTCTTCATTTAGATAAGAGGCAGCGTTATCAATTAGACGATAACCTGCCATAATAGCGTCATAAACAGCTTGTATACATTCTTTTTCATCTTGTATTTGAAAAACACCAAAACTGAGTATAGGCATTTCAATATAATCGAAATTCAAACAAAATAGTTTTTTTTCGTTTTAAAAAAGGCTAGCCCCCCTCTTTTTAAAATGTAATACGTCATGATTCTTCAAATCAGAAAAGTACAGACTTTAGTTTCAAGTGTTGTTTGTTATGTTCTATTTAATTATGCAACAATTGAAAAAGGAACTGATATCCCATTTGTCTCAAATGATTGCCTAATAATCTCACAAACCTATTCAACAGACCAAATGTATTATAATGGAACTATCAAGGATGAAAACAAGGAGAATCTTATGTCTGATCGAATATACCAACTGAAGGACGACCTTGCCAAACTGATAGAGCGTTATTCAAAACAGGATGGTGTTCACTCGACAGCTATTCCACCTTTATATTTTATTCGCCGCTCAAATGTTACCGATCTAAGACACGTTTTTTACAATCCTTCCTTATGCATTATTGTTCAAGGAGCAAAGGAGGTATTGCTTGCACAGGAGCGCTTTAAATGTGGTCCTACCAATTATCTAGTTTCATCCGTTGACCTGCCGGTGAAATCGCAGGTTACGACAGCCTCTTTTGACGAACCGTATTTGGCTCTAGCTCTTCAGATTTCACCAATTCAGATCTTAGAGGTATTAAGTGATTCAGTAATTCCAGCGGGAAGGCAAGAAAACTCTAAGCGAGCCATGTATGTCAGTCCGATAGAGCTATCTCTGTTGGATGCGGTATTAAGATTAGCTAATTTGTTAGATAATCCAAAAGATATTCCAGTACTTGCCCCCTTATTTACGAAGGAAATTCTATATAGGGTTCTTCAAGGACAGCATGCGACTATGCTAGAACAAATTGCTATAGAAGGAAGCTCTACAAATCGAATCAGAGACGTGATAGAACATATCAAGGTTAACTATGACAAATCTTTAAAGATTGAGGAACTTGCGGAAATAGCGACTATGAGTATTGCTTCGATTCATAGGCACTTTAAAGAGGTAACCTCTATGAGCCCTATTCAGTTCCAAAAACAAATGAGACTGCAGAAAGCACGCCATTTGTTATTCTTTGAGTCAACAGATGCTGCTGACGTTGCCTTCAAGGTTGGTTATGAAAGTCCTTCTCAATTCAGCAGGGAATATTCTCGAATGTTTGGTTATCCCCCTATAGAGGATATTAAGCGATTGAGAGCGAAGCATGACCATAGAAAAAACCCATGACCCTGAAGAAGGGAAAGCTTTATATTAAAATTGAAAGAGGATCAGTAAATATACTGCATCCTCTACCTATTCGTTGGTTACTTAGAAAGCCTCTTTTTACACAACATTTAGGCATTTTGTAGGACTTTACTTGTCTAAAAATTTCTCTTTCTTAAATGAAAAGGGACGTCTCCTTATTAAAGAAACGCCCCCGTTTGTAGTATAAGGTTATCCAGATTTTAAAATGTACCCTGTTAAAGGACATTTTAAAAAGGTTAGGCCGCTCAAAGATGATGATTTTTATATTCTAAAGGGGTCATCTTATTCATTCCCCCCCTTTTTTTCCTAACGTCTATTTTTCATAAACAATGTTTGTCCTGTTTTTATACACTTTATCAAAATGTAGAAATTCAACTTAATCTATCATATAATCAAATACATTCATATAAATCTGAAAAATAAAAAAAGGAATGATTAAGCTTCCTCTATGCTTCCACATTCTTCTTCTGCTAAAAAAAATAACAACAACTTTAGTAATTCAATAAAGAGACTTTCATTAATTGAAGCTTAAACAACATCAGCAAAAATTGATACAAAAAGAAAAGAAGGGAGTCATAAAAATGGTTTTGAAGTTAGAACATGTTTCTATAAAGCGTAATGGAACTTCGATTCTGCAGGACATTAACTGGCAGATTGAAAAAGGCGAGCACTGGGTCCTATTTGGACTCAATGGAGCTGGAAAATCAGTCCTTTTAAATCTGCTCAATGCTTATTATCATCCAACAAAAGGAAAAATAAGCGTTTTGGGGCTGGAATTTGGAAAGACGTATCTTGCAGAACGGCTTCGTAAACAGATTGGATTTGTTTCTTCATCGCTGCAGCAGAAATTTTACCAAAATGATAATGCATTTGAAGTGACGCTAAGCGGAGCATTTGCTTCCATTGGCCTGTATGAATCACCGACAGATGAAATGAGAAAAAAGGCAGTGGACCTCCTCAGGGATTTTGGGTGCATAGACTATGCCAATCGAGAATACGAAACATTGTCCCAAGGAGAAAAACAACGGGTTCTAATTGCACGTGCTTTAATGGCAGATCCCTCATTGTTAATACTTGACGAGCCCACAAATGGCTTGGATTTTATTGCTCGGGAACAATTGTTGGAATCCATTGGAGAGCTTGCAAAGAAATCCAATGCGCCTACCATCATCTATGTCACTCACCATGTAGAAGAAATTTTGCCAATTTTCAATAAAACATTGCTATTAAAAAAAGGACAGGTCTTTGCTTCCGGAGAGACCGGTGAGATGATTTCAGCTGACCTGCTTTCGGAGTTTTTTGAGCTTCCCGTGAGCGTAATATGGCATAACGGCCGGCCGCTTCTCTCAAGAACCTCCATGGAAATACACTCTTAAAAAGATTCATTTCTACATAACGATTAACCAAGAGAACATGATATTTTGGCAAAACTTAACCCCCAGTGATTATTCGTCAGCTGGGGGTATTTGTATGAAATGACTTCTACTTTAAAAACTCAGCAATTTTATCGCTAAACAAATGATGATCCAGTATGCCGCCCATATGCCCTTTTAAACTTTCAAACTCATATAGTTCTGCTTGTTTTCCTTGTTTCTTCATAATATCAACCATGTGCCGGTTATAAACTGTAGGCTGCAATAAGTCACGTGTACATGAAATCATCAACACTTTTGCATTCATCTTATTTAATGCGGCTTCCAAAGAGTCATAGCCATAAGCCAAATCATGTATCATCGTTGCCCTGCATGTATAGTACCAGTGACTGGCGTCTAGGAATGACGATCCTAACGAAATGTCCTTCGCCAGCTGTTGTTCAAAGGAAGTCTGCACGGTTATATCCTGATAGGCTTCATGCTCGTTATGATTTCGCTTATATGCCTGTTCATAGAATTCCGGGGTAAAAGCCCCTGCATTCATCATTTGCACAGCGAGGTGAAGGCCTTCTATAGGTCCTTTTCCCTCTTCATAGCTACCATTCTCCCAATTCGGATCTAAAGCAATTGCACGCATGGCATGTTGAATGACACTAAATGACGTAATGATGGGGTTTTGGGGATTGGTGATGACTCCTATCATCCGTTCTACCATTTCTGGGTAATTTACCGCCCACTCGAGGGATATAAACCCACCTGCAGATGCTCCCATGACTGCATATAAGGTATGGATTCCGAGCTGCTTCGTTAAGAATTCATATTGAATCCCCGCCATATCACGGTAAGTAAAGGGTGGGAAGTCGAGTCCCCATCTCTTTCCTGTTTCAGGATTGATCGATCTTGGTCCAGTGGTAATGACTTTGGGATTTTTGACTTGAACATTTGCTAGGTTATCCGTACTAATAACGAAGAATTTACGTGTGTCCACAGCTTTTCCAGGACCGATCAGGCCGTCCCAGTACCCAGGAACCGAATCCTCCGGAGAGTATTTTCCCGCCGCATGGCTAGAGGCACTAAAATAATGCGCGACTAAAATCACATTGGATTTATCCTCGTTTAATTCCCCATAGGTTTCGTAACCTAAGGTTACAGGGATGCTTTTTCCATTTTCCAGCGTATAGTTCTCAATTGTAAATTGTTTTTTCTCTACATGAAGCATATCCATGTTAGTTCGCCTCTTTTCTTAAGTTTTTCATCCCCCCCGCTTTCTTCTTCCCTGTTTCCGGTAATAAGAAAGATCCTATAAAGAAGGTTAAACTTAAAGCACTTGCTACATATAATGCCGCTTTAAAACCTGAAGCATCAATAATTAACCCAATGATATAATAGGTGATGGATTCAAACAAATAAGCACACGACCAAAAGAACCCCATGATGACAGTTAATTTTGCCGGAGTCATATGGGGTAATTCCTGTGGAATGGTGACAAGAGCCGTCATCGGCAAAAACATAAGAAATCCTAAGAATGCAGCCATTACTAAGGCAACAGCGCCAGAACTCGTCATTACCATGACAAGCGCAGAAACACTCATTAATAATCCCGACCAGCGAAGCACCGGTAATCGTCTATCCACTTTTCTTACCACCCCTATTCCAACTGCTGATCCAAGAACCCCGGTCAGTGCCACAACGGTACTTAGTGTTTTAGGGTTGACGGCAGCACTATTGGAAATGGGAAAAATCGTTAAAATGACGATATAAAGTAAAAGCAACCCGCAATACGTAAAGGGAAGGATATAGTTAAATGACTCTTTCATTCCATCCTTGAATGTATAACGATGTTCATTTTCGATTGGTTTAGCAGATATAGAAGAATTCACTTCAAAATCCTCTCCAAATAGCAACCAAAGGATGAATAAGACCAGACTGCAGCCTGCAAAAAATAGGAGGCTGTTCTGCCAAGTAACAACAAGGCTAACGACCGGAGCAACAATCAACATAGCAATGATACTTCCAATATTGTAGGCAGCAGCATTGATTCCATTTATGGCAGCTCGGCGTTTCGCATCAAAATACCGTATGACCATCGGGCTAAAGTACACTACAAACAAGGCTCCTCCGAATCCCATTACAAAACGGGCAGCCACAAACATCCAAAACTCACTAACAAATGCTCCAATCCCTGTTCCGATTACAATTAAAGCGGAAGCAAGGGCAATGGCTTTTTTCGGCTGCAGTTTCACTAAAAACCATGCAGCCAATAAGTTTCCTATGATTTTCGCCACTGTAATGGCATTTGATATAAATGTAGCGGAAGCAAAGCTTTTTAAATGAAAATAAGCCATGATTTGAGGAGTTAAAGAAGTTCCCGCAATCCAGCTAACAGCAAAGAAGGCATAGGTAAAAAACATAACGGTTTCAATAAGATAAACCTTTACCCCTGATGTTTGCATCCTTTCGCTCATACTATTTGGCTCCCATCTAGTTTAATATTTTTGTATAAGGCCTGACTAAATGATTCTTTTAATAAAAGTTTTTTTACTGAATTAAACATTATTTTGTATTGAACACCCTTTTTCGAAAGCGTTATCATTTTAATCGTTTGTTCTCTTACCCTCCCTTCATGAGAAGACCTCTTACCCTCTTTCTTTTAATATGCATAATTCATGCCAAACATAAGTTTTTAAAACATTAATTTTTCACGTAACAAAATCTCTTTACCATGCTCAATGTCATACGTAAATAAAGAGACTTATTATACTGATTCTAATCAAAATAGTCTTAAAAATAAGTGGTAGACATGCAAAAGTTACCCTTCCGAATAAATGGAATTTTCCGTTTAATCGGAAGGGTAACATAAAAAATTCCAAAAAACGGAATGACCTAATTTATATAAAAGAAGCGAAGGACGTTGGCATACCAACGCCCTTCACGATTGCCCGTCGCACAAAAAGCCGCTTATAGCGGCTGTAATTTATCTTAATTCCCTAAGATACGTTTGCTATAGGCACGCATGGAAAGGAGATATGCAACAATAGTAATTCCCAAACACCATGCGAGGGCAATCCAGATATTGCTTCCGACCGATTGATTATTGAGTAGGGCACGGATCGTGTTGACAATCGCTGTCACGGGTTGATTTTCAGCAAAAATACGTACGGGTGTAGGCATAGAGGCAGTTGGGACAAAAGCAGAACTGACAAAGGGCAAGAAAATTAGAGGATAAGAGAAGGCTGACGCGCCGTCCACCGTCTTTGCAGAAAGTCCCGCAAGGACAGCCAACCAAGTCAATGCAAGAACAACGAATAAGAGAATTCCAACAACTGCTAGCCAATTAAGAATACCAGCAGATGAACGAAAGCCCATTACCAAAGCAACCAGCACAATCACCACACTTGAGATCGCATTAGAGACTAGCGAAGTCAAAATATGCCCCCAGAGTACAGCACTTTGTGAAATTGGCATAGAATGGAAGCGTTCAAAAATTCCTTTGGACACATCAATGAAAAGACGGTATGCGGTGTAGGCCACCCCGCTCGCAATCGACTGGAGCAAAATTCCTGGTAGCAGGTATTTTACGTAGGAAGCACTTGTTCCGGCATGGATAGCCCCACCAAACACATAGACAAACATAAGCATAAAGGCAATTGGCATCACAGTCACCGTGATAATCGTATCTACACTACGAAAAATATGCTTCATCGAGCGACTCGCCATGGTGGCAATATCTTGAAATACGTAATTAGTCATTATTTGTTTCCCCTTTCTCACCAGTCAAGTGCAAGTAGATTTCTTCGAGGGTTGGTTCTTTTTTAACGTATTCGACTTCTGCCTCAGGCAGCATTGCTTTCAGCTCAGCAAGAGGCGCATTAGCGATGAGATTCCCTTTGTGTAGCATTGCGATACGATCAGCCAGTGCTTCTGCTTCTTCTAAATATTGTGTTGTCAGGAAAATAGTCGCACCATTTTTATTAAGATCACGCACCAATTCCCAAACTTCAAGGCGGACTTTTGGGTCAAGCCCTGTGCTTGGTTCGTCAAGGAAAATCACAGCAGGCTCCCCGATAAAGCTCATGGCCAAATCCAAGCGACGCTTCATCCCGCCAGAATAAGTGGAAGCCTTACGGTCTGCTGCTTCTGTCAAGTCAAATTTCTCTAGCATTTCTTGAGCAATCCCTTTAGGCTGCGGAAGATGACGAAGCTTTGCCATCATGATGAGATTTTCACGGCCGGTCAGTATTTCATCAATAGCCGTAAATTGACCTGTGAGCGAGATTGATTTTCTCACATCATTCGGATTTTTTATCACATCAAAGCCATTGACAATCGCTGTCCCTGCAGTCATTTTTGATAAAGTGGCAAGTATTTTGATCGTGGTTGTTTTTCCTGCACCGTTTTCACCGAGGAGGGCGAAGATTTCACTTTGTTTTATTTCAAAGTCCACACCTTTCAGGACTTCCTTATCCTTGAAAGATTTGACAAGACCTTTGATTTCAATCATATTTTCAGTCATTTATCATACTCCTTTCTATCCTTTGAGACGTAGCATACTCGAACGATATTTTTGGGATTGAGTCTTAAAGCTCGGTGCTAAGAGAAAATTCACTAGGGTTTCCCCGTTAGCCGCGATCAATCGTATCATTTAACTTCGTGCGATATTTGTCCCTCCAAGTTATCGCATCCTCTACTAGATTGTCGCAAAATGTGGCCACGTCCACGCCCGTGAGGTCAGTGACTTTCTTACCTTCCGCTGCACCTTCCTCAAAGAGGTCGAGAATTCCGCCAAAGATACGGCTCATGTCCTTCCATTCGGTGATACCACCAGAGGTCCACATATATTTTTTGATAGCGTTGTAAGCGTTACTATACTCACTTGGGAGTGCCTTCGCACGCGCCTCCATTGCTTTCCATTCCCGCTTGTCATCCAGACTTTCGATAATTTTTTTAAAAATACTCATTTTCATTCTCCTTTTGATTTTATTTTGTTTTGAGTTCGTTAATTTTACTTGAGATGAAATTCCATTTTTTCCAAAAAACTTCAAGCTGTTCTTGACCTGCATCGTTGAGAGTGTAAAATTTTCTTGGCGGTCCCTTAGTGGATGGCTTTTTCTCGATGTCCACCAGATTATTTTTCTCAAGACGCATGGTAATCGTATAAACGGTGCCTTCAACTACATCAGTGAAGCCAAGTTCTCGCAGTTGTTGCGTGATTTCATAACCGTACGTTTCGCCACGGCTGATGATCTCAAGCACACAACCCTCAAGCACCCCTTTCAGCATTTCTGTAATATTTTCCAACTTTTTACCTCCATCTGTATTTCACTTATATTTTTTTTAGTACTCTGTAACACAGGTATTATGTGTGACAGATATTCAGTATTACTTACTACAAGTATATAGTAATACAGAATAGTACCACCTGTCAAGAATATAAATTCTCATCAAAAAAGCCCGTCATTACGGGCTTCATCCGGTGTTTTTATCAAATTTGACAGCTCACTTTAGTATGATTTTACAAAAAATGGGCTACAGGGCTCATTTTTGATTGGAATTTACTAAAAGTTGATCACTTTACCTGCGTCTTTAAAGTTTTCGTATAGAACAGGCTGAGTGGTCAACTTGATCATTGCCATATTCACTGCATTTTCGGGTAATATCAAGGATATTTGGCTCTTGATCAACTAGTGCTTGATTACGTGTGTCCATAAAAACTTCTGCTGTAGCCTTATTTGACGATAGATGTTCACCTTCCAGGCCACCAAACTAACTAGGAGTTTTGGGTGTTTTTCTTTTTTAAATAATCTCTACTTTATCATTTTCATTATTAAGGTGAACATCCATTCACAGTCCAAACTCCGGCTAAAATCTCCCCCAGCTAAAGGAGTATTTTTAACTATTCAAATGAAGCTCTACTGATAAAAGTTTCTCTTTAGCCATTTTTGATTCAATCCTTAGCCTGCAAAGGTTTGGTAAATGAGAACGATATTTAACATAAGAATGATACAAGCACACATGATGGATAAAACCGTTGTGCTCGTTTTATTGGT
This sequence comes from Heyndrickxia acidicola, assembly GCF_001636425.1. Lineage (NCBI taxonomy): Bacteria > Bacillati > Bacillota > Bacilli > Caryophanales > Bacillaceae > Heyndrickxia > Heyndrickxia acidicola. Next base: position 22,418 of record NZ_LWJG01000004.1, read on the forward strand.
TAATACGCCCATAAGATCCTTTCGTCTTGTAAAGTAGATTAAGGCGATAATGGGCAGAGGAAGAACAATACTAAGGACAACTTGACTAATCACCAAAGTCTGGGTAGGATCTACTCCCAGCAGTACGATGATAAAAGTAGGCAGCATGGTAATGACTCTTCGAAGCCAAAGAGGGATGGTGAATCCTACAAACCCCTGCATGATAACCTGACCAGCCATGGTTCCCACAACAGAACTGGAAATTCCGGAAGCAAGCAGCGATATGAGAAATACACTTGCAGCAGCAGCTCCTAATAAAGGTGTTAATGTTTTATAAGCACTTGTAATATCGGCAATTTGAGTATGACCTGTAGTATTGAATACGGAAGCAGCCATATACATCATGGCAAGATTTATGAAACCTGCAAAAGACATGGCAATAATGATTTCCTTGGTGCTGAATTTATTAATTTTAACCGCTTCTATATTATTTCGTGGTACGACTCTATTTTGTGTAAGGCTGGAATGAAGATAAATGGCATGCGGCATGACCGTCGCTCCAATAACGCCTACGGCTAATAAGATACTGTCTTTATTTCCTATCCAAGGCACAATACTATGGTAAGCAATTTGTGAGATACTGGGTTTGGAAAGAAATGTCTCCACGATATAGCAGAGCCCAATCAGCAAGGCAAATGCAGCAATGAACTTCTCTAACGGTCTAAACCCCAGTTTATCAAGAGATAAAATCAAGTACGTTGCAATCCCTGTCAGGACCGTTGCATAAATCATTGGAATCCCAAATAATAAATGCAATCCGAGAGTGGCTCCTAAAAATTCAGCAATATCCGTTGCCATAGCGGCTACCTCAGAAAATATCCACATGACATATGTTAACCATTTTGGAAGATGATCCCGGCATAACTCGGGCAGGTTTTTCCCAGTAGCAATCCCCAGTTTAGCTGACATGTTTTGAAGCAGAAGTGCCATTAAATTAGCCAATACAACCACCCACAACATCTTATAACCGAATTGAGAACCACTCTGAATATTCGTTGCGAAATTGCCTGGATCGATATACGCAATAGAGGCAATAAATGCAGGCCCCAAAAATGGCAAAATGGCCTTAATTCCTTTCCTTTCCCCTAAAATGGCTTCCCTGGCAGCTGTAACCGTTTTGCTTTCGCCTTCCAAGGACGGGGATTCCCTCCTTATTTCTCCTAAATCTAACCCGCTCATTGTGATTCCTCCCCCTTTTAGATACCAACAAATTTGTTTCCTTAAACCAAAAAAATAGGTAAACAAAACCTACGGAATTTTTATTTTCAGAAAAAACAGCATTAATATTATTATCATTTTACCTTACGCAACTTTTTAAGTCCAGTGTAAAAAAATAAGGACGGACAAAAATTTATAGTCCAATGAAATTAACGAAGAGGATTTAATGCTGACTTTTAATCAAAAAATACTGTATCAAGCCTATCTATTTGGCAGTGAATGACACAAATTAAGTACTCTCATTGTAACTGCCCATTTCCTGAGTAAATTCTTATTTCTGTGATTAACATTGTATGAACATGATCCTCTTATGGATACATCACACATTTTGGAAATGCTCTATGTATAACAGTATTTTGCAAAAGAAAAAGACCACAAACAATTTCGTGGTCTTGAACAAAAAATATCCTTTTAAAACTGAACACTCCTTATTTATGGATCCGAACCGTTACGTTCATACCAGGTGCCAGCCCTCCTGGAATATTATTCAATTCAATAATAACAGGGATCACTTGAGTCACCTTTGTAAAGTTGGCATTTGTACTGGATGATGGCAGTAAAGAGAACGTTGAAGCTGTCGCAAGCCCAATGGATTCAACTTTACCTGAGACTGTCGTACCTGGGAATGCATCGACATAAACGTCTACAGTATTTCCCACTTTGACATCCTGAATATCCGTTTCATCTATGTTCGCCGTCACGTTTAGTTTGCTCATGTCATAGGCATAAGCAAGTGGTGAACCCGGTGCAACATACTCATTTGCGGTCGCATCATTTTGTACAATGGTTCCATCTTGTGGTATAGAGATTGGAACATTTACTGTTTTATTTCCATTCGTTTCTTGGACTTGCCCTACTTCATCTCCAGTTTTAAAATTGGAACCGGCTGTTCCATTCCATGAAACGACCTTACCTGCTGCTGGAGCTGCAATGGTGATTTCCTGTCCAGTGACTTGAGCATCATCTGTCTTTAAATAGGTCGAGGATTGATTATAAAAATAATAAATAGCAAATCCCAAAATCACCACAATCAAGACCACTACAACATTAAAAAGGATAAATCGTTTAGAATTTTCCATAGGATGTACCCCTCCTTTTAGTTTTAATGGAGTGCAAACTCATTGCTGCATTAGAATGGACGGCTACGCATTACTATTGAGCTTACTTGATTCTTGGCTGCGATTTTTCCGATAAAAGAAAACCAAAATGATTCCACACACCGTTAAAATCGCTGCAACCATGAAAGAATCATTCATCCCCTTTACAATGGACCTCTGCTGAATCAATCCATTCATCAAGGATAATGCAGTCAATTTTGCTTGCGAAAGCGACATACCATGAGCCTGCATGATTTGTTGTAGATTCATTAAGAAATGACCGGACTGTGAGGTCGGCGTTACCTGCCAGGATAAGTGAGCAGCCTCGATTTTTGACTGAGTGGTCATATTAGTCGTAAGAAGGGCAGTTCCGAGCGAAGCCGCAACCTGCCGAATGGTATTATTCATAGCGGTGGCCTGGCTGGTCAATTCAAAGGGAATCGAATTCATACCTGCTGTCATAAGAGGCATCATAGCCATCGAAATCCCTGCATTACGAAGAATATAAAGCCATTGGATGGAAGCAGAGCTTGTATTCATCCCCAGATTTGTAAATCCCAAAGTAGCGATTGTCACAATAATCAATCCGGTGACACCTAAAGGCTTTGGTCCAATACGATCAAATAGCCGGCCGCTGATTGGCATAATAACGGCTGAGGCCAATGCAGCAGGTGTCATAAAAAGGCCCGTACGCACAGCGCTAAAACCTCGGATGTTTTGAAGATACAATGGTAGGAAAAAAATGCCCACAAACATTGACACACTAACGATTGAAATCAGGATAAGACTAATGTTAAACTGATAGTTTTTAAAAACCTTCAATTGAATCATTGGATGCTTCACTTTCAGCTCGACAATGACCAGAATGATTAAACTTAGTACGCCGACTAAAAGAAAAGATTCCACTCTTGTTGAACCCCATCCATTGGTAGACACTTCGTTAAACCCATATAATAAACTCCCAAATCCTATGACCGAAAAGAAAAAGCCCAGGATGTCAAACTTTCCTTTCACTTTATGGGGAAACTCATGCATCATCAGCACACCGAGTATCACTGCAACTATCCCAATGGGTACATTTAGATAGAAAATGTAACGCCATGACCAATACTCCACCAAATAGCCGCTTAGTGCCGGTCCAAACGCCGGCGCCGCCATCATCGCGATCCCAAAAATCCCCATGACCGTGCCCCGGCGCTCTGGCGGATAAATACGAAAGATCATCGCCATGGCTACTGGCTGCATTAAGGCTCCACCAAGCGCTTGAATAATACGGAATGTTATGATGGAATCAAGGTTCCATGAAAGCCCGCATAGGGCAGATCCAATCGTGAAGGTGGTTAAAGCAAACAAAAAAAGTTTTTTTGCTCCAAATTTATCCGTTAACCACCCAGAAATGGGAATTAGCGCCCCCAGAACGAGCATATATCCCGTAACAACCCACTGGATTTGATCTGTATTGGCGTTCAATGCCGTCTCCATTTTAGGGATGGCCACATTGACGACACTGGTGTCTAAAATTGCCATAAAGACTCCTAAAATAATAATCGTCATTTGAATACCCGGAGACTTAATACGCTCAATTTCATACATGGAGCCTTTGGGCTGATCCATATCCATCACCTCCAATACCCTGATTGAGTACTTACTCAATACAATATATAGAGTATCCTCTGCTTTTATTACTTCTGTGGAGCAAAGCCTTTTTCAGTCCCCACACCATTCAGAAAGATATCAATCATTTGGCGTATAGCTCCATCATCATCCTCTGATCCCTGAAGGTCAGAACACATTTCTTTCATCATCGTATGGACAAAGATCATTCCAAGAAATACTTTCATTGCTGCAAAGCTATCCACTTTACGAAACGTACCGTTTTCAACCTCTGAATTGAAAACCCTTTGCGTTGCCTCTACAACACCAGGGAAAATTTTATCTCGAATGGATGTAAATAATTCAGGATGAAACATCGTTTCAGCAAAAACCGTCTTTACCAGACAGCGATGTTCTTCAATAAGGTTTACACGGTCCACGGCGAGTTTCGTTAACCCCTCTTCTACAGGTGTCTCAGGGCGGGAGGACAGAAAGGACTCGATCCCTTTTAGGATAAACGGACGAGAAACAAAAAGAAAAAAAGGCATCATGATGGATTGGAGCAAATCATTCTTCGTCTTAAAGTAGTTAAAAATGGTTCCTTCTGAAACCCCTGCTTCTTTGGCAATTTCGCTCGTTCGTCCAGCAGCAAATCCCTTCTCAGAGAAAACCCGAATGGCTGCCTCAATAATTTCCCAATGTTTTTTACTATAGTTTTTTTCAAATCCAAGTTCCTTTTTTATGTCCGATAAAGATGATTGTATGTTTTGAAAGTCAACGTTAGAAAACAGACCTTCTTCACCCTTTCCCATGTGTAAGCTCTCCCTTCATCCTAAAATATCGTGTCCAGCCTGTGATTTTCAGCTGGCTATATAAAATGGGATATTATCCTTATCCTATGATAGAAATGATGTACTTATTAAAATAGAATGCTACTAGATTGCACAAAATAAATATTAATCACCCAATATATTTCTATGATTGATGAGAATTTAAGTAAGCTTTCGTAGACAAAGAGAGGCCTATTTTAAGAGCCCACTATTCAAAAAAAAGGAAATAATTAAGAAGCCCCATCCTTTTTACAGCTTGCTTTATTTTTTGCATAACCATGCGGCCACAGGTTCGTTTTAATGCTTTCTATATAAGAGGTAAACAATGTGAATCATGACATGCAAACAAATCCCGATTAAACAATCTAAACGGAAATTCAATCATATAGGGCTTAATTATGGTTTTTATACATTGTATTGTTTCTAGAAACAAACCGGCTACATACCTCCAGTTACCGCATATCTCGTATGTTTCACAAGAGAACTACTCTCATTATCCGGAATTATTCAGGGGCAAAATTTTAAATAAAGCATAAATAAATATAATGACGATTGTTTGGATTGGGGGTGAAACAATGAAGACTCCATGGATTAATCATAGTAAGATGAAGGAAATGAGTTCTAAGCAGACGCTTGTATACAAATCAGACTCAAAAGGTAAGAATTCGATTTGTGGAAATAAAAAGCGCAACCAATCAGGCAATGATGATAGAGAATTTAATACTGCGCCAAGATATATGAATATAGATGAGGAAAAGATTCAACAGAAATATGCTGATGTAAAAGACTCGTCCAAATTACACCAACAAAAACCTACCGACTTTATCCGTGATCTTCATGATTTATTGGATGGTAAAGATTCAAAACATGTTTCCCACATAGAGGAGCCTACTGAAACGGATCATGTTTTCAAATCAGCGGATTCCGGTGATTGCAAGCAAGCTTTTAAAGCTATATCTTCAGATAAACCAAATGATACAGCTCAAACAAATACTGTTTTTAAATCTGATCCAGATGAAATGCATGATCTTTTAGAGAAAGAAGCGTTGGAGGGTACCGACCCTGCTGATGTACAGAGTGATACACATCAAACAGATGTTGTTTTTGAACATCTGCATCCTTCTGAACCCGATTTTATGGATGAAGTGAAAGTTCTCATTAATATAGAAGAGATGGAGGTTCCCGACTCTACAGATGGACCGAATGATCCTACTCTAACAGCGATGGTTCCTGAACGTCTGCATCCTCCTGAACCTGAATTTATGGACGAAGTGAAAGTTCTCCTTGATAAAGAAGAGATGGAGGCTCCCGACTCTGCAGATGGACTGAATAATACCCCTCTAACAGAGGTGGTTCCTGAACGTCTGCATCCTCCTGAACCTATATTTATAGAGGAAGCGAATAATCTTCTTGATAAAGAAGAGGTAGAGGCTCCCGACTCTGCAGGTGGACTGAATAATACCCCTCTAACAGAGGTGGTTCCTGAACTGCTGCATCCTCCTGAACCTATATTTATAGAGGAAGCGAATAATCTTCTTGATAAAGAAGAGATGGAGGCTCCCGACTCTACAGATGTACCATATGAGCCCACTCTAACAGAAATGATTCCTGAACATCTGCATCCTCCTGAACCTGAATTTATGGATGAAGAGAAAGTTCTCATTGATATAGAAGAAGTGCATGGAATTTACCCAGCTGAGGAAATGGATCCTACATTTGAAGCAAATGCTACTTTTGAACCTCTGGAACCATCTGCATCGGAGGATGAAATGGAGATTCTCCTTTATATAGAAGAAATAGATGAAACCTACCCTGAAGAAGATCGGGATAGTGTAGACTATCTAAGTTATCCTGCTCTCACCCATTCTGCATCTAATGGTGAGGATAAAATGGAGGATCTCCTTGAAACAGAAGAAGTGAAAGAAGCCAACAACTCTCCAGGGGAACAAGATAATACTTCCTATTTACATTATCCTGTTCACACTTATTCTGAATCTGATACCGATGAAGAATTGTATGATCTCTGTGCGACATTAGAAGTGGATGAAACCTACTCTATAGAGGAGCTGGATCTTGTAACTAATAGAAATTCTGACCCTGAACGGTTTCGTTCATCTGAATGCGATCTTGAGGATGAAATGATGAGTGATCAAGAAATCGAAGAGGAACATAGCTCCAATTACGATGGTATGAGTGAGTTTCACAAGACTGGACAGGGAAAGGTATGTTTTATAACGAAGAAAAGCCCATTCTCTATTCATGTAGAAATTGATGATTTTCTTCATGCTCCTATTTGTGGCGAAAAGCTTCAAAATACATTTGAATTTTTTCACCTTGATTATAAACACCCCTCACAATATGAAACAAAACTTATTAATACCACAACTGATTATCCTGAACAGCCTGATTGTCATCTGGTTCGCTCTAACATACATGAAATGATATTTTTAACGGATCTCTCTACTTATGAAAATAAAAAGAATCAACATTATAAATCAATTGTCGTTCCGCTACACGATTTATCATTAAAGGAAACAAAAGAAACCACTACTAACTCTTATGCCTCTCCTGATATAATCCATATAAAAGTTCCTGTCGTTGTTGGGGAATACAAAATAGAAGCCTGCCTTGAGGAAAATCTTGTATTTGAAGAAGGAATTCTAGGGGTTAACGAAATATCCAAAGAGGTCATACTGACCCACTGTAAATTTGCACCAACCCAATTTACTCAATCCTTAGGTAATGGGACGTGTACAGCATCAAAAGGTAATTTATTTATAGAAGGCACTATACATCAAAATATAGAGTATACTGCTTTTCACAATAACATTCCAGGTTTAAAACAAAAAAAATCAGGAACTCATTCAAATCAATTGTGTCAAAAAATAGTATTAGAATTAATCATCCATTTATTACAAGTTCAAAAAGTTCGAGTCCGTTATGATGGTAAAGACCCGAGCAGATAACGGAACGTATTTACAGCTCAAAAAAACCTCTCTATTTTCTATAAATGTGCCAATGACTATTATATAAGTCCATTCCGTGAAGTGAGTGCTGCATATTCTATCAATACGGAGAGTGTAAAAACCTCTGAAAACTGAATGAAAAGAGGGAATTTTTTTGAGCTTTCAACCAAACCAACCAGGCCCTTGTCCGGTAACATCAACACAACAAGGAAATTTAACGAATCTTGGTACTACACTCAATACGACAGCCGTTACCACTCCAACGATTAAAGTTCCAGTTGTTCTTGCAGAACCGACTCTTGAAATTAATGTAGAGGCAGATATTACTCTTAGCCCTGCAGCTACTGAAATTAAGCGCGTGAAAAAAAATGTATTCCTAAATCAAGTTAAGCTCATACCTACTGGCTTTGCTCGTATTGCTACCACCAGTGATTATTTCCGGGTAACAACAGCTAAATTATTTGTAGCGGGACATATTCGTAAAAATATAGAATATGCTACAGCTTCATGTAATGCACCACTTCAAGATCAAATTGCCGATGTTCCATTTACTGGTGCTACAACACTTACTTTTGCAGCTGGAGCTGCTGCTCCAATTATCGGTATTTCTGAAATGGCTGAATCGAACTTCCTTAATGACACAACTCAAATGGATGCTCGCTTAGATAAATATTTCTTCCAAAATCTTGTCAAATACAATGAACAGCCATATGGCGAGTTAGTAGCTGCAAACTTCTTTGAACTTGATTTTTCTCCAACTTTAACAGACCCTGAAGCCGCTTTTAGCACTTTGCGTGAAAAAATCGTCCTCGACCTTACTGTTAAAGTAATCCAAGTTCAACAGCTTCAAATTCCGACTGCGAATGTAGTAACTCCTATACTAACTGGACTTACACCTCCAGTAAGCCCTTGATGATAAAGGGAAGGCTCTGTGTCAAATCACAGAGCCTTTTTTTATAAGAAACAACTCTTTCCTTATAGAATCTTGTCCCCTTGTTATTCAAGAACAATCGATCATTTTAGAATTTGCTTTCTCCAGTCAATGCCCCAGTACAGCATACACACACATAACCTAGTTTGATAAACATTTGTATTCACAGAAGCTCACTCGACTTCACGCATTACATACAATGGAAAGTAACTTCATAAAATTTTTAATGCAAAAAATAGTTTTAGAACCTAATATTCATTTACTCTAAATACAACATTTTCGCGTCCGTTATAATAGAAAAACACTTTAATCTTCAAAATAAATCTTCCCTTATCAGAAAATGAGAAAATGCCTATTATACAAAACTATACCTAAAATTTAATGCTGCATATTCTATCAATACGGAGAGTGTAAAAACCTCTGAAAACTAAATGAAAAGAGGGAATTTTTTTGAGCTTTCAACCAAACCAACCAGGCCCTTGTCCGGTAACATCAACACAACAAGGAAATTTAACGAATCTTGGTACTACACTCAATACGACAGCCGTTACCACTCCAACGATTAAAGTTCCAGTTGTTCTTGCAGAACCGACTCTTGAAATTAATGTAGAGGCAGATATTACTCTTAGCCCTGCAGCTACTGAAATTAAGCGCGTGAAAAAAAATGTATTCCTAAATCAAGTTAAGCTCATACCTACTGGCTTTGCTCGTATTGCTACCACCAGTGATTATTTCCGGGTAACAACAGCTAAATTATTTGTAGCGGGACATATTCGTAAAAATATAGAATATGCTACAGCTTCATGTAATGCACCACTTCAAGATCAAATTGCCGATGTTCCATTTACTGGTGCTACAACACTTACTTTTGCAGCTGGAGCTGTTGCTCCAATTATCGGTATTTCTGAAATGGCTGAATCGAACTTCCTTAATGACACAACTCAAATGGATGCTCGCTTAGATAAATATTTCTTCCAAAATCTTGTCAAATACAATGAACAGCCATATGGCGAGTTAGTAGCTGCAAACTTCTTTGAACTTGATTTTTCTCCAACTTTAACAGACCCTGAAGCCGCTTTTAGCACTTTGCGTGAAAAAATCGTCCTCGACCTTACTGTTAAAGTAATCCAAGTTCAACAGCTTCAAATTCCGACTGCGAATGTAGTAACTCCTGTTCTTACTGGACTTACTCCTCCAGTAAGTCCTCCTGCTCCTGGTATTGAAGAGGCTTCTGTGACTGACGAGACTCCTGTTTCGGAAGAAGCTCCTGATAGTTCTTGTTAACAATCTTTTTAATCTTGAGTTTTTAGAGAAATAAATGTATTACACCAACTATAGAAGCGCCAAACATTATCATCTGTAACAAAGTAAAAAGGAGTGGTTATCGAAAGGGTAACCACTCCTTTTTGCTTTAATCGCCTCAGCTTTAAATCCAAGTTTAGAGACATAAATAAAAAGTTTATTCATTCACTAATTTATGAAGGCTCATTTCGTAAACTTTGTTACTATTTTCGCTAAAAAAGTGAGTGAAACAAACGGTTCAAATTATTGAATGGTTTATGAGTGATGCCACGAAGACTGATAAAATACAAATTTATCCTTTTTTACTTACCCAGTAGTGCCATTACACCATTAAATATTAGGACAACGGAGAATAATACAATAGCTAAAAGGCCAATAACAGTAGTAATTGGCTCCAAACTTTTTAAGAAAGTACCAGCTAAAGGAACTTTTAATAAGGCAAAACCTGCTAATATACCAGCTAACATTAAAAGAATAAATCTATCCATTCTGTTTCCCTCCTTTCAGTCCATTTTATGTATAACTGAAAGGCAAGTTGAAACAAGGATATACCTTTATGAAAATTGTGTTTTTATCATACAAGTCGGAGTCAGTGATGATGGCAAAATCCCTAATACAGCTAAGCTTATTTATACACATAAATAAATCTTACCTTTTTTATAACCTTTAAAATTCATTCTGCATAGGCTATTGACATGGAGTGGTTAACAGCAAAATATCATAATGAAATGAGGTTATTTTTTTGAGTGATCAAACAACTAATCTAGACTCTTGCTCAGTAAAATCAACGGAACAAATACCATTAACGAATGTAAATACTACATTAAATACTGTAACAGTTACGCCAACGATTAAAGTTCCGGTTGTACTTGCAGAGCCTACAATTGAAATAAATGTGGAGGCGGATATTACGCTTTGTCCTCCAGCAACTGAGATCAAGAGAGTGAAAAAAAATGTATTTCTAAATCAAGTTAAACTAGTACCTACTGGCTTTGAGCGCATCGCTGCCAACAGTGACTACTTTAGGGTAACTTCAGCTAAATTATTTGTAGCAGGGCATATTCGCAAAAATCTAGAATATGCTTCAAATGCATGTAATGGAGCACTTCAAGATAAAATCGCCGATATTCCGTTTACTGGTACCACGGCTCTTACTTTTCCAACTACCAATAATGGTCCATTTCCGGTTATAGGTATTTCTGAGTCGGCTGAATCAAATTTCCTTAATGATCAAACTCAAATGGATGCTCGTTTGGATAAAGCTTTCTTCCAAAATCTCGTCAAATACAATGAACAGCCATATGGTGAGTTAGTAGCTGCAAACTTCTTTGAACTTGATTTTTCACCAAAGATGGCAGATCCTGAGGGCACATTTAGCACTGTGCGTGAAAAAATCGTCTTGGACCTTACTGTAAAAGTATTACAAGTTCAACAACTTCAAATTCCTACTGCTAGTGTAGTAACTCCTGTACTTACCGGACTGACTCCGCCAGTAAGTCCATAAAGATCGCGCATGTAGCCTTGCTAAATGCATAATGATACTAAACCAGTATAAATTGAAACTCCTAAATAGTCTGTAATCAAGAAAAGCATCTTGAACACAAAGGACATTCTGCAGTAGAAAACCGAATGGGAGGACGCTCAAGCGACTTCCCTCCTTACATATAGGGCATTGTGTTCATAACACAATGCCCTTTTACTTTATTAGGTAGATTTATTTTGATATCAAACACAACATTCACTTCATACTAAACTGATGATTCTCCAAGTATTGTAAGAATTACGTATTGGACTTGGCTACTTTTAAGACTATTAAAAAACATATTTTGATTTTTCCTACTGGAATGAAATTTCAGGTAATTTGTAGTATATTTCTAGAAGAAGTTGTTTAAATAGAAAGATTGGTGAAAAATGAAAACCATTATGAATTCAGATTCACTTTTTAATATTTATAAATCATTGTTTGACTTTAATCGGGATGCTTGCTATGCACTTGACCCCGAAGGAAACTTTTTGCTCTTTAACCAAGCTGCTGTTGGCATAACAGGATATACAGAACAAGAGGCACTTTCCATAGCATTTTACCCCATCATTGAAGATAAAGCTTTAGAAAAGACCATAGAGCATTTTATTAGCGCTCTCAAAGGCTATAGAGACGCTTTTGAAACCTCCATTATTCACAAAAATGGGAATCGTGTGGACTTAGCCGTTGTAGCATTGCCCTTTTATAGTGGAAACGAATTGGGCGGGGTAGTGGGAATGGCGAAGGATATAACCAGTCAAAGAAATTTGGAAACCTTATTAAACGGACAAAATAAAATTCTGGAAATGAATATACGCGATGCTGCCTTTTCCGAAGTATTAGATAACATTGTCACTCTGATTGAAAAGATTTCGGATGGAGGTCACTGTTCCATTCTTTTGGCGGATACGGAAAAGAAAAGATTGAAAAATGTATATGAAGCAAAGAAAAATGGTAGAAACCATTTTGAATTTTTCCACAGTGTATTAGAACGAAAAAATCTCCAAAGATTACAGATAGAAAATGAAATGCGTAAAGCTCTTGAAAATCATGAATTTACCCTTCACTACCAGCCCATTATGGAAATCTCATCTATGAAGGTTACCAGTGTCGAAGCGCTTATTCGGTGGGAAAATCCTTTTTTGGGAGCGGTCTCACCAGGAGATTTCATTCCTATTGCGGAAGAGACCGGATTCATTATCCCGGTTGGAGAATGGGTACTAAGAACCGCATGTCTCCAATTTCATCTATGGAAACAAAAAGGGATTGATCTCGCTTCGGTGTCTGTCAACCTGTCCCTTCGTCAATTTTATCAGCCTGACCTTATTTCAAATATCACCCGAATACTCAGTGAAACGCAGATTTCTCCTCGAAATCTTACGATTGAAATAACGGAAAGCATGACAATGGACGTAGAGAGGGCAAAGGATGTATTGAAACAGTTAAAAGAAATAGGAGTCAATATTTCTCTCGATGATTTTGGTACAGGATACAGCTCGTTAAGCTATTTAAAACAGTTTCCATTAATTATTTGAAAATTGACCAGTCCTTTACGCGTGATATTGCCATTAGTAAAGAAGATGAAGATATTGCCTCAACCATTCTTTTAATAGCCAAGAATTTAGGGCTCCGCGTCATAGCGGAAGGAGTGGAGACACAAGAACAGCTAGAAGTTCTCAGAATTTAAAATGTAACGAGGCACAGGGATTCTTATTCAGCAGGCCCCTTCCTCCAGAAGAATTAGAAGTTTTGATAAAAATAAGAACACACTTAAAAGTCGAAAATAGACAGCTACTCAAAATAGTAAAACACATAAGGTTACCGTTAAATTGGTTACCTTTTATTCCCCCTTCTCTCTTGAAAACGTTCATCATTTTTAAAAACTAAAACAAAAACTCTGAACGAGTTTTGTACATTTCATCTAGATACTTTTCCCGTCTGCCCCTTTTAACATTTACAAACCATTAAATGATTTCCGTCAGAGTCTTTAAAACGGAAATAATGATGATGCTCAATGCCTGAAATCAGTTCAACCTTTTTACTCTCCATATACCGGTAAGCTTCATTTATGTCTTCAGCATTGAAATGAAATGCTGGGAAACTAAATGTATTATCCTCTGAAAAAATTTTGCTGTCTAAAACAATTCCCGCCCCCTTCATAGGGAGTACATACAAATGACCAAATAGGATTTCTCCATCTGTTGGTAGGCCTAATATTTCACAATACCAATCACGGGCTTTTTCTATGTCGCTAACTGGAATAAAGACCGTACCAATTTCATTTAAAATAGGATGATTCATAAAAAACCTCCAGGAGTGGTTTCTATACTTACATTTCTCTTCTCATAATAAATTCTCCATTATTCTTTGGTATCCTTCAGTAATTAAAATGCTGTTTTCTAAAAGATTGTTGAAATAAAAATCGAAATATAGATTCTTTACTTTTTATAAAAATAGAACTAGGGGGTTTTTGGGTAGAAATGGAAAAGAAACCTTTTTGGAGTCCTTTAAATTGTAACTTTTGGTACAATTTCTTTTTTATATTTAATGAATTATGTATTTTTTTAGTATTTTCAATGTGGTTCTTTTAAAGAAATAACGACTGAATTGACATTTGGCGGTTCATTAAACTCTATTATCCTCAGTTTAATTGTAGGGTATATTACGGAACTTTGCTGCTACCTCACTTACCCATTCTCTCTTCTTTTTTTTTATGCCTTTGTTCCAACTCATCTTCTTTCCATTTTCATCAGCTTATCGAACAGCCTGTTCCAATAGGGACTTCAGGAGGAAAAACGTTAGGTGGTGCTATCTATTTGGTTATCTTTATAATCAATGGAGTGTAGAGCTATCCTCCCCCTCCTCTCTAGCCATATGATGAGCTCATATAACGTCTAGACCAACCTGGGAAGCGTGTTTTATATACTAAATTAAAACACATTTTTTATATTATTAAACGTTTGGCCAAACTAAATCTCTTCTAACCACATACTTTAAAATATAGAAATCAAGGTGGTGACAAAATGGTACGTATTATTGATTATCAAGCAACAGAGCCAATTAGCAAGGTTAACAATAATGCACCCATAGCAATTCCTCATTCTCCAGCACATGTTATACTAGCGTCTATTCATATCAACATTCCTCGTTGGGATGCAAATAAAAATCATGTAGAATTGATTGCGACAGTAGGAGTCCGGGGCTTAAGCGGTACATCACAAATTTTATTTAAGATCTTTCGTGATGGACAAGAAATCTTTAGAGCTCAAGAAGGAGTAGAATCGGATCCTACATCAGAGGTTAATTATATCGCGACATTCCAAGCAATTGATATGAACGTGGGACGTGGATCTCATCTTTATCAACTGACTGCCGAAAACATTACAAATGGACAGAAGCAGCTGTTGTGGGCCCAATTTCCTTTAGTGGGTTAGCGGTAGCTCCTGAGACATGGCCTGTTTTTGATAAATTCAAAAATATACTAGATTTGCAAGGATAATCATGATAACCAAGAAATATAAGAATTTCTTATGATTACTTTAAACAAACCTCCGTTAGTTGAAAAGGAAGATTATCAAAATATCGAAGCTGGATATTTAATCCTTTTTCAGCTAAAAGAAACAAAGTAGAATAAACTAAGAGTACCAAGGCTTTGTGCCAGGGTACTCTAAGTTTTTAATCGACTGTTTTTTAGGAGGCCACCATTTGGCTCTCCCTATTTTACATCTACCATGTTCAAGATAGTGATACTTTGCACTTTGCAATTAAATTGCGGAAAAGGAATTGAAGCGATATCCCCTCTTTTTTGTAAAATCTGTTATTTCAGCAGCTCTTTTTAATACTTTAGGTCCTTAAAACATGTTAGAGATGAATAAAAATCATTGGATTAAACGTAATCAAAGCGCATTTAGTATAGGGAAAAGGAATTGTATCACCTTTTGTTTTAAAGTTAGCGACATTGAATGATTAGATATATTATCTTTATTCAAAGGGGAGACAGATAAAACTGCAATATTCCCGTCCGTGTAATACCAATCTCCTCCACCATTGAAACCAAAAAGATTTGGTTGATCAAACGATACAACAAGTGCAGATTTCATAAATGGTTTTAAATCTCGGACAACCTTTTCTCTCTCGTCGTCGACAGAAGGTAAGATATGATGAGTGGGTAGATGAGACCTTTTACTAAGTTCAATCCCGTGATCATAGGTAGCTGAACCCAGCCAAACCTCCTCATCATTGATGGTTGTATGAGTTTTCCAAAGTCGAATGTGCCCCCTGTTTCGTACGCTATTAGTTGGTTTTTCAAAAGCTAAATCTTGCTTACGGTGATATAAATACAGGTTACTTACAGGAGCTTTAGGATATGGTAAATTCCCTAAAGAATCTAAGGCTATTTTCACACTGGTTCTATCAGTTATTGGATCTGGAATCTCCCACCCTGCTTCTTTAAAATATCTGGTGATTGTCTGTTTAGACCCCAAAATAAGGACATTAATTGGATCACCAGGTTTTCCAGACTTGATTGTAGTCTTTAAGGGATAGTTCATTTTTGATAATAACGGACTCTTCCCAAAAGGATAAAATTGTATAAAAAGAGTAGCTCCTACACAAAAAACGAAGATAATAATTAGCCCGGAGAAAAAGAACCGTTTGAGATATTTACGAAAAACCTTATTTGAGCGTGTCATTTTAATTCATTACACCCTTTTAATCTTTTTTCAATTGTTTTCTTCCCCTGCTAACTCCCCCAATTTATTTCATTATATACTAATTGCTGCACCAAAGTATTTAACAACTTTAAAAACATAGGTAGATGCGATTGTATAAAGAAAGTCACCTTAAACTTCCTTTCGTTAAATGAGTTTTAGCTGCCAGCAAAGGAGCTATCATCTTCAAAAACAACCTTTTCTTTCCAAAAAAGGATTTAAGGAGTTATCGGGTAAAATTGTGAGCTCCAGTATTGTAAGTAACATTTAAATCCGGGAAGTAGACATTAGCTATTTGCTAAACAGCAAGGCCTTTTTTGTCGTTAAAAAACACTTATCCGGATTTATCACATGCAATGCAGGAGTGAATTGCTAGGTGATGCAATCTCATTTTCATTTTCGTTGGCGTATTATGAGGAATTTAACGGTACAAGGAATTATCTCTTTGGAAGGGGTGGCGGTGATATGCTAGCCGAGAGTCTATCATCAGAAACGATAGCAAGAATTCCATTTGCCAAACGTAATGAAAACAAAGAGTCAAATTTATTTTTTGAGGATTTAATTACCGGTGAAATGTTTACATCCTTAGCTGAAGAAATTATATACAGAAGAGAAAACATTCAAAAAAAATGGAAGGGTAAGATAAATGGTTTTATTCCATTATCTTACCCTTCTTATGATAATTAAAGTAGCTCTTCACTATCAAACGATGGAAACTTACGATCGTTTCTACAATTTTCACAAACATGTAGCACTCTTTTTGATGAGGATAGTTCGTTCTCTTCCTGTACCATTCGATCTATAGAACCACAAACTTCACATACTTTCATCAATGAGATCCTTTCTATTGAGTTCTTCTTATAATTTTGAGAAGAACTCTAATCATTAATGTCAAACCCTGTATTTTTGACAGCTTGAATAAAGTCTGTCAAAGAAGCCGCTCTCTCATTATAACTAATGGTGGCCGCTTGATTTACAACACTTACCTCTGCTTCGCGGATTCCCCAAACATCTTTTAGGGCATGAAGAATTTTATTAGCATCCTGCTCATTATTTATTCCGATTATCTTGATGCATTCTTTTTCCAATTAACATTCTCCATTCTAATGAAGTTCTTGTTTCCCTTCTTTAAACACTTCACCCATCCCTTCTAAAAGCCCTATCATATTAACTAATGCTGTCTTCACTTCATCATTTCGAATAACACTTCCAAGTTTCCAAAGGCTTGCTTTTTCATGCTTATCGACATTTTCCCCAAATTTCACAAGACCTCTACCAACTCCATTAAGCATAATTTGTAATTGATCAGGGTTAACTTGTCCAAGAAAACTTAACGCATTCATTGCATTTTTAATGGTATTATACATGCTAGGCTGATTTATTTGTTGAAGAGCTATTAATGCTACATCAACACCGTTTTGAATAAGCGCTTTAATCGCTTCTAGAACACCTATTTTATGTAGTTGTTCCATAAGTGCAAGAGCTTCCATAACAGCGTCCCGATTATCTGCTAAAGCTTTTAAAATATCTGCAACTGCTTCTTCTTGCACCTGTTCAGCAGTAGGAATGTCTCTTCTAATTTGCTTGATTGCTTTCGCCAAGCTCCTCACCTCCTACTTTATAAAGTTCATTGATTTGAGTAAAATCATCTCGTTTCCACTTTTCCTCTACACGTACACTGATTTGTGGCATACGATTTCCAAAACGATGATTTACCTTAGGTAATGGTGGTTCACCTGTTTTTTCTAGGACTTCCATCTTTACGCTCATTTCTTTATAAGCCGGAGTATGAGTGACTGAATCATGATAACTACTTGTCAATTTATTAACAGCTTCGTCGTCTTCTCTTGTATTCATTGGCAAGTATATTTGCTTTCCCTGTACACGATCTGTAACAATAGTTCTTACTTTTACTTGGCCATATGGTGACGTTAACCGTACTAAGCTACCATCTTGGAGACCTCTCTCCTCTGCTAATTCCGGGGATACTTCGAGCCAAGGGTGTGGAACTTTATGTGTAAGTCCTGGAGATCTGTATGTCATGTTCCCTTCATGGAAATGCTCCAACAGTCGACCATTATTTAAGTGCAAATCATATTCTTTTCCAGCTTCAAAAGGCGGAGTCCATTCAACAGGAAATAGTCTTGCTTTCCCATCTGGAAAGCCGAATCCTTCTTGAAAAAGAAGTGGAGTATCAGTACCATCTTTTGCAACAGGCCAGTGTAGACTTTTAAATCCTTCAAGTCTTTCATAGCTTACACCCTCAAAAAGATTACAAAGGCTTGCTGCCTCATCCATAACTTCACTTGGATGTTTATAAGACCAATTCGCTCCAAAATGGTTCGCAAGTTCTACAAAAATTTGCCAATCTGGTTTTGAATCACCTAGTGGTTCGAACACTTGGTAAAATCTTTGAATTCTACGCTCAGTGTTTACAAAGGTACCATCTTTTTCAAGACTAGGGGAGGCAGGTAAAACTACATCCGCAAATTGTGCAGTTTTACTGAAAAACACATCTTGTACAATGAAGAACTCTAAATCTGCAAGTTCAGAATCCACAAAATTTGCATTCGAATCTACAAATGACATTTCTTCACCAAATAAGTACATCGCCTTTACTTTACCTTCTTTAATACCTTCCAGCATGCCATGATTATCATATCCAGGATCTTTAGGTATCTTAACATTCCATGCCTTTTCAAATCGTTTTCGAGCTTCTTCATCTTGAACTGCTTGATAACCAGGTAACCATGAAGGCATTGTGCCAAAATCACAAGCCCCTTGAACGTTATTATGTCCCCGAAGTGGATAAGCTCCTGCTCCTGGTCGTATATAGTTTCCTGTTACGATAAGTAAATTCGAAATGGCAGTACTTGTATCTGTTGCTCCTTTATGTTGAGTAACCCCCATAGCCCAAAGAATGCAAGTTCCATCAGCTTCATGAATCATCGTCGCTACTTGAATAAGTTCTTCTTTAGTCACTCCAGTCATTTTTGAAGCATAGTCTAAGGTGTACTTATCTAATGTTTTAATATAATCATCGACACCATTTACATGTTTTTTTAAGAATTCCTTGTCATGCCATCCTTGATCAATAATATATTTTGTCACAGCAGATATCCAGATGAGATCTGTACTGGGATTAGGTTTAATAAAAAGGTTAGATCGCTCAGCTAATTCATGCTTCCTGATATCAGCAACAATCAATTTCTGCCCATGAAGTTTATGAGCCCGCTTAATACGGGTTGCAAGAACTGGGTGCCCTTCAGCAGGATTAGCACCTACTATAATAACCAAGCCCGCTGATGCAATATCTTTGATGGTTCCAGCATCCCCTCCAATACCAACTGTGCGTAAAAGTCCTGCTGTAGCAGGTGATTGACAATATCTTGAGCAATTATCAATATTGTTAGTTCCTATAACCGCGCGGGCGAATTTTTGGATTAAAAAATTTTCTTCATTTGAACATTTGGATGAGGCAATGAATCCCATAGAATCAGGACCATATTTTTCTTTAATCTCAGATAGCTTTGAAACAATTAATGAATATGCCTCTTCCCAACTTGATTCTACAAATTCGTCTCCTTTACGAATGAGAGGTTTAGTTAAGCGCTCATCGCTGTTCACATAATCCCATCCCCATTTTCCTTTTACACAAGTTGAAATTCCATTAACAGGGGACTCTTCTAAAGGCTCGATTTTTAATATATGGCGACCTTTTGTCCATACTTCAAAACTACATCCTACACCGCAATAAGTACAAACTGTCTTTGTACGTTTGATTCGAGACTTTCTCATTGCTGATTCTATCTCAGATACTGCAAAAATCTCTTTGTAACCTGGTTCTACTTCTTTTGTCAAATCGACCATTGGTTCTAACATTCTTGGAGGAATTTTCGTTAAATAACCAGCTTCCCCTAACATGGATTTCTCCATTAATGCATTACATGGACAAACCGTTACACAATGTCCACATGAAACACAAGATGATTCATCGATGGGTACATCATTATCCCAGATAACGCGAGGTTTTTCACGATTCCAATCTATTGAAAGTGTTTCATTCACTTGTAAATCTTGACAAGCTTCCACGCACCTTCCACATAAAATACATTGATCTGGCTCGTATCGGTAAAAAGGATGGGAAAGGTCAGTGGAATATGGCTTAGCTTCAAATGAATATTTTTGGTGTTCAATTTCCAGATATTCCGCTGTATTATGAACAACACAATTCCCATTGTTATTGTCACATACTGTACAATACAATTCGTGGTTTTTTAATATCCTTGACATTGCCTCGTATTGAGCATCCTTTACCGTTCGGGATAGGGTATCAATATTCATCCCAGGCTCTACTTTTGTGGAGCAAGCTCGAACCATTTTTCCTCCTGCATTTACAAAACAGGTGTCGCAAGTTTGAATGGCACCAAGGTTTGGATGGAAACAAATGCTTGGGATATACGATTCATTTGCCTGAGCTACTTCCAAAATAGTTTGTCCAGGGTGAGCTATCATATCCTTTTCATTAATACGAACCGTAAATGAAGATTCTTTCATGCTTTACCCTCCATTTCATGATTATTCTAAGTATGTCAAGTATGCCCTTTTAACTAACAAAGTATTTAATTTGCACATAAAGTATTTCCAGGAGGATTTATGTTAAGACATGCTTCCTAAATTTAATATTTTCAATAAAAACTAAATATAGAATCAAAATTGTAACACTTAAACTAAATGGCCTGGGAAGTTCTACAGGCGTGATAAGAAACCTTTTCTCATCCCTTTGTTTAATGACAATCCCAAATTAAATTATTCAAGAAACTTCTCTTGATTTTTACATAACAATCATTTCCCCCAAAATACACCTTCATTAATTGAAATAGTATTATGCGCTCCAACATATAACCAAACTATGAATTTCTTGGATCTGAATCTATTAATTTAAAATTTCTCTTTTTTATTAAATTAATAGTGATATTTAATTGTTTTTTTAAATGTATAAAACAATCTAATCATGTCGAATCTAATCATGAATTTTCAAACATAGTTCTAATATTATTGGAAGAAGGTCTGAAACGTGGATAAAGAAAAACTATATAAACAAGTGCATGGCATGATTATCTCTTCAACTAAAGAACCCAAGTATTCAGCAATTTCAACTGTGAAAGTCGCTGATCTACTTAATGAGGAAATTGATGTTGTCGAACATACACTACAGGAATTAGTAGAGGAAGGAAGACTTAAAAAATCAAGACTAAATGATCCACCAAATTATGAAATATATTTATTACCATAAGAAAAGTTGATCGTTCGTATACGTATTAACATTTAAATATCTGAACCAGCTGATTATATATATCAAAAAGGCAAAATAGCATTTATATTTAAAATATTTATTTCGCTAAGTTCTACTTTTCAGTAGAATGTTAATTTCATGGTTAATCAAGGATATTACTTTTTTGAATTGTTTTAAGGTTAGGCATCTCAAAGATAATGAAGAAAAATTTATATAAGAGTTTGGCATGATAGGGGAAACGCTGTTTAAAAAGCCTCTCCTATTTTCTTAACGGGTTCGGTTTTGGAGTACAAAACTCGAAAACGTATATGAATTTACAACACAAATCGCATAGTAATTAACAATAAATTAGCAAGCAAAAAAGCGGTGGAATTCGCATTCCTCCGCTTTACTTTTTATACTGTACAGTAGTGACGAACTACGTAGGACCCAATCCAAAAACATTTATTAATTTGTTATTACTTACCAATAGTGGTAGTATTAACTTACATAGTGTTGAGTCCTATGTAAAGGAGGAACTACAGCACTATGATGAGTGAATGGGAATATTTACTCATTGCAAGAGAACTGGGACGTTTACTGCTAGAATACGAATTTTGTAGCGATACCCTGGTCAAGAACAATATCCATCAAGATATTCTTCTACTCGTTGACGCTTTAACATTGACTGCTATTTTAATTTAGCAGTTTTTTTTTTAACCAAAAAATGCTTTAATATCGATGAGATTAAGGAGAGCATATACTGCGATATAAAACTTTTAAGTAAAGCACTCTTCCTATGCGATCTGCCTAAAACATTTCAGCACTAGATTTGTCATAAGAAATGTGCTGCACTATTTGGGTCTACTTTGTCTTTACTTATAATCTTATCTTAACACCTTTAAATGATATTCGATAAAATTTGATGTGTTATTTTGACTATAAAACATCTAAAAGTATTGATACAACAACAAATAATTAGCTACTAATTCATATGCTTATTTGGTTGCTAATTCTATTGTGAATTGACTTTTTGTACTCCAAAATCGAACCTGTTACTATTTTCTCTTGTTATTTGTTAATAGCACTAAACTATCTTTATCCAAATAAAGAAGTACTATTTCTGTAATATACATAGTTTAATTTGAATGTATCACCTTTTTAATGTTTAGAATTCCCCAGTTTTAGAGGAGTTTTATATTTTCCTTCTCTTTACTCTATTTAAATAATCTTCCGGTTATCTAGAAACAACAATTTATTTATTGGAAAATTTATACATTTTAACTAAACAAAAAGAAAAGAAGGCATAAGCGCTTCTCTTCTTAGAGTTATCTAATAACTGAACCAAAAAGACCAAGTAACTGAATTTCCAGTTTTGGGGCAAGCCGGGAATGACTCTTCTTTTTGAAGAACTGCGTATTGACCATCTGCATCTACGTAATGGCCTGATTCCAAGACTGTTTCTCCGGTTCTATATACGCGGCTTTCTCCTGTAGGTTGATTTGTGAAATGAGTCAAGTAATTTCCTCCTTTTACTTATTGAACATTTGTTAGTTTTACAAAGAGAACTAAGTTTATACTTCATGTGGCTGTTCAAATAAATTAACTCTACAAAAATATTCATTCACAGCCTTTTATTACTGCTAACGTATATTATTATTACGTCAAACCCCTGAGCAGATTCCAATTATGATTTAACGAGCCATGATTTCAGGAATTAAAAAAATTAAGGGTTAGATGATTAAACCCTAGATATCCGCTTTATTCCAGAACCATCCAATATCCCATGGTTTTATAAGATATTATTTGGTGAGGGAAATATCTTGGTAATTTTGACCAAAGAATATTATGTATTATGAATAATATTGTAATCAAATTTTTAATCCCTTATAATATGTTGTGCTTAAAAAGGGACAATAATTCAAATTAGCTTTTTAAAAATCAACTGCAACAATGGTTTGAAGGATTACCTAATTGTATCAAGATATTCCTACCCATCTAGTATTCGAGTAAATTGAAAAGTACTTGGTTAAAGCAAAATCGATTCTTCTGAATTTGTTTGCAAAAAGGAGTAAAATTCCTCAATAAGTACAACTTTAATACACTAAAAGACCCCTCTCACATGAGAAGGGCTTTTAGAATTAAAATGGTATTGAATGTTATAGGACTAATTTAATAAAAATCCAACCCATAAAATTAGAATTTTTCAGCTCTACTATACCAATTGCTTATTCAGTTCATAATAAATTTTTTATTATCGTAATTTTTATCCACCTATATGTGACATTTCTATTTTTTTAGAATGGGTTTTTGTTTGATTTGATCTTCCTTCAGAATAGCGATCTAAACGATTTTGCCAAATGGAACTTATCTTATCTGTAATTTCCTTATCCGAATTTCTGGAACGAATCAATTCTCTAAGATCGTAACCTTGTGTTGCAAACAGACAAGTATAAAATTTTCCTTCAGCAGAAATTCTTGCTCTTGTGCAAGAAGAACAAAAAGTCTCTGTTACAGATGAAATAATTCCCACTTCCTGATTACTGTTCAGATATCGATAGCGAGTTGCTACTTCACCAGGATAGTTTGCTTCAATTGGTTCAAGAGGCAGTACGTTATGAATTGTATTTAATATCTCTTTCTTAGATACTACCTCATTCAGTCTCCACCCATTTACGTTCCCAACATCCATATATTCTATAAATCGAAGTATATGATTCCTTTCTTTAAAATATTTTGCCATAGGAATAATATCCTGTTCATTTTTCCCTTTTTGAACAACCATGTTAACTTTAACTTCCATTCCAGCGTCCGAAGCAGCTTGTATTCCCTCAAGAACAGTTTTCACTTTCCCCCTATTACCATTCAAAGATGCAAAGCTCTCTTCGTCTAAGGAATCTAAACTAACAGTTACACGAGTTAATCCTGCTTTAAATAAATCACATGAAAACTTCTTAAGCAAGGAACCGTTTGTGGTTAATCCAATATCCTCTACACCTTCAATTTTGTTGAGACGTTCAATAAGCTCGGGAAGATTTTTCCTAAGTAAAGGCTCTCCTCCAGTAATACGTAGTTTTTTCACTCCTAAATTAACGAACATCCGTGATAATTTTTCTATTTCATCAAAAGATAAAATTTTATCATTTTGCAAAAAGGGATAATTTGAACCAAATATTTCTTCGGGCATACAATACCGACAACGAAAATTACATCGATCAGTCACAGAAATACGTAAATCCCTTAATGGTCGCTTCAGCTGATCCAATTCAGTATGCTTCATTTTCATTGCCTCTTTCTGTAAATTTATCTTTAAACAAAGAATAATAAATCCATCATTGCCAAGATAATATGCTGGTATATTCACTAAATTGAATATTTTTTTAAATCTTTCCGACTCGTTCAGGAATTGTTTATACATTTAAAGATTGATTACGAATGAATCCCACTGTAGTAATTCCTAAGTGTTCAGCCAACTGTAAAGCAAGATAGTAGGAGCAGATTTCGAAAGAATGATTCCACACCCTATTTTCGCTACTTTTTAAAAGGATTTCAGAAGATATACCGACCGCTAAAAACAATAAGTTTATCTTTCATATTAATATTATTCTTTATACAGTGCCCATATATCTTATCTAAAGCATTAATGTCTGCCTATGTCCATTCGACTTGGAGGAACACTACTAACTTCACATAGAACAGCATTGTGAATACCACCGGTTAGCTTAAAAGTTTCAGTGTTTCACTGCATATCACTCATTAGTCGAAAACAGTCTTCAAAAGTTAATTTAGTTGAAATGCTCTTCATATTTTTGACAGTCAGTGTATCTTTAACAAAAACAAATCCCTGCCTGTTCATCCCACAACAGGATGAAATATACCGTTTGTTTTGAAAATCTTTATAATACGGATTCACTTTAGATGAGTTTTACATGAACTACCCCTGTTTCATCTTGTATCTAGGCCATGCTGTCTTCTTTTTTTCTTTTGTTTATGCCGTTGTTCAAGGGTTGGAAATATCATCAGGAGTAATTGTATTTCCATAGTACTCTTTTGCCATCACAAAATATTCTTTTTCTTCAAGTGTTAAATAATGACGCCCTGCCCAATGAGGATACATTTCATCTAACTGGTGGCGATAAAGCTGATTCATGAGCTCTAAAGAAGCTTCCATTTCTTTTTTTCGCTGCAGTAAAAACTGCATATGGTTTAAAATATTTTGCGGAAATTTTTGTATAGTAGATGGATCGCTAAAATCAATTTGATGACGCCTTCTTATTTCATCAAACTTTTGTGTTGCTTGTAAGATTTCACTTTTTATTCCTAGCACAAATTGCGGTCTGTGATTTAATAATAAATGGAGTTCTCTTTCAATTTGATTTTTCTCCAGCTCCGTACATACAAATTGAATATCGTCATCACTTAAAAGTTTATTCCGAGCAATTGTCGCTTCCACAATCTCCATTTTTTGTTCTTTCGAAAATGAGTTAGTATCAACATTTGAATAATAGTGATTCAAAAAACGATTCGCTTCTGTCTCCAAAATAGTCTCTACTTTGTCTACTATCTCTCTTTCTCTTTGAATTCTGTTTAATTTTTTTAAGGTATCCACTGATTCAGAACTAAACTCAAGTCGTGTGCTCCATTTATCCAATTGAGCTTTTCTAGTTTGAACGCTTTCTTGATTTAAAAATATTCTTAAAACTTTCGCCGCATCCTTTAACTGTTTCTTTTCCTTAGGAGTAAACCGGCGAATGAACTGATCTTTCTGTTCTTTAATCCTTTTTTCCTTTTTCACTATCTCAAGCTCGACCAAGACATTATTGTAATCTTTTCGCTCAGTATTTATTTGTATTCGGTCTGAACGCTTCCCTTTTCTTTTCATATCTCTAGCTACAAAACCTTCATGAATGGTGGGAAGTGTTAAAAGATCCCTGTCTTTATGGGATAGGTGCGTGATTCTTTCTGAAAAACCGTTCATCTCAAGAAAGCGGTTAGCATAGACCGCCCACTGTTCTCGCCAATAAAATAGTTTTTTTTTCGTGTTCCAATCAGGTGTGTGTACGGCTTTTATTTGTTCTTTCCCATTTACAAATTCTTTTACTTTTACTTGCTTATTCCCCCATGTACCGTCTTCCTTAAACGGACGAATCGTTAGCAGAACATGAAAATGGGGATTGTTCTCATCATCACGATGAAGCGCAAGATCACAAACCATTCCTTCATCTACAAAGATGTCTTGGCAAAATTCGATGGCCAATTGCTCCTGTTGATCATGAGTCAATTCATTTGGTAAGGCTACATTGATTTCACGAGCGAGCTGCGCATTCCATTGCTTTTCTTTTTTCTCTACTTCGTTCCACAATTGCTGGCGATTATAAACCCATTCAGGTGCATGACTTGGTGCAAGAATATGAGTAACCGGCTTCACTTTTCGTTTGTAAAACTTAATCTCATTTGTTCTTTCATCCAACAGTTTTTCTCCAGAACGGTAGGCAGCAGATGCAATCGCATTTTGCTGTTTTCTTCTTGATATGATCTGATTTGAAAAATGGTAGATGGCCACTCGATACACCTCTTTCCTTTACCAACAGGAGCGATAGCGAGTTTTATAGACGCTTCACGAACTTGATGTCCTACGAAAGAAGGACATCAACGCAATACCATAAACATGGTATATAAGTGCTCGTTTTGATGTGATCTGATAATTATATGTTTCTTCAATATATAGAAATAGAACTACAGATAAAATGAGTTATATAAGAAATAAAAGACATGAAGGAATAAATCATTACATTAGAATTTTAGTCTTCAAAGGAGATATATAGGAGATAGACACTACTATTCTTTTTGTTTCGCAAAATTCAAAATACGATGATATAATGGGCCATAAAGCATTGAATATAAATTTACATAATGGAGCGAAATGACATATGCAAAATGGCAAGAATATATATCTTAGGTTGCTTACATTAAATGACGTTGATGATTTACTTGTGCTAGAAAAGCTGAATCAAGATTTTTTTCAATTATATTCCCCGGAACGTTCTTCTGACTTTTACACGATAGATTTTCAAAAAGATTTAATGGAGAAAAGATTAGAAAAGGAAAAAAAAGATATTGATTATAATTTTGGAATTTTTAAGAACGAGAATGATGAACTTATAGGAACGATTGGACTCTTCCGAATTTTTCGAGGTGCATCACAGAGTGCTATGATCGGTTACAGTTTAAGCAAAGAACATAATGGTAAAGGCTACGCCACAGAAGCAGTAAAGCTTGTTATAGACTATGCATTTACTACTCTTCAATTACATAGAATTGAAGCTGGTGTGATGCCTCATAATATTGGTTCCATTAGAGTTTTAGAAAAAGCAGGTTTTGAAAAAGAAGGCATCTCTAGGAGCAATGTTAAAATAAATGGCAACTGGGAAGACCACCTGCTTTTGGCAATCATAAATCCAAATGACTAACTTTTTTTATATAACTTTATATTTTACTGACATCTACCCTAATTTATCATTTACAGTGGGAATGCCTAATTCCCGCTTACCGCTGATCGGCGCTATTGCACCCGTAAGTTGAATAACATGCACATAATTCCTTATAAAAGATGCATCTCTAGTTAAAAAAATAAAAATTGAACTAAACCTTATTCGAGTCAGAACCAACCATTATATCAAATACTATCCAAAATAAAATTACTTTTAAAATCTCTCTGAATTTCAGCCATATTTAAAACCCTTGTATAAAGACTCTAGTAAGGAAAAAAAATATCCACAACAAAAACAAAACATCCAATATAAAAAAGATTGTTTCTCAAGTCATTTAATATAGGTAATAGATTTAGCTATTATAAACTTGCTTTTAAGATACTTAATACGTCTTCTTTAGAAAGTTTTTTAAAGTTTCCGATGTCTCCGAATTGAGTTGCTTCATCAGCCATACGTTCAAAATGCTCATCGTTAATACCTACTTCTTGAAGAGTAATAGGTGATCCAATGCGTTTAAAGTATGAACGAGTGGCTTCAATTCCTTCTAAAGCAATCTCATCGTCCGTCTTTCCTTCTGGACTTACATTCCATACACGTGTTGCAAATTGCACAAATTTATCAATACGTTCTTTATAAACAAACTTCATCCAATTCGGGAAGAAAATAGACAGACCTTCACCATGCGGGATGTCATAAATAGCACTTACTTCATGCTCAATAACATGAGTAGCCCAATCAGCTGTGACACCTATTGGTAGTATGCCATTCATTGCATAAGTACCTGAAAGAAGAAGATTTGCTCTAGAATCATAGTCGTTACCATTTGCTATTGCTTTTTCTCCATTTTCAATAACCGTTAACAAGATGCCCTCAGCAAATCGATCTTGTATAGGAGTGCTTGGTGTTTGACTAAAATATTGTTCAAATACATGTGACATAATGTCGATGATACCGTTAACTGTTTGATTTACTGGTACTGTGAAAGTAAGTGTAGGATCAACAATAGAGAACTTTGGATATAGTAATTTACTACCCATTGTTCGTTTTTGTTTTGTTTCCAAGTTTGTTATAACAGATCCACCATTCATTTCTGATCCAGTAGCTGCTAAAGTTAAAATCGTACCAATAGGAAGAGCTTGAGTGATAGTTGCTTTACGAATAGTAAAGTCCCAAACGTCTCCATCATATAGCGCGCCAGCTGCTATAGCTTTTGCTGCATCAATAACACTACCTCCACCTACAGCCAAAATGAATTGAATGTCTTTTTCTCGACAAATACGAATTCCTTCATTTACTGTAGTTAATCTTGGATTGGGTTCAATGCCTGACAGCTCTTGAACTATTGCTCCAATTAGAGAAAGTTGTTGTTTTACTTGATCATAGAGACCAGACTTTTTAATGCTGCCTCCACCATAAACAAGTAAAACTCTTTGACCAAAAGGTTTAGTTAGTTCTCCAAGTTGATTAACTTTACCTTCTCCAAATACTAGTCGAGTGGTATTATACAATTCGAATCCATTCATTAATTAAATCCCTCCTTATGTAAACTGTAAAATAAAAAATTGTACTTTATATGCAGTGTTGAACCAAATTATATTCAATCAGCAAGAGGAAGTAAAGTAAGAAAAATTTAAGTTATATATAAATTTTTTAATAGGAAAAACAGGGTGAACTTAAAGAAATAATAGTACTTTTAGATTTTGTTTAATTTTATATCATATAGATATTGAATGAAGAAGTTTTAAATTCACAAATGCATTATCAAAAGGAAAAATAAAAAATAGACGATAAAACCTGAATGTTTGAAGGAATTATCAACTTTTTAATTTTTAAAACACCAGCTTATGTCAACAACACCCAAATGCCTTAATAGTTGGGTTCTACTATTAAATTCTTCGTTAGGACCTTTATAATCCAATTCCACTTGTAACGGTTACTAATGTCTATTTAGATTTCTACTTTTCTTTGAACCCTTAAATTACCGATTATTATAGTGGGCTAGTTTGGGAAATATTAATAGGTTTGGCTGTCGAATAACTAATCGCGCAAAGGTACGCAAGAGGTAGAGAAATCTACTTTCTGTGTACCTTTTTGCTGGGATATGTTCTCATTTAACCCTAGATGGCAAGATAACTTCTTTTTACGTTCTTTGAAATCGGAGATTAGACTGGGCTGTTGACCGCAAATTTAGGAGTCTTACTATCCTCTTCTGTTCTGTTAGGTCATCTTCTTCAGCGGATCCTACACATGTAAAAAAATTGTCTTAAGTAATATTTAAGAAACACTTACTAAAATCTAACTTGTACAAGCTTAAAACAAAATCAGGAGGAATTACTAATGAAAGCAAAATCAAGTTTAATTGTCCCTGTCTTAGCAGCAGCTCTAGCAATCCCGACTATTGGCCATACAATGACTGACCATAAAAACAATACATCTAATGCTTCAGCATCAATGCACCAAAAGTATGAAAAAGGATCCCATAAAAAATGGGGAAAAGATGGAAATAGAAATGAATTAATTAATGAGATTAAACAATATGCTTCTCCTCAATTACAAGATCAGCTTAAAAAAGATCTTACACAGCATGAAAGCTTAATGAAGGAGTTACGTCAAACTCCAGCTTTCCAAAAGAAAATGGAACAAAAGAAAGCCGAGGAACAAGCTTTCTTCAAAGCCCATAAACAAGAAATTGACGCTATCAAACAAGAAGTGAAAGATGGAAAATTAACAAAACAACAAGCTCACAAGAAACTAGAAGCATTGTTTGGAAATAAAGCTGGAAAAGGCCATCATATGGACAAAGGAAAAGAACACGGTAAAAATGGTCTATTCACAGGATTAAAAACAGCCCTTCAAAAGAAAGACACGGCTGCGATTAATTCAATCCTAGAAAAATTTGATCAACAATTGGAAAAATCTAATCAACAGCTGCAACAACAGATTAACGCTAATAAATAATAATATTAGCCTTCTTTTTATAAAGCGCATGACGTTAACATTGTTTCAAGAAGTAGGACAGGGCTTAGTAGCTCTGTCCTTTTTCGTGTTGTTAACGCTGGACAAAAAATACAAAACAACAGAAAATATTTCCATTTCATCAAAGTGTATAGGAAGAAAAATAGAAGAATTAGATTATGGAGAGAAAAGAAAAAAGTCCAATCAGTATACAAAAACTTTCATCAACGCTGGGGATCCCTTCTCCTTTCTTGTTAAATATGAATCACGTCAACTTCAACAAGATTCTTGTACCGGTACTGGATCCGTTGATACTCAAATAATCCTTCAGAGGATTTAAATCAGACCAGTGAAGGCTTGGGAAGTGAAAAATAATGATGAAGCAAACCAGAGTTGTCATTAAAAAATCAAATTGTTCGTTTTGACACAAAAAGTAGAGGCTCCCTCCTCTAAATCCTTTGATTTATGAGGATTAGCTGCTTAAAGGTACACAAGAAAAATGGAGTACACCCGAAATATTTGTTGGTAAATAAAAAAAGTTTTCACTTTTTTTACCAATTGTATTATGATATTAAAGTGATATCACTTTAATATCGTATTTTAGGAGGGGCTATAGTGAAGGAAAAAACAATTTTTAAAATGAATGGCTTTGCAGCATTGGTGATTGCTGTTTTGTGCATCGGTTTTGGTCTCTTTTTAATTGTTGGAAACACCGTAATGGCTGAAAAAATTGCTGGAATTGTTCTATTTATTTTAGGCCTAATTCTTGCAACAAGCTTAACCATTGTTCAGCCAAACCAAGCTAAAGTATTAACATTCTTTGGTACGTATATGGGGGTCATACGTGAACAAGGATTATGGGCAACCATCCCCTTCACCTTCAAAAGAAGCGTGTCACTGCGCGTCACGAATTTTAACAGTGAAAAGTTAAAGGTCAATGATTTAGAAGGTAATCCAGTTGAAATTGCGGCTGTCGTTGTGTATAAAGTAAGTGATGCAGCAAAAGCATTGTTTGATGTAGAGAATTACGAAAAGTTCATTCAAATACAAAGTGAAACGGGCATTCGCCATATCGCAAGCAGATATGCGTATGATTCTCTTGATAACGGGGATCATACACTGACTCTTCGCCGAAATAGTGATGAAGTAGCCGAGGTGCTTGTTCATGATTTACAAAGCAGGCTAAATGTTGCTGGAGTGGATGTTATTGAGGCACGGATCATGCATCTTGCCTATTCATCAGAAATTGCGGCTGCCATGCTTCAAAGACAACAAGCGCAAGCTGTATTATCTGCCCGGAAAGTCATTGTAGACGGTGCAGTAGGGCTTGTAAAAGCTGCAATTGATCAGCTCACGGAGCAGGAAATCGTGGACTTGGATGAAGAGAAAAAAGCGCAG
Organism: Heyndrickxia acidicola; assembly: GCF_001636425.1. Classification (NCBI taxonomy): domain Bacteria; kingdom Bacillati; phylum Bacillota; class Bacilli; order Caryophanales; family Bacillaceae; genus Heyndrickxia; species Heyndrickxia acidicola. The sequence continues at coordinate 54,744 of NZ_LWJG01000004.1, forward strand.
ATGGTTAATAACTTAATGGTCGCCATCGTTTCAGAAAAAGGAACGCAGCCCATTATCAATACAGGAAGCATTTATTAAGGTTGTGTAGTAAATGAATAAAAGAAAATCATTTCCCCTTCGTATCGATCCGAAATTATACGAAGTATTGGAAAAATGGGCTGAAGATGAATTAAGAAGTGTGAACGCCCAAATTGAAGTGATATTAAAAGATGCTGCCAAAAAAGCTGGGAGAATAAAAAAGAAGGAATAGAAGATTAACGGGTTCGGTTTTGAAGCACAAACAGTAAAATAACATTGCAATAAGAGGTGTAATTCGCATATGAATTACACCTCTTATTTTACTTGATATAAAAGGAAAACTGTAAAATTAACACACCATTTCACACTATAATCTGCATACTAATTCGCAAGAGTCTGATAGACAGCATACTCCTGCGAATTGGTATGCTAAAACGTATGCGAATTGGGTGTGCAGGAAAAGATTCGAAAACATCTGCTCAGCGACTCGGTATCGCTAAAAAACCATATACGTAAATTCAATAGAAACGAGAAAAGACCGATGCATCGGTCTTTTCGGTTCTAAATAATCCTTATTAAACTAACGCATCCTTTAGTTTAAGTGAAATATTTCACAATACAAATCAGCTAGATTAAAAATAAAAAGTCTTTTAAGAAACACTGTTCTTAAAAGACTTTTAGGTAACAAGCCAACCTATAGCATTTTAAGTTTTAGTATTTCTCCCTTTTATTGCCCTTGTTTCAACTTTAACTTACCAGGGGTTACATCATTACCAAGCGTTAAGAACTGTGTTGTTGTAGCTTTGAAATAAAGTTTGATCAAAAATATCGCATGAACCTGCATTTTACGATAGATAAAAAAATCCATTTTGAAAAAATATTGATCAAAATGGATTTCTCATTTTAGAATACACATATGATTTTGTATAACAAAGTTTGATTATTTTTTCACTATACTGCGAGATAATTATAGGCATATTCTTCAATACTATTAATGCAACTTTTTAGGCAAACGAACTGTAAAGGTACTCCCCTGTTCTAATAAACTTTTAACTGTTATATTACCGCCAAGTATTTTTGCGATTTCTTGTGAAATATAAAGTCCTAGACCTGTACCACCGTATTTTTGATTGCGTGATTTCTCTACACGATAAAGACGTTCAAATATATGTTTCTGCTCTTCTTCTGAAATTCCCATTCCAAAATCTTGAATAGAAATTTGAATTGCATCTTCATATACAGTTCCTTCAATCTTTATTGGTGTTCCTGGAAGAGAGTACTTTAAGGCATTTGCAATTAAGTTATGCAGAATTCGATTAATCCCTTCTTCGTCAGAGTATATGAAAGAAATTTTATCATCTAAATCAATGTTAATATCTCGATCTTCAACCTTTAGTTGAACCTGAAAACTGTTTAATGCGGCTACTAAAGTTTTATCTATCCAAACCTTTTTTATGACTAGTTTATGTTTTTTATTTTCTTGCGTTATGGTGAGATCTAATAATTCATCAGTTAATTGACTTAGGCGCATAACTTGATTTTGAATAGACTCTAAATAAATAGGCCTCTCTATATCACTTACCATATTATCTAAAATTGCCTCGATTTGAGAACGTATTGAAGTAATTGGCGTTTTAATATCATGAGATAAATGAGAGATCATAGTATTCTTTTCATCTTCAGCTTTCTTTATCTGATTAAAGGACTCTTCTAATTGTTCCGTCATATGATTAAAGTCTCTTGCAAGTTCAGCTAATTCTTTTGGCGAATGTATATCTGCTATTTTTTCAAAATAACCTTCCGCTAGCTTATTACTATGACTACTTAATTTTCTGATTGAACGAAGAGTAGGTAAAAACAGTAAGTAACTTACAATGAAGGCAAATGTACAAGCAATAACCATAATCAATGTTACTATATAAGCGATATCGGGTTGAAATATCATATATTTGACACTAAAAAAGACGATAACAATGACTAATAACAAGGCAGATCCATAAGATAGGAGGATTAAATTACGTAATTTCAAATTCAATCCACCTCCAGCTTATAGCCAAGACCCCAAATGGTTTTAATAGCAGGGTGTGGCCTGCCGTCTGATACATGTTCAAGCTTATCACGCAATCGATGAATATGAACATTCATCGTATTCGCGTCTTCATAATAGTCCGAACCCCAAACTTTTTCAAAAAGTTCCGACTTTGAATAGACTCTTTCCTTATCAAGAGCTAACACCCATAACAAATCAAATTCTTTAATTGTTAAATCAAGTGGAACGTCATAAAGAATGGCCGCTCGCTTTTCATAATCGATTTTTAAAACACCTCTATTAATGAATTTGCTAGTATTTTTATTAATACGTCGTAAAATGTTTTTAATTCTCAATACTAATTCGCGAGGACTAAAAGGCTTTGTAATATAATCGTCTGCACCAAGCGTTAATGAATACAAACGATCTTTTTCTTGTGTCTTAGCACTGATAAATAAGAATGGAATTTCTTCATCTAAGTCAAGTACTTGTAAAATAAAATCATATCCGTCTACTTCGGGCATCATAATATCTGTCACAATTAAGTTGATTTGATTGTGCTGACAGATTTCAAGTGCTTCTTTACCATCTGAAGCTGTTAGCACTTTAAAGTTTTCTTTTTCAAGATAACGCTTTGAAACATCTAAAATTGTAGGTTCGTCATCTACGATAAGAATGGTTTCATTCATCAATTCCACCCCTCTTTATATAGCATACTCAGGACTGTTCTTTGATTCAAGTAATAACAGACCCATTTCTAAAAATGGGCCTGTTCTATCAATCCTACAAAGTCTACATAGAACTTTTACTTTCTTTAATTCTTTTCGTTCTATCTAATAAGTAAAAATATAGGTTTGTTAAACTGAAATGGGAAGCGCACTTAATTTCTATCAATATTATAATCGCTACCAGTAGTTGTAATGGATAAATATAAATCATATTAGATAACCAATAATTAATGTTCATAAAGATAGTGCCTAAAAGAGCAGGTAAAATAAGAATACCTGTAATTAACCCTATTCCAGCAAAGATCTCTCCCCAGGGAATTAAGAAATTAAACAAGGCTGTATTTGGTTCGACAAAGTGTTCCATAAAAGCTTTATACCAATCTGGGGTTACTGTATTACTAACGACGGCTTCCGTAAGACCAGACATAGTAAAATGTGCCTGTAATTTAAATGTGCCTTGTTGTAGCCAACTAATTCCAAGCCCTATTCTTATAAATGAAAAGAGATAGTTGCCTATTTGATTCAAAATTTTCATGACGTATCTCCTCGTCTATTAGTAATAGGCGATTCATAAAAGATTACATTAGTTTTGCTTCACCGAATACAACGTGCGCTTTGTTGCAGTAAATGATGACAGTATTGTATTCTTTTGGATTAACACCATTTAAAGAGAAAGTCTGTTCTGGGTTTTTCAAATCAATCTTCGAAATAGATTTACCTGTTGTAGCATCTCCATCTTTGGTTAAGTAAACATGTAAGTCAGGACCTTCAGATGTTTTAAAGTTGGATAATTTTAGCGTTGTGTTTGTTACAGTAGCTGTACCACTTACATTCTTTTGATTATCGCCTTTAAATTGACCAGAAACATCCATACTAACATCCATTAGTTTTGCTGCACCAAATGCAACGTGCGCTTTGTTGCAGTAAATGACGACAGTATTGTATTCTTTTGGATTAACACCATTTAAAGAGAAAGTTTGTTCGGGGTTTTTCAAATCAATCTTCGAAATAGATATACCTGTTGTAACATCTCCATCTTTGGTTAAGTAAACATGTAAGTCAGGACCTTCAGATGTTTTGAAGTGAGTTAACATTAATTTATCATCGCTAACTTTAACCATTCCTGAAACCATTTTTCCATTTTCGCCACTAAAGTTTCCTGTTAGTGTAGCCATTGATCCATTCTCTGAAGTACTCATTGAGGAGTCCATCGAAGAATTCTTCATCTTACTTGTCATTAAACTTGATGCTGAACTTTGGGCACTCTTACTTTTCATTTGCCCATTTCCACAAGCCGCTAAAATTAATATCATTGTTAGCATTAAAAAAATGGCACCTAATTTTTTATTCATAAATAAACCACTCCTTAAGTTATTTGTTACAGTTATAACTATAATAAATAGAAGTGATCTGATACTTACCTAATTCTTAACTATTTCTTAATTATTAAGTAAATGTTTGAAAAATGATTATATGGTTGCAATAATTCATGAAAATCATAGATTAAATCAAGAAAAAAAGATTACTCTAGAAAATATCAGAGTGAAATTGTTTTTTGTAAAGGTGGACGCGAAATCGTTATATCAAAAATATTTTTTAAAAAATAATATTGAGTTTAAGGAGAACCTAACAGTTCAAAATGCTGAAACTTTAATTAATATAGTCAAAAATAACTTAGGTATAGGTATTTTTTTGAATTTTACTATTTTCTCTTTCTCACAATCTAACCATGATACATATTAATCCAAGGATAACTCGTGATAACGGTATGAAGGAACACCCTGCGACAAAAGAATTCATTCATATCATGAATCAATTTCGTAAATCTGATCTTTTTGCACCGCGAGCGATTTCAGACATTGGAAGAAGAGCTTGTTGTCAAATTCATGTTGATAATGCAAAAAAGAGAGATTTCAAGAAAACAGGAGATCCTTAAGATTGCTTAAGCAGCCTGTTTTTGGAATATTTTCCGAAGGCAAAAACCCTGAAAACAGCCGATTTTGGCAGAATTCAGGGTTATGTTTGTTGGGTGATTTCCCAGACAAGATGTTATGTCAACTTAAAGGGGAAAGCCAGTTACGGAGAAGCTGTAACTGGCTTTCTAACTTAAGTAATGAGAGATATTTAAAAATTATTGTATTCGTCAGCCGTAATTATGTAAGGGGAATATCTCCATGTTCTGAGGGAGTACAATAAAAACAATATAGAAAGCCGATTATTGTGTAGCTATAAAATAAAGATAAAATACTCTCTTCTCTCCATAGAAAACAGCAATTAAAAAGCCATTATTTTGAAAAGAGATTGATCAAAATGACAGCTTTCTATCTGATTAAGTATCAATTTTTTATAATAAAGTTTGTTCATTTCTTATTAAACAAAAGCACCCATTCGTTTAGCTTAAGTGCAAATCTTCACAAACACTTGTTTTTTGTTCATAACTAACTGAAGTAAACGGCAGCTAAAAATAAAAACTGTCTGCTATTGTACCGACCCCCGAAAGTTAGAGTGAAAAAATCTAACTTTTTGGGGGTTTTTATGGCTAAATATAGTGAAGAATTTAAAATAAAGCTTGTCACCGAGTATTTAGATGGAAATCTTGGATATAGATCATTGGCAAATAAATATAATATGGGTAGCCAGACACCAATAGTTGAATGGGTAAAAGCCTATAAATCTCAGGGGATGGAAGGATTAAAACGAAGAAAGACGAAGAAGGAGTATTCTGTTCAATTTAAATTAGATACGATACAATTTATGTTAAATACAGGTGCTTCTTATTTAGAAACTGCTGTTCAATTTAATTTGAACAACCCTTCCTTAATCAAACGCTGGATGAAAACATTTCATGAACAAGAAGTAGAAGGCCTGAAACTAAAATCAAAGGGGCGGCCTTCTATGTCTAAGAAACCCATTAATCAGAAGAAAAAGGAAGAAAAAAAGTTAACACGAGAAGAAGAGTTAGAACGTGAGAATGAACTACTAAGACTGGAGAATGCGTATCTAAAAAAACTGAGAGCTTTTCGCGAGAATCCGAACGCCTTTCACGAAAAGCACAAACAAAGATGGCATTCGAACTTAAAGAAGAAGGATTTCGATTAAAAGATATTCTTTTTGTTGTGGGAATTCCGGAAGCAACTTATCACTATCATGTGAATAGTTTTGGCAAAGAAGACCCGGATACAAAATTAAAAGAACTCATTACTCACCTATTTAAAAAGTTTTATGAACGCTACGGTTATAAGCGGATCACGAAGGAATTAAAGAAATTAGGACATCTTATCAATCATAAAAAAGTCTATCGTATTATGCGAGAGCTAGGATTAAAATGTGTGAAATTTATGCGGAAATCTCGTAAATATAATTCCTATAAGGGGACTATTGGAAAGGTAGCGGAAAATCGATTATCTCGCCGTTTTAGCACACCTTTCCCTCTTCAAAAATTAGTAACCGACATTACAGAATTCAAATGTCTTGGCGAAGAGAAGTTATATTTAAACCCGATTCTTGACCTTTATAATGGAGAAATTGTTGCGTTTGAAATCAGGAAACGTCCAACGTTGGATCTTATCATGAAACCTTTGAAAGAAACATTAGAGGTATTAAAGAATCATGCGACCTATCGCACCACTATCCATTCTGATCAAGGCTGGCATTATCAACACAACCAATGGGTCAGGACGTTAAAAGAAAATAAAGTATTTCAAAGCATGTCACGTAAAGCAACCTGTGCAGACAACGCTTCGATGGAGAATTTTTTTGGCATTTTAAACCAAGAAATGTATTATGGGGAAAAACTAGTAAGTTATGAAGAATTAAAAAGTCGAGTAGAAGAATATATCCACTGGTATAACAATGAACGATCAAAAACAAAATTATCTGGATTGAGTCCAGTCGAATACCGAACTCAATCTAGCCAATCAGCTGCATAATAAAACTCTAACTTTCGGGGGTAACCACCCAATTACTGTGCGTTTTAGAGTGTGAATTTAGTGGGAATTCTTACGCTATTTAGGACGTGAAACCTACTGTGGATTTGATTTTTGTACTCCAAAACCGAACCCGTTAATAGAAGATAAGCATGTTAAAACTTAAAGTCATTATACTTAAAGCCTGTATCTAAGATTACTTTTATAGATATGGGCTTTTTACTTTTTTACCAAGACCCGCTCAGCGATCGTTTTGCCTCAATATTTTTAATATACTTTTCTTTCCATATGCAGCTTCTTTTTTTGTTTATGCACATGGGGATGTTTATATTGCAATTCTTAAGGCGCACATTGCCTCATTCCATTAGATTCGTTTTCCTTCAGTATATATGTATGTATATAAATTATTAGAAAATCGTCTGATGTATAGTGAATATTCTTTTGAATACATTTTTCAAATCGTAAAAAATCAACATTAGTAAGATAATCTCTATTTATTAAAAGAATACATTTTTCATAAAGAAATCATAATTAATAAGTGTTTTTAAATTTTGTCCGAAACTCCATGTAACAGAAGGACTTTATGCTTTTTCATTGAATGATACTATCAACGTTTTCACTATTTCACAAGGTAAATAAGAATAGATTCGCATACTAACAAGAATTCATCTATGCTTCTAACATGTTCACAGGATTGTATATTATTTACTCACTTATTCACAAGAAGGTATTCGTAACAACTTTTTGCTAAAAAAAGATCCCTTCCAGGAATTCATGAGTAAAAACTGAATGAAAGCTGGAAGGGAGAACTTTTATTAAGAAAAGGATACTTTTCTATTGTATATGGTTAAACACGAATAGCCTTGTGAAACGTCATTTTTTTCACAAGGCTGAACTTCTATTAAATTATTTGATGCAATTTTACATCTGGACCATGTAAAGTGTATTCCCTTATCTTCGCATTATGGATTAAGGAATACGGAAGCTGCTCTAATGCCTTAGGCAAATAATTTCTGAATGCTATCCTGAAAAATGCACCGATCGAGTAAAATTGAAAGCTTCCTTTTCGGTCTCTTTCCAGATGTATATGAACACCAATTTGATCCATCGTGTCTAAGAAGAAGTTTTTCATAAAGTTGTCCCGGACCGTAAAGCCTTCTTCATCTTGATCCAATAGGTAATGCAGCCTCTTCACTACTTCCTGTTTAAATGAAATCATGACATCAATTTGATCGCGCGGCTTATACTTGATTTGGTGCCCATCCAAAAAGTACGTCAGTTCTTTGGACAATTTAGCCATGAGGGAGCCCACATTAAATTCATCCGCATTCTCCTCTACACACTCTGGTTTTAAAGAGAAGAAGACTTTCTTGATCCATAGTTGCTTCCCGCGTATTTCTAATCCCGCGTACTCAATCGAAAAAAGGGATTCTAAAACACTTAAAGTTTTGCGTACGCCTTTAGCATTTTTATTGAGCTGGCTTTTTAGCGTTTTCATCATCCGCTCTTGCTTGATTTTCTCTACTTCACCTGTTTTGCTAAAGGACATGCCTGTGCGGAATTGGTTTAATAGGGACAGAAGCAATTCAATGCCTTCCGGATTGGAAGTACGGACAAATTCTGCAAGAATATTGGTCTCGAATAGGGCATTCGGTATAATGAGATAGTTTAGGAATCCGCCATTCTGTTCAGGAGTATTGTATTTTTCAACATCTTTCAATACCAAAACAGGAAGACCTTCCTGGATCTCCTCTTTTACAAAATGATGACCTTCTAAATATTGCTTTCCGCCCCAAAGGGTTGAGTATGGAATTTTTAGTTTCTTAGCCCAATAGGATAGATTGAACTCCTTTAATATGCCGCGCTGATTTTGTTCAACTTGCAGCTGCTTTAACATCGTCATATATACGACGTAAGCAGAGGCTGGGGGGCGCTCAAAGGATTCATCGCGCAAGAAACGGAATTCTTCTAAAATAGCATGGTGCATCCGAAAACCATCGATACTGATATTCTTTTTCTTCATAGTGCCCCCCCTCCCCTGAATTTTTCTTAGTTTGAATTATAGCAGAGTGGAAAGAGAGGAAATGTTCCCCTTTATTAAGGGATTTTAAAAGTTGCACATAGTGTCTCAATCCCTTGTCCCTCAAGGGATGAAAAAAATCTCGGAAAATTTTCATGTGAAAGCTAGCGTCAAAGATTTTGCTGAAATGTGCGTATTGTGAAGGGAAACGTCATAAAGCAGTACTAGAATATTTTTCTTAAACGTTGATAAATCAGCGTTTGGTAGGAAATCATTCAAACAAACAAGCACAATGGATAAAAAGTTGCACATAAAATAGTGCAACTTGCTGTGAGAGGAAACGTCAATTTTTTTCGCGATAAAGAAAAGAAAGCACAAGGATGAATTCTTTTGTGAGAAGTATTCGTGTAAAGCCCCAGATTTTAATGATTTCTTTCATGAAGAAGCTCTCTTTATCGTTTGATCTTTAGACGTTTATTGTGAGAGGAAGCGTCAATCAATTTGTCTGTGCGTTAAGAAAGAGTCAATACATATACGGAGTTAAAGTGCTCCTCATTGTGCACAATGTGAAAGGAAACGTCAATGCGGCAGTTATAGTGAAAAGTGAGTATGTGAGAAACGGTAAAAAATAAAGGCAGAGTATGAAAAAGGGATTGTGCACATTGTGAGAGGAAACGTCATGTAAGTGAATTTTTTTATTGTGCACAATGTGAAAGGAAACGTCATTTATTTAAACTTACGCTTTGCGAATGTTCAATCTCTCATTAGAAAATAAAGGATGAAAAACACTCATTCCTAATTAACAAAGCAATCGCAATACAGTGAATGAATTCCTTTTTTACATTGTGCATATTGTGAGAGGAAACGTCATTCTATTTGCATATCAAAAGTATACACGAAAGAATAAGTTGCACAGGGTTTCTTCTCATAAGTAAATGTGCGCATTGTGAGAGGAAACGTCAAGAAGATAAGAAAAATGTGCACATTTGCAGGAATGAAAGCACTCCTGCCTATTATAATGATGGACGAACAGCATAGACATCTTTGTGCACCTTGTGAGAGGAAACGTCAAAGTAGTCGTTAAAGGTGCAACAAATCCCTATTTAGCCTAAATGTTCATCAATGGTTTCTATATGTCAAAATTCTTTATGGTGTAGTTTGCTCCATCTATGTTCTAACATTTATTGTGTTTATTTTTACTTTATCCTTTTTGGCTTTGTTTTCTAACTGCATCAGTGGTTTGACACAACCAGGCGATTATCAAGGGAAAATCTCATTTTTCATCCATGCACTTAAGATTTTACTCTTGATCCATGGTTTCCATTTTGTCTATTAAATAAGTAATGGAGCACAGGAGCATGTCCCTTGTGCTCTCATTAAATTAAAGATAGCCTTTTTCCTTTAAACTCGTATGATTCCCTGTTTGACTGACAATGACGTGGTCTAATACTTGTATGCCTAAAATCCTCCCCGCCTCCGCCAGTCTTCTTGTGACCTCAATATCTTCTTTGCTGGGTATCGTATCACCTGATGGATGCTGGTGACTCACAATAATGGAAGCTGCATTGTTTAAAATGGCGCTTTTCATGACATCCCTGGGATGGACAATACTGGCATTTAAACTCCCAACATGCGCCCGGTGGAGCCCCACTACCTGATTTTTTGTATTGAGCATCATGACAAGAAATACCTCTCTGTCTTCTTCTGCAATGTAAGAGGCCGCTAATGTGTGTGCATCCCCGGGAGAAGTAATTGTATACACGGTAAAGGGTGCGTTGCTTTCTTTGATTTCCTGCTTAATTCGAATGACTTCAAAGATGGGTGTAAGTTCCATTTTAAAACACTCCTTTTGATAAATTTTTTTCCTTGGCTCTTTTTACTCCTTGACTCGTTACCTTTTTTCTTTGGCTTCAGAAGCGGTATCTTCCCCAAAAGGGAAAAGCCAATATAAAAGGCAGCCATAAGGCTGCTTTCCTTTTACTCTCTTGCTCTCTACTTGATTCTCCCTCTGCTTTTCAGCTCCTTCGATAGGGCTGTATAGCGTTTTAGTGACCATACATTTAGAATCCCTTTATGAGGTTGTCCTAAAGCTGAAAAAAGAAATAGATACACATTTTTGCACTCTTATTTGTGCACAATGTGAAAGGAAACGTCATTTACTCTATCAAGTTGCACAAACATAGAATTAACGACCATGACTGGACCAGTTTGAAAGGATTGTTGACAAAGGCAACACCTTAAAACCATAATAGTTGTATACTTTTAAAAGGGAGAAAGTCTTATGAGTTTTTTAGTAGGTGTGAAAGAAGCAGGCAATATTCTTGGCTGGGATCGAAGAAAGGTTTCGACTTATCATCTGCGAGGTGTCCTGCCTAAGCCTGTGGTTGACTTATCAAGCGGCCCTATCTGGTTTCGTAATCAAATTGAATACTTTAAGATACATAGAGAACTACACGTAACGACCTATTACATAAAAAACAAAAAAGTATATGAATGCAGACAAAATTCTCCCCTCTTGGAAACACGTTATTCTCCAGATGAAGTAAAGAAGAAGGGAAATATCGTTTTCTTAGAGGAAGACATTGCACAAATTAAAAAAGCGGTCACAGAAAAAAGCTCTATGGTTCAGTTTTTTTCATTTGAGCTGATAAGATTTTTAGTTGAAGTAGGGATTCTCGAACCGGTCATTTTTGATGAATATCTCATCCAGTGTCCCTATGAAAAGATGAATCTAGCAAAGAAAGGAATGGATGAGCCAACATGTTAAATACATTAAAAAAGAAATTTAATCATATTACACAACTCATTTTTCCGAATCATCCTCACCTCTTTGCCGAGTGGAATGTGGATATTGATCAATTAATTACAGGACAAGAGAATTATCAGCCATGCCAATCACTAAAGGCTTTCTTTGTGATCGTGGACCGTTTGGCTAAAGAATACGATTTAAAAATTGAAAACATGGATATATGGGTCATTGACTACAAAGAGGAAATAAAAAACTTTGTTCTTCCATACATTCAAACCATTGAAGAAGAAAACCCCACATATACCCTTAAATCGAGTAATAGAGAAGTTATAAACTCTTTATTAAACCAAGATTTTGTGGAATCAGGTTCTGCTTTGTTATTTCATAAATTAAGAGATACGATTAGTAAAAATGAATTTGATTTAGTCGAAAAAATTCCTACTGCGAGGATAGTAGAAAAAGCCCTGGAAGCAACAGCTCAAGTAAGAGCAGAAAACACTTACCCAAAAATGAAATCCAATGCAGCTATTGAACAATGGAAAAATCTCACCTCCCAAGCTATCACATCAATGGATGATCTAACAGCGGATATTTTTGATATCGTTTCTATTCTATGGATGCAGCAAGCGAATCATAAAGATCAGATGATCCATTTCCATACAGATGATGCTTTAAATCTCAGAAGGCTGCAGGGCAGAAAGGAAGAATCAGATGGTTATCAATCTTCTTTTCGAAAAAAAGAACGAGATGAGATTATGAAGAGATTAGCGGCCTTGACTACCATATGGATACGAATTGAAAGAGAAAACTTGAGGTTCATCAATGAGGATCAAGGAAGCTTTGAAGAAATTGGACAGGTACAGTTTAATCCCCTCTTTGTAGTGGATAGTGTAACGGTAGCTTACCGTGGAGATAATCCAATCGGTATATATGAATGCAGCATTCGTCCAGGAGAACTGCTTTCTAACTTTTTATTTGGATCTCAAAAGAGCAGTGGAATGCTGGCGTTAAAAACGCTTGAATACCACCCGACCAAGCAAAAATATCACAAACGTCTTGCAAGATATCTTTCCTGGCAGTGGAGGATTCGTCAAAAGAGCGCGGACTATCTTCGAGCGTATTATATTGGTGGCGATAAGGGCCTGTTAAAAGTGATGGATTTGGACGTGAATCCAAGATACGGATCAAGGATCAAAGAACAATTCGAAGAAATACTAGATACACTGCAGCAAGATGGAATTATCAAAGAGTGGAGCTATAAAGAAAAAGACCTGGAACAGCAGATCGAACAGGAACGAAATTGGTTTGCCAATACATGGTTAAAGGCTAGAGTTCAAATTATCCCTCCGATTGAGGTTACTGGAATGGTCGATGAAAGAGAACTATTACTTAGCTCCGATGATACGGAAGAGACTGTGGATTTTTCAACCATGTTGAAAGGGATGACGAGAAGAGAAACGGCTGCCGCGATTGAAATGGTGACAAAAATTCAAGTAACTCCCGAAAATATGAGCCGGATACGAAAAGAAAGAGGCTTAAGTCTTCAAGAAGCAGCAAAAGAAATGGGGATGTCCCATAGCACCCTTTCCCGCTATGAAAGAAATCTTATAAAACGACCATACACAGAAAATATTAAAAAGATGGATGAATGGATGAATGAAAAATGAGCACCCTATAATGAAAAGCACCCCAATTTGGTAGACACAATCTACAAATTGGGGTGCTTTTCATATTTGCAAATCGATTATTAAACAATTTGCCCGATATTGATAGAGAGTTATCTAGAGTACAAAATCTAATGCCCTACTTTTGGGTAAGTACGATTATTAAAGCTAACTTAATTTAAATTTTAATGATATAGACAACATCAAAAATAAAGATATTAAATGTAATAATGTTAAAAATAACATATTCATATATGTATGTTATATTGTTATACACAAAAGTACTATGAGTCCTATTCAAACAAGTCATTAGCCACCTTTTCAATATGCTCTTTCCGTTCTTTTGTTTTTGCTTTACCAATTCGGTACGTTCCATTTTCCAAATTGATGATATCTTCTGCTTGTACTTCTACTGGAAATTTTTTATAAGGAATGTCTGTTTTAAACCTGTCCTCTTTTTCTCAAACGGCTAATTCCCCTTCAATTCGGTCAACAATGTATTTCTTATTGAATCCTCCTTACTTGAATTACATCGTAAACTCAACAACAAAAAAAACACTACTCATTGAAGTAGTGTTCTGTTAAAATGATTGCTAAAACCATTTATACTATTACTCTATATATTCTAACGCTTGCTTAACATTTGCGAACGTTTTAATAGCAGACATATCAATTCTACTATTCACAACCGTTATGACTAATTCAGGGCGTAGACCAGTAATCATTACATTAATGCCCAATAATAGAAGGATATCTCCTATTTGACGAAGATATTTTGCGATATCTGCATCAATTGTCAAAATACCTGAATAGTCAACAATGAGATACTGAATATGAAGATTTGCAATGTCGGGAACTACTTTCTCTAAAATATAGGTAGCTCTATAACAATCAATCATACCAATCAAAGGGAGAACAGCAATCCCTTCTTTAATCAGTACAATGGGTGCTGATAGTTCAGCTATTTCCCTTTGTGCCTTCTCTCTATAACTATTTGCCAGATATTCAAATGTGAAAATAGTTTCATTAAGGCTTAAGTCGAGCATTTCGTTTACCTTTTTTATCATATACGCATTTTCCTTTAAGGAAAGTCCAAACTCTATACATATTCTTGTTAAAAGTTCAGCAAAGATTCTCCGAGTTGGTGGATAACGGACGGCAATCTCTGAGATTTTTCCTCCCGAAGATATTTGTTGTTCCGCATTCTTTTTACTCCATATAATAAGGTCTTCTGGTACTCCATCTTTCTTCTCCGTAAGGGATTCCCCTAAAAAACCAAAAAATTCAATATACATTTTGATAGCTTGTTCTTTTTCGACTTCTGGAATGACTATTTTCATGCTGCGAAGAACACTTTCTACGATTTCAACAGCCAGGCTTTCTGCATTATCATTAAAAAAGGTAGTTATCTTAGACATTGATGCCATTCTATATTCCCACCCTTAGTCCTTTAATAATTAAATTATAACTAAATCTTAAGACAACGTGATAGGACAATAGTATTATTTTTAAGCTAATCTTCCCCAATAGATTAATTGAAAATAATTTCTTTATACTCCATTCGACAAATATCGACATCCATGTTATGATAACGTCAGAAAAGGAAGGGATAATAAGTGAAAAGACCAAATGGTAATTTGAGAAAAATGATTGAGGAAAACAAACGTGAAATTTTGGCTAACCAAAAAGCACTTTCTAATATAGAGAAGAAGATAGATAATAAAATTGTTACGAATAGCAAGTAACGTCTTATATAAAAAAAGGGTTGCCTGATAAAGGCAATTTTTTTGTTATTTGGCATTACTTACCCCTTGAGTATTCTTTCTTTGTTTTTGCTGAAAATAAAAAGACCATCCCACATGATGGTTTTACATACATATAACATCATCTTATTCATTCTTGTTCTTCATCGCTAATTCTTTTCGATCTTCAACTAAAGGAGGTTGCTTCAAACAGTCTTTCTTAATCATCATCTCTATCCGAACTCGATGTTCTTATTTAAAGGAATTTTCCCCGTTTAAAGAAAAATTGGCGGGTAAAGAATACCACGCCATTCTTAAGATTATGTCGGATTAACACTGTCCCTAAGTTCCTCTTTAGAATCAAAGGAACTTGTTCTAATAAAGCTGATTGATTCCTCTTAGAGTAGTTAAAGCTTTCTTTACGTTGCTTTCTGTCCTTATATTCGTAAGGTCTCTTCCAATGGAGACCGCTCTTACTGCTAATTCAGGTCTTATCCCGGTGAGAATAGGACTTATTCCAAGCATCTTCATAATCGCCTCAATTTTAAACAAAAAATCTATTACCAGCTCGTCTAGGTTATAGATACCTGAAAAATCAATAATGATATGTTGGGTATCCTGTAATGCCTTTATTTGTGTGGGAAGGTTATCGAGAAGCATTTGGGCTTTATCCTCATCAATATTGCCCACTAAAGGAATGACAGAAATTCCATCTAATAACGGAACAATAGGTGTAGAGTATTCATGTATTTTATTCATTAACTGCCGTTCCAGGTCTTTCTTTGCACTTATGTCTCTTAAAACTGAAAGTACCGCTCTTTTTCCTTCAAACTCAAAAGGATGACAGTATAGTTCCGCTTCAAATTGAGTCCCATTCAAAGCTATAATAGTTTGTTCAATTAATTCTCCTATTTTTTGTTCCTCTAATGCACAGCGAACCCGTTCTCGAATCATTTCTTTTGAACTGTCCAAGAAGATATCCAAGACATTTGCCCCAATAAGCTCCTCCTTACTTCCTCCAAGCAACCTTGCACCTGTTTCATTTATATAAATGACCTTGTAATCTGTATGAAGAACAGTCATTTCAAATGTATTATCAACGATTTGCCGAAACAGTTCATCTTTTATTATATGCTCTTCCACTGTTTTCATCTCCCATTTTTGCTTGGTTAAATAAAAAAAAGGATTCGTAATAATATCTTATCATTATAATAGCCTATCTTTATACCTTAGCTTTAAAATTTTATTTATAATGGGGTCATTTGTATCTCAATTCAAGTAAGTTAGGATTGCTTCATAGAGTTGCGATGGAACACTAGGACGGGAAAGAAGCTATGGAAAAAGCCAACAAAAAAATTATAATGGCTTTAGTTACTAGGTCTCTAACCTTTGCATCATCCCTAAAATGAAAAATTTAGCAAAGGACTTACATATGACATAAAAAGAGAAGGGGTGGAAATATTTTCAATAAATATCTATAAGGATTTTGAGTCTCAACTCTTTCAAATTATCATTGGTTTTAATGAAAGTGCGTCCATTTATGAGGATGAGAAATCTTGTATTACTTATTTTTCAGTTCCTTTCCTAATGTTATTTCAAGTAAATTGTTATTATCTTTTTTGTTAGCCACTACAAGAACGTTTTAGACTTTAGTAATAGCATTATGATTGACGTCTTTATCAATATTATTTTTGTCAATTATATCGTCATTTATATTATTGTTATCTTTGTCTTTGTTTATAACATATATGTTAATGTGTATTTGTATAACAACACAAGTAATGACATTGCATAACGTATATGTATTATTAATTTGTTTTAAGGACAAATTCTTAGAATATCAGATATGAAACATCTTTAATAAGGTATCGTTGATTTACCAGTAAATCAACAATACCTTAATAATTCAATTATTCTACCAACCCTGTATTACAAAAAAAATAGGAATATACAAAGGAATAAAAGCTAGATTTACAAGTGAAAAGAACCTAACAAAAGCTACGTGCTATCTTAAGTTTTCACATGTCACTTTCAGCGTCTGAACTAGATTTACCCAAGTTGGTTATGTTTGATTTTGGTTTGGAAACAAAGCGAAGTAATTCTGCCCCAATTACACCGCAGATCATCAAACTAATTATAGATTTCCATGAACTTTCATATGTAGGATCAATATGAGCTTTAAAATCATGGAGAGTATGTATAAAAGCTGCCCAGAAGAGCGAACCACTCCTCCAAGCTATAACTGTAAATAAGATACCCATAATGAAAACAATAATAAAAGATATCCATACTTGGTTAACAGGAACCTGTTCGATATAGAACCATTCTAGACAATGTGCAGAACTAAAGAGAAGACTTACAAGTACAGTTGCCCTTACAATGCCTAACCTGTCACGAAAGACTCTGGTAAGAACTCCACGGAACGAGTATTCTTCTGTAAATCCAGTACAAATAAGAGTAAGGAGAACAATTATGTATATCGGCTTCTGTTGTGGCGTAAAAACAAGATATAACCCAACTGTAAATATAATGAGAAAAAGTGTTCTAATCAAATCGAGTCGATAATTGGTGAGTAATATTGTTCGAAAACGATAAGGACGAACAACAATGAAGTACAAAGCGATTGGGAAAAAGGATTGACCTATCCATGTTCCGATTAAATCAATGAGATAGTTGCTCCATGTAGTATTCATATAGGTTAAAATGAATTTTTCAATGAAAGGGAATATTAATTTTAAATACGTAACATTCCAGCCGATCACTGCAATAAGGTACAACACTACAGTAATCAATAATGCTCTTGTTGATAATTTAAGTGATTGCCACAGTGTCATATTAAATTTTGAAATAACTATCACCCTTCCTTCACACCATCTGATTGAACATTTTTAAGCAAATAAGCTTCTCTTAACATCACATACACTTATATTCCACTAGGATTATCTGCAATCCTTCTTACCTGCCTTTTCGCACAACAAGAAAAAAATGCCGTAGGCTACAACTGTAATAACTGTTTCTAAATTAGCTTAACTGGTAACAAGAACGTTCGTAACTTTAGTGAAAGCAATGAGTTTGATATTTTTATCAATAATATTTTCATTATTTATATCGTCATTTATATTGCTGTTATCTTAATCTATAATATATGTGTTAATGTATATTTGTATTTCAACATAAACAACAGTATCGCATAAGGTAAATGTATTATTAATTTGTTTATTATTACTTCCTAAAAATAATTTGGCCCTAATCTTTAACACTCAGTTCAATTCTATCATTTAGTAAATCTTAAGGGTTCGGTCACAATCTATTAATTGGGAGAGTATTAATAGTGGTATGCGTCCAATCATTTTCCCCAACTTTCTTGATTTTAAGAAGAAAGTGTAAGTCTAAGCATCCTAAATAACTCTTTTAAACTTTTATTCTTGACGAAAAAATTTTATTATCGTAAAATAATCTCAAATAAATTGAGAATGATTATCATTATTGAAAAATTGTTTATTTGATAGATGGAGGTTTTTGTTTGCTAGGCTCATTTCTGATTTTTTTTCGTGAATCTTTAGAAGCATCAATGATTTGTTCTATCATGCTTGCCTATCTTAACCAAATTGGAAAGCGCAATCGTTTTAAAGATGTTTGGATTGGTATTTGGGCTGCGATAGCAGTGGCTGTAATTGGCGGAATAGTCGTCTTTTCGACACTCCGAAATTATGATGGCTCCAATCTTCAAACTAAAATTGAAGGAATTACATACTTCATTGCCTGTGGCGTTTTAACGTATATGACCTTTTGGATGAAAAAACAAGGACGAAACCTAAAAAAAGAACTGCATGCCAAAATGGATTCCGCCATTAGTACGGGTTCTATATTAGCAATTTCCTTCATTGCATTCATCACTGTTGGACGAGAGGGCTTGGAAACAGTCGTATTTATGATTGCCATTGCATTCCATACAAATCCATTAATGCTTGTTCTTGGTGCCTTATTAGGCGTAATTGTTGGGTTAATTTTGAGCTATGTGATTTATTTCATGGGCAGAACAATTAATTTGAAATATTTCTTTGATACGATGGGAACATTACTTATGCTATTTGCAGCAGGTTTATTGTCTGATGGAATTGAAAATTTTCAGGAGCTCGGATGGTTACCTTCAGAACATGCATTATGGAATACTGCTTCACTACTTAGTGAAGATAGTACATTTGGAGACATCTTACATTCCTTTTTTGGATATGCCGATAGTCCAACCCCTCTACAAATATTTTTCTATGTTGGATTTTTAGTTGTTGCTGTCTGGCTATTTTGGAGGACTGGATCAAATAAAAATCGGAAATTATTAACGAAGTAAATCTGATTATACAAAAAATCCTGTTATACATCCGTATGGAACATGATTATTGTTAAGAAGGCATGCGCTAAAATAGACATGTCTTTTTTATTTAGCTATCGCTTTCACCTCTTGATTATGGAGCCTGGGTTGATTCAACATTTAGGGGATTTTGCTGCAGGGAAGTTTGGTAATCCTCCATAAAAGGCTGAATATTGGTCGACCTCTTTTTTTTATTGGAAATACCTTACTAACAACAAAAGGGACAACCAAATCTGTTGCGATTTGTGATGTCCCTTTTGTTATGGTTTTTTATATGTTGTACTCGAAATCAGAACCCGATACCTACAGGTGATCATGTTATCACGTTTATTTAGGTTCAATTACACCATAGTCTTCTAGTAATTTTCGAATACCCATATTAATCAGTTTGGATTTATCGCCTTTTTCTCCCCTTGCAGCGATTTTGTCTACTTCAATGGCTAAATCTGGATCCATATAGAAAGAAGTAAATACTTTTTTTGTTTTCTTATTTTTCGGTTTCTTTCCTAATGCTAATTCACGTAAATAATCATCATCTTTTTTGTTATCAACTACAAGAACATCTTGGTCTTTGATAATAGTATTGAGATTGACATCTTTATTCATGATATTTTCGTCATTTATATCATTGTTATCTTTATCTTTAACAACATTGGCATTGTTGTTGTCGTTTATGACATATGTTTCGTTGTTGTCATTGCTTTTATCTTCAGGAGTATTTACTGTAGACTCACTGGTATCAGTTTCATATGAATTGAAAAATTCTTGAGTAGCATTTGCCTTTTTAATTCGATTCTTGAGGCTGCTTTTGGTTGACACGTTTTTTCAACTCCTTTACAAAGGGAATGTAATGTTCTAAAGCATTGCGTAATTCGGAATTCCCTTCAAATCCTTCTATCGCTAAACGCCTAGTGGAAGCTTTGCGTTTTATAACCGTTTTAAACTTTAATTGAGGATAATCTTCTTCAATTGCTTCTACCATCACATCATTTTCCTTCGCTCTTGAATCAATTAAGGAAAATAAAATGCCGGCAGTTTGAAGAGATGGATTATATCTTTCTTTAGCGCCTTCCACAATTTCCAAAAACTTCGGAATGGCATAATATGCAAACATCGATCCATCAAACATAACAACGGCATAAGTTCCGCCTTCGGAATATGTACTTAGTGGCAAGACTGTTTGTTCGGAAAGAGATGGAGGTGTATCGATAATAATCCAATCATAATCTTCCATTACCGGCTCTAATGCTTTTTGTAAAGCATCAAGTTTAAGCTGTTTTTCAAACATCTTTCTTGGAAGGGTAGCTAAAAAATCATTAGATGGGATTAAATCTAAATTCTTTCCGATATTAATGATGTAAGGTCTAGCATCCCCTTCCAGAATGGCCTCAAGAACTGTTTTTTCTTCAAATACATTGCATATATCATATTCATTCGTTAAAAAACTGGTTAAATTACCTTGACCATCCATGTCTATAGCCAATACCTTTTCCTTTTTGCTTAAAAGGAAAGAAGTGATACCACTGCTAGTAGACTTGGAACAACCACCTTTACTAATACCAAACGTGATGATTTTCGCTGTCAATGTATACACCTCTCTTAAATGCAAATTTGTACACTACACCTATTATTCTATCATTAATGTATAAAGATAAAAGGTCAGTATTGTTACAAATGAATTTATGTTCATGTTAAAAATAAATTTGTTTTTAACATATATGTTAATATATATAGATATTATAACAAATGTATACATCACATAGAGTAACAGTATTATATATTTCGTGTTTTTACCTACTTATGCTGAACTGGCTAGTAACACAAAAAAGAGCTTCTATATCATCGTTGAAAAAGTGCAGTTAATGGAGTTTCTCATTAAAGACCTCAGTGGGGTGGAATTTTTTATTTATCATAGCTTCAACTATTTGTCTTATTACTTTTGAGTCACGAAGTTCTTCATTTTTCATATTCTGAATTTCACTAAGGGAAATCCATTTACTATCTATAATTTCATCTTCCTCTAACTTCAGAAACCCACCTTGGATTTCAGCAATAAAATGGAATAGAATGACTTGATGATTAGAGCTACTAATAAAGTTGTATACGCCAGTTGTTTCTAAAATCTTTACATCATAACCGGTTTCTTCCTTTACTTCCCTGCAAGCTGCATTGAGAATGTCCTCTCCTTGTTCGATTCGTCCCGACGGAAAATTCCATTTATTAATGGCAGAAGGCTTATTTTCTTTTATCATCAAAACTTCATTTTCTTGCACCACTGTTACACTAACAACTAATACAATTCTGTTCTGATTCATTTTTTTCTCCCATTTTTTATTTATTTCTTATACAGCTTCTCCTTCTAATGCTCAAAATCCTCCTTACTTTCTTTTCCCTCACCCCAACAAGAAAAGACTAGAGGTTGTATGTCACTTCAACAATGATCAAAAAAAGGTTGCAACACCTGATCGTCTTAACGAAGGAATTTCTTAATTTTACTTACATCCGTAACGATTATTATTTTTTCTTTATATTTTCGCCCAATCTTCTCATAAAATGATGGTTTGAATATTCTTCAAAATAACGATTCCATTTAAACATCTTAGAAAATCAAAAGCATCCCAATTGTTAGATAGTCTCTAACAATGGGGGTGCAGTTCACTTTTGCGGTGTTTTTCTTTTAAATTAAATAGGTTTTCCTTACCCCACTAACACTCCTGTTAGTGGAGTAAGGAAATTAATTTTTTTAATAATAAATAAATATTCCGTAATACCACTTAGGCAATCCAATCAAATAAGACAAGAGACCCATTGTATTATCCGAAGAGCTCCTGATAAAAATTTTCTCTACCTAATTTATCAAGATAGTCAATTTTTCGTTTTTCAAAAAAATCATTTACCTTTCCTCTTTCAAAATACCAAATACAGTCAATTAATATTCCGAATTTCATTAAATCAAATAAATGTATTTTTTCAAATTCATTTAGAGGTCTATATTGAGAATATTCTAATACTACTTTCTTTGCTTTACTAAAATCAAAAACATCATCTTCTAAACTGAATTTATCCCAAGTATCCCAATCAAAAGTAGATTTAAACGGTTCCATCATACACACAAGGTCAAATGTTAAAAATGTATAATTGGCATCATCAAAGTCTATAAGAGCCTTAAATTCATCGTTATGAAAAAGGACATTAGAGAAATGAAAGTCAGAATGACAAATACCCTTTGGTAATGAGCTTGGAAGGGCTAGCTGATTCAGTTGATATATGTACCACTTAAGTTTTTCTTGAGAATTAAATGTATTTATCTTTTCAGCACTTTCCTTAGCTAACTTTTCACATTGTTCAACGTTGTAATTCAATCTGTACTGTGATAAATCGGATTTAAACCCTTTAGTAATATTGTGTAATTCAGCAACTTTTCTTATGAGCTGTTTTTTTTGATTATTAGTGGGATTTTCTATATGCTCACCCTCAATAAAACTAAATAGAACATAAGGCTTATCATCATAGATACCAATGAAGTGTCCATAATTATTACATAATGGAGTGGGACATGGATATTTTTTCTCTTGTAAATAGTTGATTAAATTAATTTCAAATAAAACCGATTCTTTTGTACGATTTTCATAATATCTAAAAACAAGTTTTCTGGTTGTTGTCTTAATAAAAAAATTAGTCTGTACTGTACCCTTGGTAATTGGATTAGAGAATACAAGTTCACCCAAGTTGTAATTACAAAGAATGTCTTTAAGGTTATTTGATGAAAAATTTGTTTTAACTGCCATCTCTTATTTCTCCTTATGAAAATAATATCCGTTACTATCACCTACGTTGTAAAATAAAGTTTAGTTATCTATTTTGTACAAATGACAATCAATTCATCATATCTTACTATAATGTATTTATTAGGTACATTGTAATCGAATAAAGATGATTTATTTCCCTATCCTTTATAGACATGCTTTATAAACTAACCTCCCCGTTCGTGTAATAAAAAAAGCCGCCAAAGTGACAGCTGAATGCTAAACTCGTGCATCCACTAATTAAGAAAGCAAGAATGAAAAATAAAAAGCTTATAGATGGGGCTTTACTACATTAATTTATATCTTTCTTCTTGGATATGAATTTTATCAATCCAAATCCTATCAAGGAGCATCAATTATTAATATAATAGTTGATATAACATTAGATAAATGAACTAAATATGATAGTGCTATTAAAATCACTCCTAGAGCATAAAATAATAGCATCTATTTAATTTTTGTTTTCCATTATAGACCCTTTATGGAAAGGTTAATATATTGGATACTCAATACAATTAATTATATGATTTTCCAAAATGCTTGATAAAACATTAAAATCAATCAATCATAAGAATCTCTTTGATTTCCTGCTCTGTAAGCATAGAATGCTCTTCTTGGCCTGGTTGAATAATTTCTTCAATCAGGTTTTTCTTTCTTTCTTGAAGTTCATTCATTTTTTCCTCAATCGTTCCCTTGGTAACCATTTTGATCACTTGAACGTTATGTTTTTGCCCCATCCGGTAAGCTCGATCAGTTGCCTGTTGCTCTACAGCGGGATTCCACCAAAGATCGTAAAGGATAACCGTGTCCGCTCCGGTGAGATTTAGCCCGGTACCGCCTGCTTTCAATGAAATCAGAAAGACCTGGTTTTCCCCCTGATTAAATCGTCGGCAAAGTTCAACTCTATCAGGAGATGGTGTACTTCCGTCCAAATAGAAATACGGGATTCCTCTGAGGCCAAATTCCCGTCCCATTATCCCTAACATCCTGGTAAACTGGGAAAAGATCAGCATTCTTCTTCCCGTATTGCGGCACTCCTCTACGATTTTCATAAGGTGCTCAAATTTCGCCGAGCTCCCTTTATAGCCTTCTACAAATAAGGCTGGGTGGCAGCAAAGCTGACGCAGCCGGGTTAATCCCGCAAGAATTTTTATTTGGTTTTGATGAAAGGTATCTTTGCTTAAATGCTTTAAGGTTTCGTATTTTAATTTCGACAAATAGGCTGCATATATTTTTTTTTGCTCTGTAAGCAAGTTAGAGGTATGGATCAATTCTATTTTTTCCGGCAGCTCCATTAATACCTCGCTTTTTAAGCGGCGAAGGATAAAAGGCTTGACCATCCTGGCAATCGTTTCGCGTGGAAGATCTTTAAAGGTCTTTCTCTCAGGCAAAAGTCCCGGAAACACCACATTGAAAATTGACCATAAATCATCTAAGGAATTCTCCACAGGGGTACCCGTTAACGCAAACCGGCAATTACCCTGAAGCATTTTCACTGCCTTTGCAGTTTGGGTTGACGGATTCTTAAAAGCCTGCGCCTCATCTAGAACAATAGTATGGAAAGTTTGTTTGTGGTAATTGTTACTGTCTTGACGTAACAATGGATAAGATGTAATGATGACATCTGCCTTTGAAGTATTTTTTAATATCCTATTTCTTTTCGGTTTACTGCCGTCTGCAATCACCGCTTTTATTTCCGGCGCAAATTTGTTCAGCTCATTCATCCAGTTGTATACCAAAGAAGAAGGAGTCACGACTAAGACAGGTTTCCCATTGTTTCGAATGCTGGCAAGCTCGGATAAGATGAAAGCAATGACCTGCAGTGTTTTCCCTAATCCCATATCATCCGCAAGAATGGCGCCAAACTGATATTGAAATATTGTTTTTAACCACTGAAATCCGTATTTCTGATAATTCCTCAAAACGTTATCCAAGCTCTCAGGAACAGCTGCTCTTGCTTTATTGGTACTCTGCAGGTTCGTCATAATATCTCGGTAGGATTTGCCCAAATTAACAACACTACCTTGAAAAGACAGGATTTTTTGCAGACCATGAGGAAACGGTATACGAATTTCCGCACCCTCTAAAGATTCTGTTGTGATACCCGTCGAATTCAAGAACTTGTTTATTTCTTGAAAATCCTTTGTTTCCAGTGACAGCAGGCTGCCGTTTTTTAACCTGTAATACTTCCGCTTTTCATTAAGGGAAAGCAACACGTTCCGGATTTCTCTTTCCGGGATTCCCTCCATATCAAACTCAAAAATGAGCCAGTCCGTTCTTTCATCTACTTCCACCCTCACATGGGGACGGGATTCCATTCGGACTAAACGGTCCTTCACTGCTGTAGTAGCATAAATTTCAACATGATTTTTCAACTTTGGGATAATTGAATGTAGAAAATGGTACTCCGCTTCTTCGTTATGCAGAAAGTAGCCGCTGTCTGTCTTTGAAAATAGCCCTTCTTCCATCAGCTGCATAATTTCCTGTTCCTTCGCACCATTTCGTTTGAACAATGGATGGGAATCGGCCTGAAGACTTTCTTCTAAAGGGTTCATAATCAGATTTCCATAATGAAATTCCAACCCTGCAAGCAGCCGGTTCTTCACTCTATCTAAATAAAGTTTTCCTTTAAAAGAAGTATGCCCCATGCTGCCGGAAAGGCCTTCAGAAATTCGTACATGGCCCAGTTTCATAAAACCTGCCATGACGCTTTCTGTGAAGTGCTCCATTTCTTCCAGAGAAATCTCTAACCGATAGGTACCGGAAGTTTCCAGCAGCTTTTTTAAATCCAGGAGCCGTTTGCAGTCTGCGGCGGAAAGCTTATAAAGCTTATTTTCAAAAAGAACTGTGTCATACGCTCTCATGATTGTAATCTGATCAACGTTTTTCACGTGTAGTTGACAGCTTCCCGCCCTCCCCTCTTTAAAGCAAAACTCCAAAGGCATGGTCTCATTTGATTGCTTTATTCCTCCGTATTCATTTCTGCCATGGATCATTCTTACTCGAGGTGCATCTAAAAGCAACGGAAGAATCGTTGCCCATGCGGAGGGAGGAATTAAGATCCATATATCATTCAACATACCAACCCTGCTGGAATCAAATACTAGAGTATCTAAAAACATATTTTCACTATTGATAAGATGAATTAATTGATTGAAAACGTTCGTAGTTTCCTGGCTGAACCGGTGAAGATTGGGTTGATATGTAACGTTTTTAGCGAGTGTAAAAGGTTTTCTCTGTTCAACATGTTTGAGGAATTCATTTACATTGCGAACAATGGAATCGCCTACTTTTATCTCGATTCCAAATAGAACGTTTTCTTTTGAAAAGGTAATCGTTCTGCAGGTAAATTCAGTATTTAACAGCGTTCGGTCATCCACACTGTATTGATGGCTGATTGGAGTCACCGGTTGATCTTGAAATAGCCGAAGAATTTCTCTCGCCAGCTGACCATTTCCTTTTATTGCAGGAGTTTGTTTTGACTGCAGTATGGGCTTCTCCTTTCCTTCTTTTGCGGATTTAGGAGGGATTTTTCCATTAGAAAGCAAAACTGTTTTCGGTATTCCGTTCACTTGAAAATCATGGAGTCCTATCAGAACAGCTGCAACATGCTGACAATAATGTGGGACGGAAGGCAATTGTGGACAAGTGCATGAGGCGCTTATGTTGTTTTGCACCTTTTCAATACTGACATGAAAGGTATATTGCCCTTTGACACTGGCTTCGACAGTAGGACTACTTGGATGGTACCCTTTGAACGTAACCTTTCCTTCTGCATAGCGCTTTTTTCCCTTCTTATGAGAAACTTCACCACAAATGTCTTTTATTTTTTTTGAATTCAAAAAGTAATTCATCCACATATACTCCTGTCTTATCCATTACTGAAAAGCTCAAGTTCGTACGTTAAGCAAATATAAAAAATTGCTTTAAGAACGTGAAGAGATTGCGAGTTTTTCAATCCCGTAACCTCATTTTTAGTTTTGCGTGCGCACGCACATGAATATATCAACCACTCCGTTATCTGTCAAGCAGTCTGGAGAGAAAGCCGCTCATTTGATCTTTTTCTTCGTTAAAAACTTGGCTGATGATAGCGGTGATTTCAGGCAAGGTTTCTTGATAATCACGTCTCCCCTGATCCGTTAATTTCACAACCGTGCTTCTTTTGTCTGTGTCATGAGAACCGCGCTCAACCGTATGGCAGGTTTCCAGTCGTGCAACAAGCCGCGATACTGCACTATGGCTTAAGTTAACGGTATTGCTCAGATAATGAATCGTAAATCCTTCATCTTTATCCTCATTCAAAACGGTTATAACGGCAAATTCACTGATTGTTAGATTATAACGGGATTTTAGATGTTTCTCGAGCCGCTGATTTAATGTATCGTGTATTTTATTAAAGTTCATCCAAGTTTGTATCTTATCTTCCAAGTTCATATACCACCTAACATTTTTTCTATAACAAATTTTATCACAAAATAACATAATCTTTATGTAAAACTAGTTTTGTATCATAAATGATTGTATTGAAATTAATTGGATTTGAAAGCATATGAATTAATTCTTATGGTAGCGACATAAGAAAAAAGCTGCCTAAATGACAGCCTGCTCTTTACCTCTTACACCCAATTGTATTTAAATGAATTTTCCCGATTATCGGGCAAGAGTGCAAAAAGATTTCCATTAGAAAAAAATATTTTACCATAAAAGAATAGTTGATAAGGAAATAATAAATCGAAGTGATTTAACGTTTCCAATCTTAATGGATACGAATGGTTTCATAAATGTCTTGGTCATAGCGAACTCTTGTATGTTTAGCTTCTAGGTGTTCAAATTCTTTGATTTCATTTGTTGACTTGGTAATCCACCAGTTTTTTAGTTCCCCCAAAATAAAACCTAACATTCATTCATACCCCCAAAGTGAGCAATCTTTTAACAGTTACATTATATAAGCGATTTTTTAAGTTCTAATCGATTTTATGTAAAGGTTTAGTAAGTTTTATCCCTCTGATTGAGTAAAAATAGTTTCTTTTTTATTAACATACAAAATCTTAATATTAAAAAGGCAATTTGTTAACAAGGCTTTGCTAATATATGTTAGCAGGGACAGCAGGTGTAGCTATCATGGTATTGTCGTAGGTAAAACCTGTCTAGCAGAAAAATTTTATTTCTGTATTAAAAAAGATGTGTACGTGAAAAATCCAAAATTGTTCAATTATATGGTTTTAAAATACACCAAAAGGGGTCTCTTGTATGTTTATTAATTTGGGTTTAGTTGTGTTATATATCATATCTGTCTTAAACTATTTACGATATAGAAATAAGAAAGAAAAGGTTGACGATTTACTTAGTAGTGTTTATGAAAAAATTTCCTAATTAATTACATATATCCAATCTACTTGAATTATTTAAATAACCTTCCTCAGAAAAAAAGCATTACCGTTGTTACAGTAATGCTCATTTAGGGAATATCAAAATAATTTTAGCCTTAAAATCAATTGATATTCCTTTCACTACCCTGTCCTTTTATCTAGCCATAGTAGCCTTTCCTGCTATTAAAAACGATCATGTGCAGAAAACATTAAAAATGACGGACTGGCTTAATAAAATATAGAACACTGAAGTAACTGTTTTTATTTCTGCTAGAAATGTTGAAAAAGTGCCAAAGCCAATGATTTTTTTTAAAAGGGATTGTTTGGTACTAAAGGGGTTTAGTTTTGAAGGGCTTATCTAAATTTTTGTTTCGAAATGACAGCTATATTTTTTGACATCGTTAATGGCATATAAAAATAAAAACTTGCCACAGTATGGGCAAGTTTTATTTATTAGAATATGAAACTAAAACACTTGAAGAATAAGGAACTACTCCAATTTCATTTTTAATCCCTCGTGAGTTGCTTTAAAACCTAACCATTCATAAAAGCGTAAAGCATCGATTCTTTGTTTATCTGTTGTGAGTTGTACCAAGTGACAACCACGGTCTTTTGCACGATGAATTGCCCATCTAATTAGTTCTGTTCCTATTCCAAAACCACGCTTAGAGGAGGCAGTTCTAACGCCTTCAATAGTAGCCCTCCATCCACCTTGATATGTTAAGTAAGGTGTGTATGTTATTTGTTGAACCCTGACCAATTCATCAGCTTGATAAGCTACTACCAATTCATTGTTAGGGTCAGAGGTTATAGCCTTAAATGCCACTATATCACTTTCTGGAAGTTGTTTCATAACGTTCGCGCCTACTTCCCAATTCATCGTCAGCGAGCATTTCAACTATTTTATCCAAATCTAGTTCAGTAGCCATTCTAAAGTTAATTTTTGGCATCATAAAACGCCCTCCTTATAGTTTTCATACTAGGTTATAAAAAATGATAAGAAAATGATTTATTTTTTATATTATGTAATAAGAGTTTCTTATCAACACTTTTTATTTTTGAAAAACAGTCTCCCAAACTCTGCTTAAAATTAATATCTTCTAATTATATATTCCTTCTTTAGTTACCCTGCCCCTCTAGAGTTGCATACTATTGGCAAATCAAAAGACAATGTAAATGACAGCAAAATATCACAAGAAAAGGAATCCATTTTGAAGTAGAAAAGGATTAGGAATGTTTAAAGGAAAAAGGCAGAAAAATGCTTGCTTTAAGGCCAAAATCAAATAAAGTTTTAATTAACTTCTTGTCGACTCAAATTTTGAAATAGTATCGGTCAAGGCTACGCTCGTTTTTACCGAATAACCTTGTAAAGGTGTAATAAACAATCGTTATCACAGAGTAAGATTTTTTTCGAAAGATAAAGCGAAGATTCCCTTTTTTAAAGTACCCTCTTTTTCCTCTCGGTTATTAGTAAATAGACAATGCCGATAAAGGCTAAAAAGGCTAAAGACGATGCAAAAAACGGCAGTGCTGCCAAACCGAAATGCACAATGACAACTCCCCCCATCGAGGCTCCAAGCGCATTTCCAATGTTTAAAGCAGAATGGTTAGATACTGCTGCAAGAGTCGGTGAATCTCCTGCCAAAAGCATGGTCCTTAGTTGGATGCCCGGCAGCATGGCAAATGCTGCTACCCCCCATATAAAAACAAAAGGAATTACAAGGAGGGATGTTTTTAAGATAAGGGCCATTCCTGCCAGTATGATGGCTAATAAGAGGAAGTTGACCATTATATAAGGGAGCAGCTTCCAATCTGATAGGCGGCCGCCAATTATATTACCAATTGTCACACCCACACCAAAAATGATTAATATCCATGTGATATGGCCCTCTTTAAATCCGGATACGGATTGAAGAATGGGAGTGATGTAGGTGAACAACGAAAACAAACTTGCACATCCCAAAAGCCCAACAAATAGATTAAACAGAACCTTGGGATTGACTACACCTTTTATCTCCTTCATCACGTTAGAGGCCTTGTCTTCTTGAATGACGGGTATGTAGCCATAGATTCCCAATAGCGAAATAACTCCTAAAAAAGTAATCACTCCAAATGAAGCTCGCCAGCCAAAAATTTGACCAATAAACGTCCCAAAGGGCACCCCTATAATATTAGCAATGGTTAAGCCGGCCAGTACAAGAGAGACAGCACTCCCTTT
Organism: Heyndrickxia acidicola; assembly: GCF_001636425.1. Lineage (NCBI taxonomy): Bacteria > Bacillati > Bacillota > Bacilli > Caryophanales > Bacillaceae > Heyndrickxia > Heyndrickxia acidicola. The sequence goes on from NZ_LWJG01000004.1 coordinate 85,382, forward strand.
TCTCTCCGGACTTACAAGCTTCATAGCGATCAAGGACCCGACGCCTAAAAATGTTCCGTGGGCCAGAGCTGTTATCAGCCGTGCGATAATTAACATGCCATAATTAGGCGCAATCATGGAAAAGGCATTGCCTAAAGTAAATATCACCATAAACAGTATGAGCAGCTTCTTTTTTGGTAATGAATGTGTGGCAATGGTTAACAACGGCGCTCCAACGGCTACTCCGAGCGCATAGCTGGTAATAATTTGACCTGCTGTTGGAATGGAAACATGCAAATCATGAGCGACGTTCGGCAATAGGCCCATCACGATAAATTCTGTCATGCCAATAGCAAAAGCACCAATTGTCAGCCAAATCAGTGAAATAGGTAGTTTCTCTTTCTTTTCTAGTGCGTGTTGAACTGAATTTTCCATTATTTCCTCCTTTATTCATTCCGATAGTTGAAAATAGTTTTCTTTTGGAGACAACAAATAATAAAATCATGGCTATTATAATATAGTTGGAAGAAAGAAAATGGAAAAAATGCTTGGAAGTAAAAAAATCCCCATAAAATAACGGGTACTTTTGAATTGAAAACACTTCTAATCTCTAGACTATCTATTGTTCTGAACATATTCAATTAAACATAAACTGCTGCCATATAGGAATTATCTCGGGGCGAAATGTAGAAAACCCTTCTTGCACTCTCTGCTCTTTCTTGACACAAGAATAGGGTATTTACAGCAAACAACCCTAAATGAAGCCACTATACAGTTCCTAACATATAAAAATTTGCCATCCATTTCATATTTGATTTGTTTCATTCCGTTCTTAATATAAAAAGCTTTAGCGTGATTGTTGGTTGAAGAAACGTGGAGATGATTTTTATTACTTTCGTCTTCTAGAATCAGTACCTTACCCTGTAAGACATAAGAAAAAAGCTGCAAACAACTGCAGCCTTTCATTCTCTTTTGTAAGAGTGTTGTTTAAAATATTTCTTTACAAACTTTGTTAATTAAAACCGATTTCAGATTCTTCTATCACTGTGTTAACGCTTGTTGCACTGTAGCGAAAATTTTTAAGGAAGAAAAGTCAATACCAGCATTTACAATTCTTGTTGCTAAATCAGGTCTAATACCAGTATATATAGTATTTACTCCTAATAATATTAATGTGTCATAAATATTAAAAATTCTACTAGCAACTTCGTCATTAATATTAACTAATCCTGAAAAATCAATAATAAGACAATTAATATTAAGCTCTCTAATCTTAGGTATTACGTTATTCAAAATATGATTACTTTTATCACAATCAAACTCTCCCACTAAAGGCAGAATAGCCGTACCATTTTGTATTGGCACAATTGGAGATGATAACTCAATTATTACTTTTTTGTTTTCTTTAATCTTTTTACTTGATATTTTTTCTCTTTCAATAATTGTTTGGGTAATGCTTATATCCATAAGATAACAGATACGATTATTTACAAAAACAACTTCTTCGGTAGTTAGACCTTGTTTGATTGCTAATTTCGTAATCATTTCCATCAAACGAAGCCTACTTTCAGCATAAGGCTTTATTAAGGTCGCGATGTCACTAAGTGACTCAAATTGTTCTTTATCTTGCTGAGATTGCTCTTGATATTTTTTGAGCCAATTTTCAAATTTTGCTGCGACTTCTTCATCGGTTAAACTCATCGTGTTCCCTAAGAACTCTAGGAAGTCACGATTTGTGGCTATTGACCGTTCAATAATCTCCACTGGTAAATCGATTTCCAATTTCCCTATATTAAAACTAACGATTTCTTTGCTTATTGATTGAGCATTATTAATTAAAAATTGGGCGAATTTTTTAATCGAATCCACTATTTTCTCCTCCGTATACTACTATACTTCTCTACTTATTTTGATCCTAGTCTAATTGAACTAACCTCCGTTAGAATTCAATAGAAAAGGAGTTACTCGTTTGCCTCTAGTTTTCTCTAACGGTCAATCAAATCTTTCTTTAAATAGTAATGATAATATCTTTTCTCGACATAATCCCAAGTCTCATTCATTCAGACCATGGGAGCTGCTATACACACCTGACTTTCAAAAACGTGTGAAGAAACTGGGAATGTGGCGGGAACGGTTGGGACACGCACCGATGGGTCTTTCTTTGGTAACTTTAAAGACGAGTCAAATATAAATCATATCAAAAGTTAGCTTAATTGAGACGTAAGACAGACTAGTATATACCGTATAATAATCATCTCAGGTATCAATGAAACTAAAAAAAAGATGCCCTCTGTTTAATTCAGAGATCACCTTCGTAAAGCTAGAGGTGTTATTTTAACCTCACGAATTGTTGGCCTCTTCAAATGGGTGCTGCTGCAAAAAAAAGCGGTGTCCATATCTTCCATTATTGCTAGCGTGTATTTTAAAAAGACATATATGGCCATGTTTTTTATTCATCAAGCTTCTCCTGAAGAGGTTTCGGTCTTTATGGATTCATTTGATATAACTCCGAAATGATAATCTCATCATCTTTCATGATATACTCATGACATTTCATTAGGGAAGTTTTAAGAGATTCAGGTACTCTTTCCTCATCGTAGGCACAAACCAAATATAATTTTTGATCCTGAACGATTTTGTCAGCTTCATTTTCAAACTCTTCCAAAATGGTTAAAATTCCTTCCTGTTCGCTCCATTCTACATGTGCCCATATTCTGAATGGGATATGCTGGTCATAAAAAGGCTTTAGGGTTTTGGAAAGATGATCAAAAATGACAGCAGGCTGAAAACTGCCAGTAGAACAATAATAATCAAAGTTATTAACCGTATGGATATATGATTGCTGATCCTTTGTTATATGTCCTTCTAACGCTTTAAATATATGGGGAATTAACTTTTCACTTTCAATTATTAAAATGTGCTGGCCTTGATGGATACCTGAAATAATATATGAAACTGTATTTTTTATATAGGTTTGTAAATGAGTAATATTATAATAAATATGTACACTCTCGTTTTCCTTTATTAATTGATCAAAATTAAATTTCACTTGACCACAGCACTCCTCAATTTTTGATAAAAAATAGTGAACTTCCTTTACTGTTTATGTCTTTATTTTAATGGCAGTTTCTTTTTCAATCAAGAAATTGCCTATTAAATTGCAAGAAGTTTGGGTTTACACGTTTTAAAGTAATTCATGTTGCTTTCTCATATATGAATTTAATATGAATTTAAGTGAGTATTCAATGTGTGCCCATTTAATTCCAAATTCAACCTCTTTGTTGGACGGTAATCTACAAGACAAAATTGTTTCAGTTTTGTATTTCACTCCTTGTCGCGTAAGCCATTCGTGAAGCGGAAGAATTGCCACTTCAAGTATACTAATGGTTATTGTTGTAGAACTTTTTCTGTAATGCACCTTTTTTTGAACGATTTACTATACCAATACCACATTTCTTTAATAAAAATAGCCTATATAAAAAATAAGGACATTTTAATCACAGACGATGCCTCCATTCTTCCTTCCGTCCACTAGCGCAAAGAATTAGTTAGTTTTCGGTTAGAAAATAATGAAGAATTCCTCATGTGAAAAGCATAGAGTTGTAGAATATAAGTAAAGTGTAGAATACATGTGGGAGAGAGAATTTAAAAGAGTTATCTTTATATCAACTATCAATTTTACTCTATATAAAGATAGCGAAACTTCCAGGCAATCCAGCATGTGTACGCCCAAGGGTAAATTTATTTTATTTAATTTATAGCAGTAAATGCTGTTTTAATGTCTTGTCCCTTTTATCTTCAATCAGTAGGCATATGGATGATTACCCCTGCCTATAGTTATTTAAATTTTAAAACCGTCCATTCTCCCACTTCTTGAAAAACCATTTTTTTGTAAAATAAGCATGCACCAGGACTTGTATATAAAAGATAAATGTTTTCCCCTCCATAAATGACTTCTCTGCATAGCTTATCCACCACATGTGCTCCATATAGGATAAGTATCCACCCCTGCAAAATGGCTGTTTTCTTTCTATTTTTGTGGAAGCTGTAGAGGTCATAACCCTATTTACTTCAGTATAAAAGGTTCTAGTTACGGTTGTACCTACTAACTCCATTTGCTTGATAATAAATTACTTTCTAATTAGATACATAGAAAACAAGCTAGTTATAAGAATTAAATCATTCTCTTGAGATGAACTTCTTTTGTGTGTGTTGCTTTTGAAGATGGCAAACTTCCATTAATGTTCTCCTTCCTTTTTCTACACTATACTTCTAAGCGACCATTTTCCAATTGATCTTGAGAAAGCATTCATCAACTCCTTTCATCAAATAGAACAGCCGTCTTCTTTTTTGGATCTACTCTTTTTACTCTCCAAATGCTTTTAGATTCTATGGTTTGTTATGAAAAGTATAAAAGCATGCAAATTGCATACAAAACTTGACTATTGCATGCAATTTGCATACAATATACTAAACTACTAAATTATACTAGTTATTCCAAGGAGGAATTAATCAAAAATGGCTAGATTTGTATCAATCGATATTGGAAACGATGCGGTAAAAGGTTATTTAGGAACCATTGAAAACCAAGTGTACATACCGAATGTCATAGCCACAGCGAATGACCGTGAGATTGTTGAAATGGAAAAGAACATATTAAACGCTCTACATGTAGAGATAACATCCTCTGCTTTAAAGGCTAAAAATGGCTGTTTTGCTGTAGGAAAACTGGCTTCCAAATATCCTAACAATGATGAATTAACACCTGATCAGGATAAAGCGGAAAGCGATCAACCCATTGTCATGCTTTTAACAACATTGGCTTACGATGCAGTCAACAATTTCAAGGAAGAAGATGGCGTAATCGAGGCTACATATTATCTATCAACTGGGCTACCCCTTGATGAAACGAAGCATGGAAAAGCAAAAGATTTTCGAAAAAAGCTTAAAACTTCTCAGCATGAAGTGAAATTCTTAAAAACTCCTTCACTAGAAGGCAAAGTCGTTCACATTAAATTTGAACAGGTTCTTGTGAATACAGAAGGTTTTGCGGCTTTTGTAGACCTTACTACCAATAATGATGGTTCAACGAAAAATGAAGAATTAATGGGAAAAACGATTCTCATCAACGATATTGGCGGTCTTTCAACGGATTCTGCCGTCATTACAGCTGAATCTGAAGTAGACAATGAATTCAGTAACGGTATTAAACGGGGCGTTTCTACTTATTTGGATAACATCATTCGTAAAGTATATTCTAAATACAAGTACACCATTAAAAGCCGCAGGACACTTGTAGAAATCATTACAAATGAACAACCAGATGAACAGTATCACATTTGGGTGGATGGAAATCGTGTTTCCATTAAAGATATTATTGATGAAGAACTAACAGTGTTGGCAAAAGAAGAATACAAGCTAATTAAGGACATATGGAGAAACGTGCCGGATATCCGATTGAGCTATCAAATTGGTGGCGGATCCCTTGTATTAAAACCGTATTTAACAGAGATTAATCATGCGGATAAGAACTATCCTCTTCGTTTTGTGTCTGAAGAAGACAGCATTTGGATGATTGCACGGGCATATTTTAAGATTTTACTGATGTACTTACAAAGCAAAGGAATTTCCACTGAAGCAGCTGCGGCTAAAGAGTGATGAATAATGGAACAATTTGGGCCAGGAAAAACCATCTCTTTTCGACTGCCATCCGATACTCCTACTCATGTCAGTGACTATCTTATAAAGAGAAAGCATGACTTAGGAAGAAAATTCAGCGGTGAAATGGCTCCCCTTTTTGTCGATGCCGTTTCAAAAAAAGCTCTAGGGAAAGACTTTAAAGACGAACTTACTATATCTATCCCTACTGGTTTAACGTCACAACAAAAAGAATGGTTGTCTCACCCTCATACCCGTGCGTTAATTTCGCAACTCTTGTATCAAGTTGTCACAAAGCCTGAGGTGGGATTTGAATTTAAACCATCTTCTGCTTCCGAACCGAAACAAGAAGAAACTGCTGGTTTTAAAACCAACAGTATGATTCAACGCTTTGCTGAAAAAACCTTTTTAAACTTTGATGAAGACGATGACTAACTCCATCTTTGATGGAGTTTTTCTTTTTGTTCCCCCTTTTTGTGTAATACAAGGATAGTATAGTATACAAGTGGTCAACTAGTAATATCTATAGATGTGCCCTCCTTCCCTTTTTCGATAAAACCTTCACTCGACAGTGAATTTCTTCTATAATTGTAGTATCCTTATGTACTCTACTAGTAGATTCATCTATGCTTGTAGTCTATAATGGCATTCATAGCCGGACAACCATGCCAGTGGAATCCCTTTTGAGAGTTTCATTTTTTTGATTTGTAGACCACATGTTATATGGAATCAATTTGTAGACAACACTCTGTAGACCATAATTGCAGAATACTCTATTTGTACAAAACAATTAGATTCAGAATATGTGATTTAACTCACAATGTTTAAGGAAGTGTAGACTATATGTTGAATGTGATTCATTTGTAGAGTACAATCTGTATTCCATATGTATACGCCTAACAATAAATACTCCACACAACAATTCGAAAATCTGTTTAATTGATTTTATAATAGAAGGATATTATAAAATTGTGGTGTATATGTAGTGTGGGGACCATTTGTAGAGTTGAATTTGTGCTGTTTGAAGAAAAAATCGATAATGCACGTGGAGGATAAACTAATATCCTTTGTATTGTGGTTCATTTGTGATCTACACAATCTATGTAGACAACAAATGTAAGAGTGGATTGATTAGACATAGAAGGGAATCCTATGATAAGGTTCCTAAAAAGACGGGCAATTAAGTAGTTTATTAAACTACTAAAATTATAAATCAAAGGTTTAATTGAATTAGTTATAGCTATTATAAGGGGATTTGTTGGGTGTGGTTCATTTGTATTCCACATAACCCTTATATAGTACAAAGAATGCAGCTCAACAATCGATACTAAGAGGAGGATCTTTATGGAAGAACAGCATTTTTGGAAGATAGGCGACTTTATTGAAGTGATAAAGTCGAAGCTTGATAATCAAAGCATGCATAGTAACACTGTAGATGGCTGGTTTAAGCGTCTGGAAACAGAAAGAGTTCATTACATAAACCGAACACTTGAAACCAATGAAAAGATTTATGATGATTTGGATTTAAAAATAGCTTTGTTCATTAAAAAGAGAAGGGAAGAGAAATGGTCGTTATCTTCCATAATGGAGGATTTACCTAATTTTATTGATGTAAGACCGTTTCCTTTGGAGGATATTGCCACGAAGCAGACACCGAGTTTGGACAATATCGAGCTGTTGAAGAAACAAATAACTGATGAGGTCAGAAAAACATACGAGGAAATGGCTGCAGCCAACCTGGAAGAATTGAAATATCAATATGAACAATTGCTCCTAAATTTGCCTAAATTGCCGACACCTATAGAGCAAAAAGAACAACGGTTTCAAGAACTTGTGAGTAGAAAAAGGGTGGAAAGTAAGCTGGAAGATGAGGCCTTGAAAAAATGGGAGTCGTTACCTGAATCTGAACGCCTGAAAAAAGCTGGCCTTTTTAGAAAAGAAGTGGATGTAGACAAAAAAACTCAGTTTATTAGGCAGTATGTAAATGAACATTTTGAAGTGCGACTGCGAGAAGAGATGGGGCTAAATTAATCAATTCTGACAACTTGCTATGTTAGAAATGAGTACCATTCTAGTGGAAAAACTGTAACTGAATTGGAATGCATATATCCAACGATTTCAGTTTGGAGTGCGACCTCTGATCCTGTTGCGAACGACTTATCTTTATGCCTATCAACAATCACTTTACCTGTATTCTCTAATGGCATATTTGCTTCTTTAACTAATGTTTCGAAGAATGATAATATCACGCTCGAGATACAGGCTGTATCCTTGGTCGCTCTTACTGAACGAGTAGCCCAAATAGTATAAAAGAAAACTGCAACGAAACTTAATTACTTATAGAGAACACATCAAAGAGATTCTTATTCAGAGTCTCTTTGATCTTAATTTTTAACCAATATGCAAAGATGATTTAGGATAATTCTTTACGATCATCCGCCAGGGGTAAACTTTCTATCCATCCTTTTTTTAACATCAATTTACCGAAAAATGAAATTATTTTTAAATCCCTAATAATTGCCGCATCACAATGTCCAATTATATCTATTCTCATGCTTGTAACCATAGCTGACGCATAATATGTTGATGCTAAATGGAATAAAAATCCTATATGAAATGTCATAAGTTTTTCTGAAAATGGTGCAACGTTAGAATTAGTGTACTCGCCATCTAATAAATTAGGCGTATGAAGATTCTCCTCCGCAAGTACAGAAGTAAAAACATCAATATTTTTACTAATTGCCTTTAAGCAATGATCCAAAAATTCATGAATCTCACTGTCGTGAATAACTTGTTTAAATCCATTGATGAGGGTTTTGGTTACAATGCTCTTTTTTAAATTAAAATAGATATTTCCCGTTTCCATTGAATTCAAAGGTCTTTTATTCCCGAATATCTCCAAAAAATACTTCATTTCTGTAATGGGTTTGCTCTTGTTTTCCGTTGAAAAATATGGGGATCGCTGATAAATGTCTTTAGATAACAGGATATCGATCGATTTATTGTAAAGATCCATCGTATCATTAATGCATTCATAAAAATGATCTCTTATATCTTTTCTGGCAGCTACACTAAAAGAAAGAGTATATCCAGCTAAGCCGTGCATGGTCATATCATGTATATAAATTAGCCAAAACTTTGCTGTAAATAAAGGAGGAGCATTTAGGTTTACATCTTCCTCGGTAAATCCTTGTGGAAGCTCTAATTTTTCTGATTCAAAAATACTTTCTATTTTTTTTATATGCTTATTAGATAGCCCTAATGTAAATTTAAAAAGAGAGATGGTCTCGGGATCTTTACTGGTTGCTATCACATGCTTACTAATGCAAGTTGACATAGTAGTTTGAATATATTGAGTCCATAATCCTGTAATTTCTGAAGATGTCAATCTAATTTCCTTGTTCTTCAAAAGACGCTACCTCCCTGTTATTCAAGCTTTTTTGTTATTATGTTCCCAAACGTTTTTATTATTAGCGTCAATTACTAAATAGAAAATAAAAACCATCAAGAGATTGGTTTTCTTGGTGGAGTAGTAATTATTCGAGATGGTTTAGGGGACTAAATACTGCATCTACTTTATGGTGTGCAGCCGCAGTAGGTATACTAGTAGGAACTGGTTTTTTAGAAGACGGCAATATTGGGGCTCTTGGTGTCATTTTAGTTCATATTAAGCTAAGAACGATAGCGTTATTTTAAATAGAAAAGCACGAAATCACATGTTAGAGTTTTGTTAATGCATATGGTTTAGATGGAAGGAATAGGTCTAAAAGAATGGTACTGTGAAGGTATTGAGGATGGGAAAAGTAATTTTTAGAGCGCTTTTACATTGTGATACAATAAAAAGCTTCGTTAATTAAAAAGATAATAAGTCGACTAAATTTAGAAAATGGTGTAACTGCTGTTGAATGGAAGTCTGCTGTAAGAACAGAAGAAGGGTAGATATTGGTAAACTTGATTTGATAAGGGCATGATAAAGGGTAAATCTCTATGCAAACTAATATTTATTCATATTTGTGAAGCAATGCTTACTGCACAGACAGTTTTGTGCAATAATGGAAGTCTAATTAAATGAATTGGAAAATGACAGGAATTCACAAGGAGCTGTTTTCTCAACTGATTCAAATTAAGGAAAATGTGCAAAAAAAGGTTATGTGAAATTATAAATTGTTTTGTAAGATCACTACTAAAATAATCGAAAGCGAGTTGTTAAACTCGCTTTTATTTTCGGTTCACCGCTTGAGGTGGCTGCTCCATCCACTCATGATCAATCATCAAATTCATTCCATCCTCTGCCAGTATTAATAACTTTGCTATGGAGGCTGTATAATGTGCCCCCAAATCACGGCGCATGCTGACAGACAATGCCGTGCCATAATAAGCAATCGCAGCATTTATTAATTGACATGTATGAAACATCTTTAATTTATCAGAAAAAGGCGACTGGTTAGATGGTATTATCTTATCCTCCATGGACGGAGGTGATGGTATATCACTTTCTGATAATACTGAGTAAAACAACTGGCAATGGGAGTCAGCAACCTTTATCAATCGCCCAAAATAGTCTTTGACTTTTTGATTTTTCGATACTTGAGAAAACCCCATTACTAATGCTTTTGATAAACTCGATTTTTGTAAGTTCACCGTGAGATTAGACATTTCAATCGCATTCAAAGGCCTTTTCTCCCCAACCCATCCTGCCAAAAAATGCTGTTTTTTAATATATTCAGCCGAATCACTTGGATGAAGACTAGCTGGTCGAACAAAAATCCCTTTTTCAAGCATGAGATGCAAGGATTGATTAAGAAAGTTCAGGCTATCTTTTATACATTCTTGGTAGTATTGAAGAATGTCCCCCCTTGTCGCTGCAGCAATAGCTAATGAGTAGCCATCCATACCATAAATCGACATTGTATAAAGATAATGAAGCCAAAAAACATCGTCATACAGTGGGGGTGCTGATGTGTCAACATCCTCATCCGTAAAACCAATAGGAATAGGGTATTGTTCTGCTTCAAAAAAAAATCGAATTTTTTCAAGGTGATTTTCCGAACTCCGCATTGCTTGGTTGTAGATAGAACGAATATCGTTATCTTTAACAGTGGCAAGGACATGTTTTTTTATACAAACATCTAGACTATCCGTAATAAATTGCATCCAAAGGCTCGCGACTTCTGAGGAAGTCAATGGTATAGTCATAATATTTCCTCCCTTTTTGATTAGTTTGCAAAAAAATATTAATGCTTATACGTTGAACAATCCAATTCTTAGGAAAAGGATAAGAGGGATCAAGAAAAAGTAATACTTGACTTGAAGTCTTATTTTTGGCGAGGACTCCTACAATTTCTTTAAAGATGCCTATTTGAAAGATATAAAAGAACAGGATTTGCTTTAAGTTTGTGAAATAATCTACTTAAAATAACGGGTAATTTGACACAATAGGGAATAAAATTAAAGAGCCTAACATATGCAAGTTTTTATACATTTTTTGCGTAAGTAAGCCAACGAGGGAAGATATGAACCCTGCAGTGGATAGGGTATTTGGAAAGGTGTATATAATATTATTTAGAATTAGTTGCAGTGAGGCGTATCATAAGTAAATGAGGTTTATTAGAAGTTTCCGTATAGGATATTAATTAAACCTGCCAGTGAAAGACTTGTCATAAATAGTGTAATGTCCTTTGGTTTATGTTGACTTTAAACCCTAATGGAAGCAAAAATCCCCTTCATCTTTTTAAAGTGAGGGGATTTAAGGTTTTTCTATAAAATTTTTTATTTAATTGCTTTGCTCACTTTTAACTTCTTTCCTTTGATAGTCGCATTTTCCATGGCTTGTAAAACTAGTGAGCCCTTTCCATTCAGAATATCAACATATGACATATGATCCTGGATGGTTATAATGCCGATATCATCTGCTGTGACTCCAGAGATTTTTGCAATCGTTCCAACAAAATCAACAGCACGAATTTTCTTCTTTTTACCACCGTTGAAATGGAGTTTCATAATATCTTGATTAATTCGGGCTGTTTTATTATTTCTTACAATTCGCCTGCTGATAAGTTTTTCTTCGAAAGCAGCTTTTCCATCAGCCACTTCCTGATGTCTGGGAGCTTCTATAGTAGGTATCTCAAAGCCGATGTATTTTTCAATTGCTTTAATGAACTTTCCTTCAAAAGGTGTCGAAAACGTAATGGCCTTTCCTTTATTTCCGGCACGGCCGGTTCTCCCAGTTCGGTGCACATAGCTCTCTTTTTCCATAGGAACATCATAGTTGATGACAAGTGTCACATTATCAATATCAATACCTCTTGCAGCTACATCGGTGGCCACCAGATAGCGGAAGTTCCCCAATTTGAAGCCTTCCATAACAGCAAACCGGTCTTCTTGTTCTAGTCCCCCATGGAGTCTCTCACAATGATATCCAGCCTTATCCAGTTCGCTATACACAGTATCAACGTGTTCCTTGGTTCGGCAGAAAATGAGGCAGCTGTCTGGATTTTCTACAACCGTGACGTCTTTAAGAAGTGAAATCTTTTCTTCTTCTCTCACTTCAATTAAAGAATGTTCAATGGTATCGGCCGTTACCCCAGTTGATTCAATCTCAATATGAATAGGATCTTTCATATATTTATGGCAAAGATTTTCAACATCTTTAGGCAAGGTAGCAGAAAAAACCATTGTTACTCGGTTTGAAGGCAGCTCTTTGATGATCGCTTCCACTTCATCGATGAAACCTCTATTAAGCATCTCATCAGCTTCATCTATGATAAGATACTTTATTTGATCCAAAACTAGGGTTTCTCGTTGAATATGGTCCATGACCCGTCCAGGCGTACCAACGACTACATGAGTTTTCTGTTTCAATTCATCCTTTTGTTTCGTAAAAGGTTCTTTTCCATAGACGGCCACTGCTTTAATGCGCTTAAACCTTCCGATATTCGTAATATCTTCGCGGACTTGAACCGCAAGCTCCCTAGTTGGGGTAAGAATTAAGGTCTGTGGTTTTTTTTCCTCCCATTCAATCATATTGCAAACAGGAATACCAAAGGAGGCAGTCTTTCCACTTCCTGTTTGAGCTTTTACGACAAGATCCTGATTTTCCATTGCTAATGGGATGACTTCACTTTGAACTTCTGTTGGAGTTTCGTATTTTAACACAACTAGTGCTCTTTTTATTTCTTCGCTTACATGGTAATCCGCAAAACTTCTTTTACTCATTTTTTAACCTCATTTTTTGTTTTTTCGTCATATGTATAGAATTCTCTCCATGAAAAATCATATGCATTATCTGAATATGGTTCATTATACTTGAAAAGTGCGGGACAAATTGGCTTTTATTTTAAATTTTAAAAAGTAACATATAATATTGGCTGGAGTTTTGCGGATTATTTCTTTGAGACAATTTGTATAGGACATTACTATTCGTATATATTGTGAGCCGCACCTGATAAAGAAGACAGTTTAAATTTTAGAGCTGTTGCTATTTACGCATCAATGAGATGACTTTGGTGATCTGCTGAAGTTATCTTTTTTAATTCAACTTTGAAAAAAAAAAACATTTAATACTTTGTTTAAGAGATTGAGAGTCTGGACATGATAATAAAAAAGATTGATATAGGAGGGTAAGTGAAATGAAGTATAACAAAATTAAATTGTCTGATTTTGTTCAGAAGGATCGGTTTGAACTAAATTCATACCTTACATGCTTGCTTATGCAATTTAATGGTAGTAGTTTTGGCTCCAGTGAGGATAGCACCAATACCCCCATGGATTTAGCGTTTTTTATATACTAATCTCTTTTTTCTTTCAAACCGTTCGACATTTTTATTGCATATAATTATGACGTAGAATATCAATTCTATGCTACTTTTGTTTTCGATATGAAATGTAGAGGGGAGAAAACTATATATTAAAAGTCGGAAAAAGCTGCGTAGAATTATTTAAGACTCATTTACTAAAATTTCCTGATGGATACTTATTTCAAATTAAACATCGATAGATTTTATTGAAAATTAATAATACTAAAATTTTAGAGATGGAATTGTTTATGGAAGTGAATGAACAATTGATCCAGTCATTTATTGGAAATGGGTTACAGGATAAAAGTGAAAAACCATTTTGACCTATAAAAGGGAAATTGAAGAGTTTGCCAAGTATTTGGATGGATCGGGAACAAATTTAGACGGATACGCTCGATCCGATATTCAGCAGTACATAAATTGGTTAGCGGCAAAAGGAAGGGCAGCCAGTACGATTAACAAATCCTGGCATGCGATAAAGAAATTCAGTCGGTATCATAAAAAGTATGAAGCGATTGAGGATATTCGCCTTGTAAAACCGAAAGATTTAACAGAGGTGGCGCCAAAGGCGCTGTCACGAGTAGAGGAGAACCGGCTGATCCGTGAAGTCGACCGCAACGGGAACAAAAGAGATTATGCCATCGTCATGACCTTGCTACATACAGGACTGCGTGTTTCAGAGTTGGTTTCTTTAAACCGGGACTCCATTGATTTTTCTGAAAGAAAAGGAGAAATTACGGTGATTGCGAAAGGGAACAAAGAAAGAACGGTGCCTGTCAGTGCGGAGGCAAGAAGAGCCATTGAACGATATTTAGAGGAGCGGCCTGATGAACTTAATCCTTGCAACTATAATAACCGGATCAGTGTGCGTACGGTTCAGCGGATTTTAAATGATTATGGCTGTCATCCCCATATTTTAAGACACACTTATATTACAAAGCTGGTTCGTGAAGGAATTGACTGGGGGATTTTCAGCAGTTGTCGGGGCATAAGAGTTTGGAAATGGTAGAGAGATACAGCAAGCCAACGCAAGAGGATATGAATGCTGCGGTGGAGAGAGTGTTTGGATAGGATTGATAACAGTGATGCTTACCACACCCAACCCAACCCTAAATTCAATCCTTTAGATAATTAAAAGCAATTTGACTTCACAGTAAAAATGTCAAATGGAAAAGTAATAGGGTTAAAATAGAAAAATATGATAATAAAATAAATTATAAGGTGACTTATATAGTCACCTTATAAAAATGAACAAGTGTAATTGCTATGCTCTTTGTGAGTCCTTATTTACTTATTTATTTCTTTAAACCATTCGATTAGTTTGTTTTTTTCTTCAATACTAAGCTTTTTTCGCGATAACCTAACACCATTTGGTAATCTTTTTAAAACTTTATTCTTAAGTGGTTGTTGTTTACTAAGCACTTTGAATTTTAATTTTACATCTTTAACATCATCAATACTAATCTTGTGCTTTTGAAGGGCATTTACAAGAAACTTATTACTTTGTTTAATTGCTCTATCTACTCCACTAAATAACAATATTATTCCTTTATCTATATGCCCATCTATTATTAATGTACTAAGTTTAAGCGCATCATCAGCTATTTTACGTTCATGTCCTGACTTCAATTGATCTATATTATAAATTACACGAGAATGGAGCTCGATACCAATTCTTTCGTTAGTGTTTTGATCAACATAGTAGGCATCAAGCTCAGCTCTCCACTTTTTACTTCCCGATGAGTAACTTATTTTTTTGGGAGATTCCTAATTATCCTTTGGAATATTAATTTGTTTTCGATAGGACTTAAGTATTTCAGTTCCAATGTCAGATAGTTTCCCCATAAGTACCTCCAAATTCTATTCGTTCCAGAACAATCTTACTTGTCACACAGATTATATTATAGAAATGATATCAGATTTCCTTCCTAGTAAAAAGGGTTTAACTGTTGGATAAGATCTTGAGGAACGTAAACATAAACTTGTGGTAAGGAAAGGTTAGTTGGGGTAATGACTGAAGATTTTACTTTTGAATATAGGTTTATTAATAATAAAAATGGCTAAAAAGATATAGGTTATGATACTCTCAAGAATGTGGATATTTGGCGTTTCAAAAAGTACTTAAAATTATTCTGTGACGTTCCAATAAACTTGGTGACCTTCTGGTTCTCTAGAGCTAAAATCACACAAACTCTAGAAGGAAGGTTTGATGTAAAATGTCAAAAACAGTAGCTTATATTCGTGTTTCAAGTAAGGAACAAAATTTATCTCGTCAAATCGATGAAATGAAGAAACTAGGCCTCGAAGAAAAATACATATATGAAGATAAAGCTAGTGGAAAAGATATGGATAGAATTGGTTACCAATATATGAAAAAGTCCTTAGAAAAAGGTGATTTGTTAGTTGTTAAGTCCATTGACCGTATTGGTAGAAATAGTAAGGAAATCATGAAGGAGTGGCAAGAAATTACTCATGATCTGGGTGCGGATATTAAGGTAATTGATATGCCATTATTAGATACCACTCAGCAAAAAGATTTATTGGTAACCTTTGTCAGTGATATTGTTCTTCAAATTTTAGCCTTTGTATCGGAAAAGGAGAGAGCAAATATCCTTAAACGCCAAGCCGAAGGAATTGCAGCCGCTAAAGCAAGGGGGAAGCACTTAGGTAGACCAAGAAAAGAAATTCCTGTTGAGTTCCCTATATTATATAAACAGTGGAAGAATGGTAAAATCATGGCGGTTGAGTTTATGAAAACTGTTAATATGACCAATGGAACATTTTACCAAAAAGTGAAGGAATATGAAAAATCATTAAGTGTTGGTTAACATTGTATTTGGCAATAAAAAATGCTGTTTTCGGCTTATTAAAAATTGGGAATATTGAACAAACACACCCGTATGTTTAAACGTAACCCACGAAAAATTGAAAAATGTTGCAGATTTTATTACTAAACCATCAAGTGAAAATGGAATTAACTACGCATTAAAAAAGTATGGAATTATTTAAATTATTAAGACCTGGTTCTGACAGCGATCGTTCAATTAAAAAAGATCGCTGTTTTTCTTATTGAACAAACGGAGCAGGTGTACGGCCGAGCCTAGGTCGTATCATATAGTGGGTGGGATTCCCGCCGAGTAAGAACTAGCCATTCGCTCGTAGAGTCTTGGAGGATTAAAGGCAACTTTAGTCTTTAAGCGTAGACAGCTAGGTGGCGGGCCGAAAGCCAAATGGTTGAAGGGATTGAGCTCCATAAACGTTAGTAAACCGAGAGGGCTGATGTCTTACCTGCGTGCAGAAAGCAACATTTTATCCTTCGTCAAAAGCAAGAAGGATAAAACCTCTCTGGAGTCAGAGACCTTGGCACGTTACACATTGATATGATACGGCAACCCGGGAGACCCTACCGGTCCGGTCTTTTCTATTGAAGAGTATAGTGCTCAAGCGATAACAAGCAAAAATCCCCTTTAACAAGAGGTTTTTATGAAAAAGTAGATAGACGGAATTAGGTGATTGGACGACTTCTTTAAAAAGAAACTTTTACTATGATTATTTCTAATAGTAGCTTTAGTAAAGAACTTTATTCAAAGTAAACATCTTTTTTGTAGTAAAGATCTTTTTTTCTGTGGAACAGAAGGTGTCATAACTTAGCGTCATGAATGATGACAAATATCCTTTTAAATCTTTATAAACATAAAAATAACCTTAGGATAGCAAGGATCACCCTAAGGTTATTTTTAATTATTGGATTATTTTAAATGAGAAACCTCATTATAAATTAACGCTACTCATATCCGGATAACGTTCTCCTGCTGCCACACCTTTTGGAGCTACTTCATTAATGCGGCGAAGGTCTTCTTTGGATAATTGAATTTTAAGGGCTCCAATATTTTCTTCTAGATATTGAATTCGTTTTGTTCCTGGAATCGGGACAATATCATCACCTTGAGACAGAATCCAAGCAAGTGCCAGCTGTGAAGGCTGACAATCTTTTTCTCTTGCTAATTCTTTAATTTGATTCACAAGATCTAAATTTTTTGTGAAGTTTTCTCCTTGAAAGCGAGGAGAAAAGCGGCGATAATCATCTTCTGCCAAGTCTTCAAATGTTTGAATTTGCCCTGTTAAAAAGCCTCTTCCTAAAGGACTGTAGGCTACAAATCCAATTCCAAGCTCACGGATAACAGGTAAAATTTCGTCTTCGACATCTCGGCTCCATAGTGAATATTCCGTCTGAATGGCTGTTATTTCATGTACCGTATGAGCACGGCGGATCGTTTGAGGAGCTGCCTCAGACATGCCAAGGTAGCGTACTTTTCCCTTTTGAACTAATTCAGACATCGCACCAATTGTTTCTTCAATTGGAACATTAGGATCTACTCTATGCTGATAATAAAGATCAATATAATCTACACCTAAGCGGGATAAACTTGCATCACAAGCTTGTTTTACATAGTCTGGATGGCCATTAACTCCTAAAAATGATCCATCTTCCCCTCTTACATTTCCAAACTTTGTTGCAACAATAACTTGATCACGTCGATCTTTAATAGCTTGACCAACTAATTTTTCATTTTGGCCAACGCCGTACATATCCGCTGTATCAAGGAAATTGATGCCCAGTTCGATGGCACGATGAATGGTTTTTACTGATTGATCATCATTTCGTCCGCTGTAAAAATCAGACATGCCCATACAGCCTAAACCAAGAGATGAAACCTCTAAATCAGATTTTCCAAGCGTTCTTTTCTTCATATTAAACATCCTCTCTGCTTAAATTAAGGTATAAAATAGTTAATTTTTTTAAATATCACCTTACTGTAATATTTTTTGGTCCAAGTTCTTTAGTGAATTCCGACCTTACTTACATCTGCTTTGAAGGAACATGCTATTCCGCCATTTTGATTTATACTTTGGAGAACTTCTTCTGCCATTTGTTTATTATTCAAGTAATTTATCACAACAGTGTTGGGCTATTGCACGTCCAATACGACGTGATGCCCCTGTAACTATAGCAATTTTTTGATACAGGATTTAGTTTGCTCCTTTAAAAGTGTGTTTAGAATAAAAGCAGAATCCCAAATTAGTTAATTTTCATAACGATTTTTTATCATTTCATGTTCTAATCTTGCAATTTTTTGTTGAATTTTTTTTAGATTTTCTTCAGTATCACGAATTTGTTGTAAAACAGTGATTTCGTGTTGTTTCATCATTTTTAGTCGTTGTGGGATGGTATCACTCCCATTCATTGACCGTTCAATAAATTGTTTAATCTCTTTTATTGGCATTCAAGTATTTTTTAAACATAAGATCATTTCTAGAAATTTAAGTGCATCCTCGTCAAAAACTCGATTTTCATTTTCAGTTCTTTTGAGAAAAGGTAACAGTCCTTGATTATCATAGTAACGTAATTGAGAAATGGATAAATGATACATTTTTGCAACTTGTCCAATAGTATAGTTCATAGTATTTTACCATGGTGATTACCAAGGAATAATCCCGTTTTTATCAAGGATTTTACCATTATAGTTTGTATCGCTTAAAGCATATTTAACAATAATCTGTGCACCTTCCGCAGGTGTTTTGCCTCCTGGAGCATTATTATTAAGATCCGTAGTTGTAAAACCAGGTGTAACACCAAATATTTCAGGTCCATTCGTACCAAATTCTGTACCAAATGCTAATGTTAATGAATTAACAGCCGTTTTTGATGAATTATACCCCAATATATTAAGTTGAGGAATTTCGCCATTTGAGAACATTGTTTGCGAAGCCATATCTGTCGTTAGGTTAATAATCTTCCCACCTTGAGATTTTTTCACTAAAGGTAATAAGGCTTGAATCATTTGGAATGTTCCAAAGAAGTTAACATCAAATATTTGCTGTAGTGTCTCTAGTTTTAATTCACTAGGTAAAATACCAAAATCAAGTGCGATTCCAGCATTATTAATTAATAAATCTAGGTGATCCGTAACTTCAAGAATTTTATTTACAGAGTTTTGGATAGATTGTGTGTCAGAAATATCCACTGGAACAAACGAAACATTCGAAAAACCTAAAGATTCTACAGCTTTTTGTCCTAACTCCGCATCGCGGGCTCCTAAAAATACGTGATAATCTTTTTCTGCTAACTGACGGACAACCTCATACCCAATGCCTTTATTTGCACCTGTTACAAAAGCAAATTTTTTCATAATTGTTTTCCTCCAATATCTTCTATTATTTATATACACTTAAAAGCATACAATCTAAACTTAGGTTTAGGTCAAGGTTCTTTAAATCTTTTTGATGAAATAGTTCTTACCGATTGAATTCTATGGTGCAAAAATTTGCTCATGATTCAAGACATTGACAACAACAGTCGTGCAGATATCTGTTAGTATTTGAATGATTGCTCTATCTATTCATCGTGATACACCTGATAAGATTCCGACTTTTTAATCCATGTTTTACTCTTCACTCAATATAAGTGTATTTATTATTAAAGCAGGGCCTCTAAAAAAAGAGGTGACCTACTATACTTTTTTAAACGTAGGCTTTTTCTGAGTTTGATAGCACTTCTTTTACTTCATTCAACATTTCTATTCTATTTTCATTTGCAACAAAAGGAACTGAGAAGAAAAATGAGTGTGCAATGGTTTCAATTCCTGTAAATGAAAGAGAACCCTGCATAGAAATTTGTAATGGTGAAATCAAGTTGTATGCTTCTAGGCTTTCTTTTGGCTGGCCAGTTGTTTGAAAAATAATTGCTTTCTTACCATTTAATAATCCTTCAGCACCGTTTTCTGAATATCTGAAGGCAAAACCATTTGTAAATACCCGGTCAATATAACCTTTTAACAGGGCCGGCATATTCGTCCACCATGTTGGATAGATAAATACAAGCTGATCGGCCCATGTGATTGCATCCTGTTCTGGTTTAATATCTTCCGGAATTTGATTTTGGGAAAACTGCACAAAATCTTCTCCAGATAAAATCGGATTAAAGTTCATTTCATATAAATCTCGAACTTTCACCTCTTGTCCCTTTGAAGTTAACTCATTTACTACTGTCTCTTTAATAGCAGCATTAAAGCTGGCTGGATTTGGATGTGTATAAATAACTAATGTTTTCATGATTTTTACACCTTTCTGTTTTTAACTTATCATTTGTATGTCCAAACAAATTAATATTGAAATTGTTTATCCCTTATAAAATTTTGTTAACTACCACAACTATCCTTTGTATTTTTCTTACTAATTTATAAGTACAATAATTTATAAGTACAATCTAACTTTGGTTTCCAACTAGTTTTTAGCGTCGAATAGTTCAGTGTATTCTGCTGTCATAAATTTATAAAAGGGCAATGATTCCACAGCAGCTTGGACAGTGTCTAAACTGTCACCTGTATAAATGCCCCAAACATCCATCATGGTGTGGGAAAGGTAAAATGTTTCTAGGATTCCCTGTTCCTTTAATTCTTCAACTCGTGCTTGTTCTGCTGGTAGTAGTTCCGTAATTTCTTGCTTGGTTGTTGATGGTTCAATTTTGAGATGAACGATAAAACGCATGTTTTCCTCCTAAAATTTGAATTTTACAATAATATCCAAAATCAGGGAGTGATTTTGGATATTATTTGCATGCCCCACAGATTATCAGTTAATCGATAGTACAGGAACTTATTAATGCTTTCGTTCAGTCCAGTTGTTAAAAAGGATTCATAAATCTTTAGCAGGAAGCAATGCTGTGTAGATGCATACGGAAACTCGATATCAATCACCTATATTAGCTTTGCTCCCCAACTAGCCCTTATGGAAATTAACAATTCGTTAAGCACCATCTAAAACTTATTTGAAAAATTCTGCATAGTCCTTAGCGAATTGACGGAAAGAGATTAGTTATGCAAAGTCGGATTGGTTACATAAGCAGCAAATGCTTCTGTGCTTTCTTGAAGTCTTTCTTCGGTCAGTTTCATCATTCCTTGTAATAGGAAAGAAGGCAGGAAATGCATGCCAGAAAGGTTTGCTGTCGCTTGGAGTGGGCGAGTTAATTCACTCATGGAATAGCGATTATAACCTCCAGCCTGGTAAGCTTCAGCCGGACCGCCAGAAGAGATCGCTAGCATAAATTCCTTACCGTGCAATTTGTTCCCTTCTGACCCGTAGGCAAATCCATATGCTAAAACGACATCCTGCCATTGCTTTAATAAAGCAGGTGTGCTGTACCAATAGAATGGGAATTGCAGAACGATGCGATCATGCTCCAATAATAGCTGCTGCTCTTTTTCTGCATCGATTTCAAAAGTTGGGTATTGAGCGTATAAATTATGGACCGTTACATTTTCTTCTTGTTGAAGACGGTTCATCCACGCTTTATTTACTCTTGATTGATCTAGATTTGGATGGGCTACAATAACTAAAGTTTTCATTTTAATCACCTTTCTAATGTTGTTTATATACGTAAAAAACCTTTAAAGGAAGAAAAAACTTTATTCCTTCTATTTCATTAAGCTTCAGTCAAAGATGGCTGCAGCACGTAATTTACATATGCTTTTGCATTTTCAGTAAGTTCTTCATCTGTTACATGCATAACACCATTCAACACAAACAACGGCATAAAGCGGGCGCCAATAAGGTTGCTTGTTTGCTGCAGGGGAGTAGTTAAAGTCTCCATGGTAAAATGATTGTAGCCAGAAGGCTGATAAGAATCTGTTGGACCGAAAGTTGAAATCGCAAGACCAAGCTCTTTGCCGTGAAGTTTGTCGCCGCCTTCTCCATATGCCCAGCCGTAAGAAAGTACTTCATCCTGCCATTGCTTTAATAAAGCAGGTGTGCTGTACCAGTAGAATGGGAATTGAAGGATAATACGATCATGCGCTTCTAATAGGCTTTGTTCATGTGAGACGTTTATTTTTCCGTCCGGATATGCTTGGTAAAGAGTATGAATCGTTATGTCTTCGTGTTTTTTCAATTCTTCCATCCATGTGCGGTTTATTCGCGATTGTTCAATAGTTGGGTGAGTGATAATAACAAGAGTTTTCATTAGTATGTCTCCTTTTTCTTTCTAATATTTTCAATCAGAGAGTTTTTATTTGTATATACAAATGTATCAGTGAAAAGCTTTATTTTTCTTCGAACATTACTTCTGTATCCGTTTTATTTTCATACATGCTATAAAATGTATTTGCAATGTTTTCTGGTGAGAAATAGGTTCCTTCCTGTACAAACCCTTTGATTGTTAATGTTCCTACATAAACACCTTTAGAGCTTAATTCTTGGTGCAAGCTGTATGCTAAGCTGCGTATACCGGATTTTCCGATAGATAATGAAGCAAGGTCAGCATTGGGATAAAGTGCTAGACCGCCGCCTGTTAAAAGAATCGTTCCTTTCTCCATATGCGGTATAACTTCTTTGACACTAGTAAGGGCACCAGTGACATTAATTTTAAAATCATGAATTAAGTCATCTTCATTTAATTCTGTTGGTTTTCCTTGTTTTAATTTAGCCGCGTTGTATAAAAGAACATCAACCTTGCCGTATGTTTTAATTATGGAATCAATTGCCGCTTCCAAGGATGGTTTGGATCCCGCATCTCCTGGGAATCCTTTTGCATCGATTCCTTCACTGTTCAGTTCTTCTTCATATTGCTGTAAAGCCTTTAAACTGCGGGCAATGAGTGCTACTTTAAAACCTTCTCGGCCAAATTTTCTAGCGGTGCTCAGGCTAATTCCCGGTCCTGCACCCACAATAACCATTACTTTTCCTGACATGACCTGACCTCCAACTCCAGTTGTTTGTATATGCAAATGATAGGGTAAAAAAATTATAGTTCTTCTTCCAGCTTATTGCTTGCTTCGTGAAGCATTCTGCTTAAATCTATACTAAATTCACGACCTAATATTTGAGAATAACCTGTAAACAATTCCTTTAAAGAAGCGCGAAACTGTTTGTAGATTTTTTCTCCTTCCTCCGTCAAAGAGATGTATGTTTGTTTGCCGTTCACTTTTCTTGTCACCAGCATTTGTTTTTCGAGTTTATCAATAAACCTCGTGCTGGTAGAAGGAGCGATGGACAACTTGTGGCATAGCTCTTTTTGCGTGATTTCGGGATGGAATTTAACAATCATGATCATATACAGATAAGAGGGAGAAAGGTCATCGAAATCAAATGTTTTCTCAGCCAATTTTGTCATGTTGCGTGCAAAACGGCTGGCGGTAAAATATAAGCAATGATTTAATACTTTTTCTTCTTCATTCATTTTTTCAGCCCCTTTTTTCATTTGCATATACAAATTAACATGTATAATGACGAAGGTCAATCATTTTTTAAAAGATTGTTAAAGATTAATGCTCTCATTTGTTTCCTACTGCATTGATTAATTGTTTTAATGCTTTTCCAAAACATTAGAGTATGTTAATTATCTAATATTTTGAGGTTGCCTTTATACAGTGAGAGAGGCGAAAAGGTTTTCGCATAAAAATGAGTAGGTTTTTCCATTTATACACATTGTTAGGAAAAACAATGAAAGATATAAATGCTATAAATCTATTTATAGTAAATGGTTTATTTTTAATTTGTTTTATATTTATTTCAATAATACAATCAGATTTGTTGGGAATCTATTGTTGGCTATACTACTGATCATACGATAGGAGGGCTTCAAATTAAAAAACATATATTAATGGTCGTAACAACGGCTGACAAAATGGACGAGGAACATAAAACGGGACTTTGGCTTTCTGAATTTGGCGAAGCATATGCTGAATTCGAAAAAGAAGGATTTGAGATTACAGTCGGAAGTCCACTGGGTGGACAAGTTCCAATTGATGAAAGAAGTTTACAAGAAGAAGTCCCTCAAGGTTGCAGCGGTATGCCACGGTCCTGCAGGCTTGGTTGGTATAAAGTTATCTGATGGCACCCCATTAGTAGCGGGTAAAACGGTATCCTCATTTACAGATGAAGAAGAACGAGAAACAACTTTAGATCGCTTCATGCCATTCTTATTAGAAGCACGTTTACGTGAACTAGGCGCAAACTTTGTTGAAAAAGGAAACCGGAGTGATCACGTGGAAGCAGATAAAAATTTAATCACTGGTCAAAACCCCCAATCAACCATTAGTGTTGCAAAAGAAGTCATTAAACAATTAGGTTAATATCTATACGTAAAAGAAAGAATCCTGTAAACCTGTTAAGTTAGAAGGTTTACAGGATTTCTTCCTTAAAGCACCATAACATAAAAAAGCGAGTAACCGCCCTATTCAGTAGATTATGAGCCAGAAGATTTAGAGTTTCTACCATAGAACGTGGTTTGGAATTGAGTAAATTTATTCGGCGGAGTTAGACACTCCACAGCTAGCAATTTGGACTGCTATTCAAATTGTGACAAGTAGTCTTCAGAAGCAAGTGCAAATGAAATGATTGAGTCATTTGAATAGCTGCTTTGAATACTTTTGACCATTCAAAGTGAAAATACTATCTACAAATAGGAGGAACAGTATTATGTCAAAATCAATTGAACAAATTTTAAAACGTTGGAAAATGCACCGTAATGCTTTGCTTGAATTAGTAGAGGTCCTTCCGGATGCATCTAGTTCATGGCGTCCTTGGGAGGAAGGCATGACAGTGACGGAACTGGTACATCACCTTGCCTGGACACCGGATTTCTTCTTCGCTTCCATCGATGGACGTGCAATGGTCATTCCACCAGTTCCCGAAACCCTCACAGAAGCTCGAGAGCTTTTAAAACAGCTTACAAGTGAACATGAGCAAAAATTGGCATCCTATACAGATGAAGATTTACAAAAAGACGCAACGATCGATCTCTTTAAAATTACTGAACCAGGAGTAGAAGTACTCCATCGTTTGATCGGTCATGAAGCTCATCACAAAGGACAACTGCTGCTATATGCACGCATGTTGGGAGTAACCCCGCCATTCTATATTGACTTGAGTGTATGATTCGAAAAAAATCCTTAGCCCTCTAGAATGCAGTTCACTGGCTAAGGATTTTTTTCTTATTGCTTTGATCCTTCTGTTTATCTTTTAAATAGTTTTAATAAAAATTTGCTGACTGTTTCTTCACTGGAAATAGCTGAAATTTTATGAATCATTTTAAAATCAGTGATAGGAATAGCTTTACTATTATTGCCAATGTGATTGATATAAATTTTAGGAAGAATAGGCATCCTCAAGTTTGTTTCAATAAATCAAAGTATACTTTTAGGACAACCCTTCATTCTTTTCCTCTAACATCACTCTTTTTCAACTTTCTTAACGCAAGATTCAGTGTAACATGATAAACGTTTTCATCTTCAATTTCATCAAAGTTACCTCTTCTTTTTGGCCATATATAGGGTGTTGTGTTGAATACTCACAAATAACAAAAGCTCTTGTTTAAATACAGTGATGAACCCGCTACTTTACTTTTACACTCACTAATTTCATTCCATTCTTTTTCGCTTTCTTACAAGCATCCTGAATGATTTTCAGGTCCTTCTCTTTTTGTTTCTTCTTCATCTCGTCAACTTCCTTCCTCCATATCCTTTATTCTCATTGTGGTCATGGGAAACTAAAAATATTCAAGAATACTAAAGTTTTTGTTCTAAAGCTTGTCCATCCTTCTTATATATCTAGTAAACATGGAAAAGTGGAAAAGTGACCATGCAAAATACACTGTTTTAATTAGATAAGAAGAAGGGGAGAGGAAGAAGTGTCGTTTATCAATCCTATTTCAAAAGCAAATTGGGAAGAAAACAAAGAACCTACTCCAATGAAGATATCGAAACGAACTGCGGTTGCTGAATGTCCTTCAAAAAGAGGGAAAACCCACAATATTAAATTTCCCGTATCGCAATTGATCCAAATGAAATTAAAGACCTACTGCAAGCAAAGTACCCGTATCTTAAAAAAACAAGGGACAGGACCACTGAGCCAAACGATGTTTAACAACAGGCTCCTTCGGTTTGGGTTAGATCACATGGAAATTATTCAATGGGAACTTGTTTACCAGGATACAAAAACCTACATGCATGTTACTCCACTTGAGAAAGAATATGAAGTTGAAATCGGAGGACCTTACGGGCTTTCCATCTCAAAAAATCTCTCTGATCGCAAGGTTGTCTACTTGATCGTAACTTCTGTCCTATTATGGATGGAAAGGGAGGGTTCACTTGAAAAAATCTTATCGTAATCCAAATATGCTGCAAGAAAAGATCTCTGGTAAAAGCGCACCAAAAAACTTATTTCGCGCTCTGTTTTCATCGAGACGATACCTCACCATTGCGCTTCCTTACTATGACTATTTAAGGGGAAATGTTTTTATTGAAGACTTAAAGGATGCTTACGGGGAAGAAGTTCCCTTGATGTTTGATATCTCTGTTCTGTTGCTTCTTTTGTATGACGATATGATGAATCAAGTGAAAAAGGGAGCGAAACATAAGGAAATTGCTGCGTATCTGAAACAGGGAGCAAAGCAATATTTTTCAAAAAGAACAAATGAAAAAAGAGTCATGCAAGCCGTGAACGAGCGATTATTCACCTTTGAGACGATTGAAGAAGAGATAGAGAAAGACGAAAAGGAAAAAACGGCTTACCTTGAAATTAGAATTCGAGAGGCGGAAATTTTAAGGGGTGAGGTTTTACTCCATGATGTAGAACCTTTTATGGAAGGAATTCATGTGTCAATTGAACAATTAATCTCCCTTGTTTACTTAAATTTTATTCAAGGGGTCAAAGCAGAAGGGAATTCGCCTCAAGTGCAAAAGTCCATTGTGGCTCATTTGAAAAAAATATAACCATAGTGCCCCTTCCTAATTAGGAAGGGGCACAGTTATCGAATAAAGCATCTATTTTTGATATTTCTAATATAACAGCTTTTATATATTCATTGCCATCGAGATTATCATATTCATTTGGATTATTTCCAAGTTTTGTTCACTATGTGATATTTTATAATCAATTGTCTAGATACCGCTACTAATCAATTTTAAGTGAACTTTGTTCCGAATCTTCAATAGAATAAAAAGCAAAAACCTTAAAAAATCTATAGCTTACTCATCAGTTTTAAAAAAATAAAATAAAAACGGCAATATTGGTTTTTTATAAAAAGAATAGGAACTTATTATAAGCTATATACAACGTTGGCATAACAAACCTTACCTAAATGCCTTGAGTGTCATTTTAATTTTGTTTAACCTTAATCATCCATATTCTTTTTTGCATTTACCTCGTTTGTTTAAATGCAATTCTTCACATACTTGAGTGCATTAACTCGGTGTAGAAACCTCACGTACTGACAGGACACAAAAGCACACAAATAGCTTAACTATCTAATAAAGAGTTTAAAGCATCCGCAAAGCGTGCAATCCCTTTTTCGATTTCGCTGGTTTCTCCCCTCCCAAAGGTAAATCGTACATAATTCTTTTGTGTGCCCATGACGCTTCCCGGCA
Source organism: Heyndrickxia acidicola (assembly GCF_001636425.1). Taxonomy (NCBI): domain Bacteria; kingdom Bacillati; phylum Bacillota; class Bacilli; order Caryophanales; family Bacillaceae; genus Heyndrickxia; species Heyndrickxia acidicola. The sequence goes on from NZ_LWJG01000004.1 coordinate 113,238, forward strand.
AAAATGCCAATCCTCTTTTAAAAGATTCTTCTAATAAATGAGTTGGACTGACTACTTCTTCGTTTATCCAACACCACAAGTGAATGCCGCCTTCTGGAGAATCATAACTGACACGGTTTCCAAGAGTATCTCGAAGGCTCGTCACAATGACATCACGTCGTTTTTTTAACTCCAACTGAAGCATTGTAATATGTTGCTGAAATTGGCTCGATTGTAAAAAGTGGTGGGCTATCCATTGGGGAAAGATGCTATGTCCAAAATCCACCTGCTGCTTGGCATCTGCTAATCTTTCAATCACTCTTTTCGGTCCGATAATCCATCCGATTCGCAAGCCGGACGCAACAATTTTAGACAACGAACTGATATAAAGGACGGTACCATTGACATCCATGGATTTTAAAGTAGGAATGAAGGTCCAGTCAAAGGATGTCAGGCTGTATGGATCGTCCTCTATTATGGGCAGCCCCAGTTCTGAAGAGAGCTCAAGCAGTTGTTTCCTTCTGGTAAGAGACATAACGGTGCCAGTGGGATTTTGGTAAGTTGGATTTGTAAAGACCATTTTAATTCGGTGTTTTTTATGAAGGCTCCGTATATCTTCTGGATTCATGCCGTTATCGTCAACCGGCAACAAAAAAGTTTTAAGACCAGCAGACTGAAATATAGGCAATGAGTAGCAATAGGAAGGATCTTCAATCGCGACTGCATCCCCAGGTTTCAGCAGACACTGTATAACTAAATGGAGTGCCTGTTGTGCTCCAGATGTAATAAGAATGGAATACGGTTCTGTATCGATTTGCTTAGTTTCTTTAATGTGCGTTGTAATCGTCTTCCGGAGTTCCAGATTCCCTTGCGGATGATCATATCCCAATGGTGCCTTAATGGGCATTTCGGCAAGAATGGACCGAAATTCGATAGATGGAAATAATCCAGGGGAAAGTTCTCCACTAGAAAGATTGATCATATCGTGTTCCTGCGTTTCATTCCGAATCTTTTGCACAAGAGGTAAATTGGGAAGAAAGGAGCCATACTCTATATATCTCCCCCAATTTGGGATACGTTTATGGGACATCCCCCAAATATCAGAGCTTACCTGTGTGCCGCTACCCTTTTTCCTGGTCACCACTCCAGCCGCTGCCAATTCTTCATATGCTGCAACTACCGTACTTCGGTTGACCCCAAGATCTTCTGCCAATCTACGTTCAGATGGAAGCATGCTGTCTGGCAAAAATTCCCCCAAAGCTATTCCACGTTCAATATAATCCGCAATTTGCCTGTACACTGCTTTCTTTGCTTTTCTGTCTGGCTTCCAGTCCATTCTGCTTCCACATCCTTTCTAAATGTAAGTTATTATAGTGAATTGGATGAGGAAAGTAAAGTCCGATTGGATGGTGCCTAATAGTCCGAAACATCTTATAGTTGAATCATGAACCCTTTAGCGGCGGATTTATGTTTTTTAGTCTAGTACATTTCGCAATCTTTTAGGCAGGCTAAGTGCGCCAGCTTTTGTATATGGATAAAAAGCTGCCATAAAGATAAAAGAATGACGTGGTTGTAGCAATTTATTCAAAAACAACCTGATTAAAAGGAGAATGGAAGTCTATGAATGCTTTAGGTGTAGCAATTTGTATAGTGATCCCGTTTATTGTTTTTTCATTATCAATATGGGTTTTTTATAATAAAAATAAAGATTTACTGTAAAAAAGACATTACAAATTCTGATCGAAGGGAATAAAGGGATGTATGAAAATAACTTTTTTCTTTATCGGCTTGATTGCGATTAGCTCACTAATTGGCACACTGGTACTGACGAGGTTTACCGATGAGAACTATAGTCAAGCTTCAAAAGGAAACATTGTCCGTCTTTCCCTGATCTATGGTGCAGTGGGAGTCATTGCGCTTATTGGAATTACCCTTTTTATTTTTCTAAGATAACAGAAGGAAAATGCAACTGACGGGAGTGTGAGGTTTTGGAAACAAAAGATTGAGAGAAAATGGAATTCTAAAGAAACAATTCATCCCATTTGTTGAAGAGATTGATACGGACGGATATTACCTGTCTCATTTTTAAGAGAGATTGGGAAAGCGGGGCTGCTTGATGCCTCCATGCTGACTGAAGAACTGGTCAGACCGCGGGAGGTAGGTTTGATTGAACAGGCAGCCAAGCACTGCATGACCTCCGCCTTTTTGCTTTGGTGCCACTTTGCAGTCATAGCCACTTTAAGATTAAGCAATAATTCCTTTATTAAACAAACGATGCTGCCATTGCCTCAGGAAAAATTCTTGCAGATACTGGCTTATCGAACGGATTGAAGTTTTATGCAGGATTGGATCCCATTCGCTTAAAAGCGGTTCCGACGGAAGGTGGATACAATATTACTGGCACCTTGCCAAGCGTATCTAATTTGAATGGAGGCAACTAATTTAGCTTCTGTAAGACGCCGGAATTGCAGTATTTAAAGTGCAGCCAGAGGCATTGGAACCGGATAAAGAGAAAATTAGAAAACGAATCTATTGCGATGCTAGCTTGTCCGATTTAGCCCAGGCAGGAAAAGAACTGCTTTTAATCAGATTAGAAGTCGTTTATATCACCTTCAAAGCCGTATACGGCGATATGTTACTCCCGGGCGGCAGTGCACCTCTTAAGGAAAGTCCCTCTTTTAGACGGCTTCACGAGTCCTATTTCTTAGTAAATCTGGCTCCAACTTTAATGCAACTGGAAAAGCTGAAATAATTGTAAAGGGATGCAGTTTGTGAATAGACTTCGGCAGGTACTATACTTTTAAAAATAAGAGTAAGCGATTGATTGAACTAGCCCCTGGCGCTAACAGCATACTAGTCCGTAGTGTCTGATATTATGGGCGTTTCGTCAAAGGGCATACTGCGTAGGATATTTGCGAGTTGAAGAAGTGCGCTTACCAGAAATTCTGTCCTTGTTCATAGACTACTTTCGTTTTATTTTGTTTGGTAATTTTTTCTTGTTTTGAACTGAGGTATTCTATGTCTGTAAATATAGCCATAAGAAAAGCACCTCCAAATGTTAGATTGGTGTCTAAAATTGGGGTGCATTTCACTTGTGACGAGTTTTACTTTAGATTATTTACGATAAACTAATTACATAAATTTTCCCATCATAAGAAAAGTGTCCAAAAACACTTTTAAAGACATTTGATTACAATCTTAATATTCTTTATTCATAACAACCTTCACCATAAATCCAGCAACTAAAATAGTTGATACTACACCTACGGCAGTTAATGCAATGATATATCCCATCTCGATTTCCTCCGATAAAAAATGCTTTAGTGACATTTGTCTTACCTATATTTTATATCATAAATCGCAAGGTTTTCCAATGAATGTTTATTGAACAATTTAAGTGATTGAGTTAGCATTTTTAACTCAATGTATAATAATAGGTTTATTTTTTTGTTGAACACCCATATATTTGTTTCTAGCGGCACTAGCCCAAAAATAAACAGCAAGACTAATGCGCCATCTAAAATGAGAAGTGAATAGTCCAGCAATTCGTTAGATCATGCAAGTATTTAAAGAGAGTTGGTCCTATAGCGACAAGTAGGTATCTAATTGATTGAGCCAAACCGGATCATTCTACATCCTGCTGTATATTCTTTGTTTGTAAGCCAAAAAACATCCTTGATAAACCAAAGGCAGAACCTCCCCCAATTCCTACAAATCGGTTACGTAATGGTATTGAAAATGAGTGTTGTCTGTGTTATTATTTAATTAACAATGAAAATCATTCTCATTAAATTACGGTACTAAGGAAGGTGTTATGTATGACGTTTGCTTTTGTAGGTGCAACTGTAATTATTTATGCGTTTGTCATGAGGCACGTCTTTAAACATGTAACACGTTGAATCTTATAGAGTAATATGACCAGGAAATGACTGCGGAGAAATCCTAAAGGATACATAGAAACTCTTATTATAGTTGAACAGGTTATTGCTTAGGCATGAATTCGGTATTGCAAAGAGTTCATGCTTTTTTATTATGCTTTAATTCGATTACCACTACAGATCCCTATATGATAATAACCTTTGTTTTAGATGGTCCGCGCTCCCAAATTGGTAAAGAAAACGTCAATCCAGGTATTAAGTAAAAGTTCCCCTTTCATTGGACTAGTCGAATTCATATTAACTTTAAACAGCCCTGTAACCATTCTATTAAAGTTGTACGAGTCCCAGCTCTCTAAGGGCTAAAAAGCACTACAAGTTCTGATTGTGAAAATATGCCTTATAAAAAAATCTTGTTGATAGAATCCTCAGCTCAACCGATATTTAAAAAGTGGCCATCCTTTAAAAGGATGTATTTCCATTATAGTGATTCTCAAAAGAAATATTTGCTAGAGTTCCCCTTCTGAACATAAGGAGAATTTTCTCAATGATTTAACAATGTCAGAATGGGTGAATTTCTTTTATTAAATTGCTATAATCAGATAATATAACTGAAAAAAGTATAGAATGGTGGTATTTTATATGTCGAAAGTAGCAGTGTATACAAAAAACGGGTGTCCCCAATGTGACATGACAAAAATGGTGCTAAATGGCGAAGGGATCGAGTTTCAAGTATTCAATGTAGAAGAAGACGAGCAGGCATTTGATTACGTGGTTAACACTCTTAATTTGCGTCAGATGCCCGTTGTAGTCGTTGAGGGACGAGAACCATTTTCAGGATTCCAGCCAGATAAATTAAAAGCATTGGTAATGAAATGCTAATCGTCTTTCTTTCCTTAACCGGAAATGTAAGGAGCTTTGTTAAAAGAACAGAAATGGAATCACTTGAAATAAATTACACCAATCCTCTATTGGAGGTAAATGAATCCTTTATTGTTATGGTACCATCCTACGATGACGATATATCAGAAACCATTTGTTCATTTATCAATTATAAAAATAACGTAACCTACTTAAAAGGCTTTGTTGGCAGTGGTAATTTGAATTTTGATGATAAGTACTGCTTCAACGCCAAAGAATTATCAAAAATATATAATAAGCCATTATTATTTACATTTGAATTTAGCGGAACAAATGAAGACGTCATTAATTTTAAGAAGGAAGTGGAGCAATTTGCAATCACCTGAATTGAGTAAAAAAGTAAAAGAGGATACGTATTTTACTCTAAACAATCTATTGAATTTACCCAAGGAAGGAAAAATTCAACTAGACAAAGATAAAGCAGCGGTTAAAGCCTACTTTTTAGAACATGTTAATCCGAATACTGTGTTTTTTCATTCATTAGATGAAAAGTTGGATTATCTAATTGAAAATGACTATATCAAAGAAAGCTTTTTAAATAAATATGACCGGAAATTTGTAAAGAAAGTATTCAAGACGATTTATAATAAAAAATTCCGCTTTCGCTCCTTTATGGGTGCCTATAAATTCTATTCTCAATATGCAATGAAAACAGATGATGGTAAAAGGTACTTAGAAAGATATGAAGACCGCTTAGCTTTTAATGCACTTGCTTTGGCTGATGGCAATCAGCAGCTGGCTTTGGACTTAGCAGATGAATTAATCCATCAGCGTTATCAGCCTGCGACCCCTACTTTTTTAAATGTTGGTAAAAAAAGGGCTGGAGAAATGGTCTCCTGTTTCTTGCTGACAGTTTCAGATGACATGAATTCGATTGGCAGAAGCATCAATTCAGCCTTGCAGCTTTCCAAAATAGGCGGGGGAGTCGGAATTAGCTTATCCAACCTTCGGGCGAATAATGACCCCATTAGAGGGGTTGATGGACTAGCCGATGGTGTAGTACCGGTTATGAAGATGTTTGAGGATGCATTCTCCTATGCCAATCAAGGTGGAGCAAGGGATGGAGCTGGTGTCGTATACCTCAATATATTTCATCCAGACATCGTCGACTTCTTATCCGTCCGTAAAGAAAATGCCGATGAGAAACTGCGAATTAAAACCTTATCGCTTGGCTTGATTGTGCCAGACAAATTTTATGAATTAATCAAGAAAAATGATTATATGTATCTATTTTCTCCTCATGATGTAGAAAGAGTATATGGGAAAGCATTTTCCTATGTGGACATTACAAAAGAATATGACAACATGGTTGAAAACCCCAGCATCCGTAAATCAAAAATAAAAGCAAGAGATTTAGAAACTGAAATTAGTAACCTGCAGAATGAAAGTGGTTATCCATATATCATTAATATTGATACCGTTAATCGAGCGAACCCGATAGAGGGAACAGTGATTATGTCAAATCTTTGTACAGAAATATTTCAAGTGCAAAAAAATTCCGCTATTAACAATGACCAAACCTATGAAGTATTAGGAAACGATGTAAGCTGTAATCTAGGTTCCACCAATGTCACGAATTTAATGTCTTCACCTGACTTTGGAAAATCAGTTAGAACCATGCTCCGTGCTCTAACCTTTGTAACGGATCATTCTGATATTGATGTGGTACCTTCTGTTAAAAATGGTAACGATATGTACCATTCCGTAGGTCTAGGAGCTATGAACTTACATGGATTTTTAGCTAAAAATAAAATTCATTATGGGTCACCGGAAGCTTTGGAATTCACCGATATTTACTTCATGCTATTAAACTACTGGACTTTAGTTGAAAGCAATCAGATTTCAATAGAAACCGGAAAAACCTTTTATAATTTTGAGCATTCAAAATATGCAACGGGTGAATACTTCAATATGTATTTGAATGAAGCGGATTTTGAATTTAAGCATGAAATAGTGAAAGAATTATTTAAAGATATTTTTATTCCGCGTCATAAGGACTGGAAGCAATTAAAAGAGTCGGTCATGAAATATGGAATCTATAATGCATACAGGCTTGCTACTGCACCTACTGGGTCCATTTCATACGTGAATGAAGCAACGGCATCCATTCACCCCATTACGCAGAGAATTGAGGAGCGGACAGAAGGTAAGCGGGGTAAAGTCTATTATCCTGCACCATATTTATCAAGTGAAACCATTCCTTACTATGAATCTGCATATGATCTTGATCAACGAAAAATTATTGACACCTACGCTACCGCACAAAAACACGTAGATCAAGGTTTAAGCATGACTTTGTTCATGAGATCTGAATTACCTTATGGTATGTATGAATGGAAACTGGATAGTGATCATCCAGTGAAGAAAACAACAAGAGATTTAAATATATTGCGAAATTATGCATGGAAACAAGGAATTAAATCTGTTTATTATATTAGGACATATACAGATGATGAGAATGAAGTTGGTGCTAACTTTTGTGAATCGTGCAGTATTTAAGGAGGACCAGAATGACGACAGAACGGAATCTTTATGAGGCTATAAATTGGAACAATATTGAGGACATGTTAGATAAAATAACGTATGAGAAGCTAACGGAACAATTTTGGCTGTCCACACGTATGCCTGTCTCAAAAGATAAATCGGATTGGACAAAACTTCCTGACAATGAGAAGCGTCTAGTGGAAAAAGTATTTGGCGGCCTCACCATGTTGGACACTCTTCAATCAGAAAATGGGATTGAGGCATTGAGAAAGGATGCTAAAACACAGCATGAATTAGCGGTATTAAACAATATCCAATTCATGGAATCCGAGCATGCCAGAAGCTATTCTTCTATTTTTAGTACATTAAATACTAAAAGAGAAATTGAAGATATATTTAGGTGGGCACGGGAAAACGATTTGCTCCAAAAGAAAGCACAGATCATTGATGAAATATATAAGAATGGCAATCCTCTAGAAAAAAAAGTAGCCAGTGTATTCTTAGAATCATTTTTGTTTTATTCTGGTTTTTACACGCCATTATACTACTTAGGAAGAGCCAAATTAATAAACGTGGCAGAAGTCATCAAACTGATTATCAGGGATGAATCCGCCCATGGAGCTTATATTGGCTATAAATTTAAGGTAGGATTTGAACAATTATCTGATTCAGAAAAAGAAGCACTCAAATCATGGACGTATTCATTGCTATATAAGCTGTATGAAAACGAAGTCAAATACACGGAATCATTATATGATGAAGTAGGCTGGACAGAGGATGTAAAAGTTTTCTTACGCTATAACGCGAATAAAGCATTGATGAACCTAGGCTTGTCACCACTATTTCCGGATACAGCAGATGATGTTAATCCGATTGTCATTAATGGTTTATCTACGGGAACAACAAATCATGATTTCTTCTCCACTGTAGGAAATGGTTATTTATTATCGGTTGTTGAGGATATGAGAGAATCAGATTACAACTATTAAAAATGTATAGATTGGGTATTTTTGAAATCTATATCTATTTGTTTTTATAGAAGCAAGGAGCGAACTGATGTCTGTACAATTGAAAATTAAGATAAAATATTTTGATGAAAACTTAGTAAGAATAAATAAAATTGTGCAAGGGGACTGGTTGGATTTACGTGCAGCTGAGACCATTAGTATGAAGAAAGATGAATTCAAATTAATCCCACTAGGTATCGCAATGGAACTGCCTGAAGGGTATGAAGCACATGTGGTACCCCGTTCAAGCACTTTCAAAAATTTCGGTATCATTCAAACGAATTCGATGGGCGTCATTGACGAGTCTTATAAGGGGGATCAGGATCAATGGTTTTTCCCTGCATATGCATTAAGAGATACGGTAATTGACAGGAACGATCGTATTTGTCAGTTCAGAGTTGTTAAAAAAATGCCTGAAGTTGAACTAGTTGAAGTCGATAGACTAGGGGATCAAAACCGCGGTGGACATGGCTCTACTGGAACAAAGTAATGAGTGAAGAAGCCTTTAACAATATGAACCTACTAAATAGTTGATATGAAACTATTTGGTAGGTTTTTTTTTATAAGTAGTTAGAGAAGCACTTTATCAGACAGGGTATCGTTCATAGCAAAGGGGGACGAGCTTTTGCGGGTGTAAAAAATTATGCCGTTAAAGCTCCTGACTAAAATCAGCAAACTCCCGTGAAAGGCGTAATTGGATTCATTTTCGGCAGCACCGTGTCACTTTAGGAGTTATTTCGCACTATGAGTTAATATAAAAGAGCCACATTAATCAACAGTGGATTGAGAAATTTGGCTTTTCGTTATTACAGGAAAGAAGATAATATTATTACTTCCACTCAAAAAGTATAGGGGAAATTAAGCAAATAATATCAATTTACCCCTTTGCCTTTTTAAGATTATTCCACTCCACTTTCTAGAATCGTGAAAGTCTTTTTATCACAATTAATTTCTGCTTTTGCGCCATATGGCAAAATAAATTTCGGTTCGGTATGACCAAAATTCAAGTTATAAAGAATTGGCAAATCCTCCAAATCAAATTCTTTCATGACTTTTCGAATTTCTTCTTTATATTCGTCGTAAAACTTCTCATCTAGTGGTTTACCAAAAATGATTCCATTCGCTTTTTGTAGAATGCCTTGTACAGCATAATTTCGTAGCCAGTATTTAATAAGATTTGGTTCTGGCTTTTCTTCAGAGGTTTCGAAGAAAAGAATGCTATTCTCCCAATATTTTTTATCAGGCCATAGTTTCGTTCCTTTTACGAACTCTAGAACTTCAATACAACCTCCAATCAAACGTCCTTGTACGATACCTGATCCTTGAATTAGTTCATATCCAGTGTTCTGTTGCATAGAACGCCGTTGATTCTTGTTTGATTCTATCCAATCTAAACGCTCGCTCGTCCATTTTTTAGCAGGTTGAATTTTACCAATAACCTCATTTGAAAAGAGCGTTCGATTCACCATTTCAATCGTATATGGATCCATCTCAACATTTTCAGCAAAATCGGTTAAAATGGCTGGACCATAAAAAGAAGAAATTCCTGCTTTGTGACAAAATAAATGTGAAACAGTCACATCAGAGTACCCCATAAAAATTTTAGGGTTGTCACGTATTACATCAAACTCAATATAAGGAAGTAAGCGAATACTATCTTCTCCACCTATATTGGCAATGATTCCTTTAATACTTTCATCTTTAAATGCCATCATCAAATCTTCCGCACGAGCTTGTGGATTTTTATAAAGATAGTCTCCCCCTTTCAAACTATTCGGCATTGGGGTAACGTTCAATCCAAAAACTTCTCCTAGTCTCTTTACACCTTGTTCATATCGCCATCTAAGTTCTGGTTCACCAGCCCCTCCCCAAGAAGGACTTACTGTTGCAACTAAATCACCAGGCTGCAATGTCTTGGGCTTAATTAACACATTAACTCCCCCCTTAATGATTCAATTAACTACAACTATACGACCCATAAAGTCTAAGACTATAACACATGTATTAATTTCTACATGGTCCTCAAATTACCTGCTGTTATTCAAGGATCTAAAACTGTTTTAGTGTATTTTTAACAAACAGTAAAAAGCGGAGGAACTAGATTCTCTTTTTTAAGACGATAAATAAAAGCATGTAAGGATCTATATTTTTATAATCGGTGGATTTGGCAACATTTAATTAATCGTTTGATTAAAAAAGGATGGTGACGAGAAACTAGACTGATGAAGAAGCGTTAGAAATACTATCATATGAGGTAAACAAAATAGAGGTAAAATGGAAGAATTAGGAAATTTACTACAAACAATTTGGGTAATCATAATAATTTAATCTTTGTAAGGAAACACCTATTCTTGAAAAGAAAGTAATTTCAGGTTATTTAGTCAATAAAAAAAGATAGCCTACATTGCTATGTATTAGGTTGATTGAAAACCTACATTAAAGCAGGAGGTTATGTTAGGTCAAACTCAAATCAACAAATCTTAAAACGATGGAAAATGCATCGTAACGCTTTACTGGAATTAGTCTAAGTTCTTCCAGATCCATCTAGTTCATGGCGTCCTTGGGAGGAAGGCATGACCGTTAGGGAACTGGTACATCATCTGGCTTGGACACCTGATTTTTTCTTTGCTGCAATGGACGGACGCGACATGATTGTTCCGCCAGTTCCCGAAACAATTACTGAAGCGAGCGAACTTTTAAAGTAGCTAACAAAGGAGCATGAGCAAAAATTACTAGCTTATACAGACGAAGATTTACAGAATGACGCAACGATTGAACTTTTTAAAATTACGGAACCGGGTATAGAAGTACTCCATCAAGTTAATCGGTCATGAGGCTCATCATAAAGGACAACTTGTGCTCTATGCCCGTATGCTGGGAGTCATCCCTCCATTTTATATAGATTTAAGACATGCAGCCTTAGTTCTTTAATAATAAGAACTAAGGCATTTTTTAATCTCAACTTTCCGAACAAGTGTGTAAAATTGCTCAAGAAATGTTTATCCTTCGCTTATAGTCATCAAAAGCTAAAGTCAATCATATTCATTTAATTTGCACCTTTTTTAATAATAAATAGCAATAATTATACAAGCATATGGCTTTAAAAGATAAAAGTATAATGTACTAGTGTTGACAATATAGCAAGTTCATTTGACAAAATGTCAAAAATCGATATTATATACATTGTAGTTAATAGGCGATATTTTAAAAAAGTAGATTGATAATTTTAGTGTATATATATTCTAATCATTAACGGAAGGAGGGGTAAGAATGCCTGAAGTGAGAAAAAAAAGTAAAGTTGGTTTGCTGATAAAGGAAAGATTGAAGGAACGTTCACTATCCATGAGCAAACTGAGTGAGCTTACTAAAATTGATACAGCGACAATTTCAAGGATCATCAACAGTAAACGAAAAGCAAGTCCTGAGCACTTGAGAAAAATTGCTGAATGCCTTGAAATTCCTATTTCTGAACTATTTGTAGCTACAGGTTACCTTCCAGAATCCGAAGTGGAAAAGCAGTATACCGATGATCTTCATTCTTCGATTGATACCATTCAAACAATTCTTGAAACTTCAAATTTGTTAGATAAAAAGTTTACGATTAAACATGTTGAACAAAAATTAACTACCTATGCAAAATTCTCAAAGACTGAAGAAGGAAAAGAAATTATTTTGACCGGCTTTGAGGAGAAGCTTCAAAAAGTGGGGGGAATTGGGCCCATTATTTCTCAGTTGAAGGATATGTTTGACAGATTCAGATTAAAGAAGGGTACCCCATCCGAACTTGCAATAATGGGAGGAGCACTCATTTATTTCATTTTACCCGTGGATTTAATTCCAGATTATATCTTTCCAATCGGGTATTTAGATGATGCAATCGTTGTACAACTTGCGTTATCTCTACTTCAAAAAAAAGAAGCTTCAAAACTTTAAGGAATATCTCTTTCAATATACAGGCTTGTTTTAGTAAATAAATTTCAAAGTTGGGCATTCCTTATATCCCTACAGTTAGGAAGAAGGGAATATATGACCACATATAGACTGTAAAACTTAATCCTGGCTCAGTGTATTATAGAACGGACTTCCTATGTTGAACTTGCCTTATTTTCTATAATTTTTCCTTACGCTATCAATGAGTCTTATATATCTAAGTTCTAATGAAGGAGCAGAAGCATGACACAAATAAATACTGAAAAAGATTCTCTTCGTTCAATGAGAAAGACTAAAAAACGCCGTAAATTTTTACGATATTCGTTAGTGATTTTCGTTCTTTTCATACTAGGCGCAGCAGGTGTTGTTGCTAGTGAATTTCATCGCCTGAACCCCCTAAATCATTTTAATCACTTAAAAGTGATTGGAACCACGAGTACTGCAATCAGTGGCTATAAAGAAAAATCAGGGGTCTTCAATGTACTTTTAATCGGATCTGATGCACGAAAAACAGATCCAGCCGGTCATACAGATTCCATACTTTTGGTTCATGCCGACTTGAATAATCATAGATACGACGTCATGAGTCTTCCGCGTGATTCTCGTGTATACATGCCTGGAATTGGCTATACAAAACTGACAAGTGTTCAATATATTTCTCAGATTCAACACGGGTCTAAGCAAGGCGTAGTTGATGCCATCAACTCTATCTCGAATCTCACTGGTGTTCCGATTAACTATTATGCAGAGACAAATTATTGGGGTTTTCAGGATATGGTCAATGCGATTGGCGGAATTGAAATGGATGTTCCCTTTAATGTGACCCTGACACATCCATGGTATAAAAAAAATAAGAACAAGGTCATTACAGCCGGAACACAATCACTAGATGGGGAAATGGTAACCGAAATTGTTCACGAACGTGATTCCGTACCGGGAACGGATTTTGGACGTCAAGAATTACAAGAAAGAGCATTGATTGGGATTGCCAAAAAGATCATGCAGCCGGCAAACATTACCAAACTTCCGGCACTATCCCGTTCTGCATCAAGCTTTCTTGTTGCAACGAATATGACGACCGACGATTTTGTGAGTATAGGTTTGGGTGTGAAGAGTGATTTTCACCCGCAACAACAAATCAAATATCACCAGCTCAAAGGGAAAAGTATGGTCATGTATGATGATGTTTTGAAAAGGGATAACGATGAAGTGGTCCTTGATCCCGTAAAGTTAAAAGAGGTTGTTCAAAAATACTTCACGAATTGAACCTAAAGCACAGGAATTAACTTAGAAGACAAGAAAAATGGATTATTCCTTTCCATTTTTCTTGTCTTCTTTATTTCGATTTACCATATCTGCAGAGAGATATCCTAGATGATCTTGGTAATAACAAGAAGAAATAAAAGGCAACAATAGATAGAATATTTTAAGACATGTAGGAATGAGTTGGCAAGAGCTGTTCTCTCTCAAGAGAAACGGTTTTTTTCGATGAGGAGAGCAATAAATAGAATGGGTTTATTGAATCAAATCTTCTTTCAAAAAAATAACCCTCTAAAAAGGTTGGAAAACTAAAATAGTTAACTATTCTTCAATTCACCGGCATATATTCTACAAAAAGAATAAGGAGAGGAAACGATGGCCTTTAAAAGACAGGATTCTTGGTCTCCAGGTGATGATACATTGCTAGCTCAAACGGTTTTGGAACATATTCGAAAAGGAAGCACACAATTAAAAGCGTTTGAAGAAATTGGGGGCATTTTAAAACGTACGGCATCAGCCTGTGGTTTCCGCTGGAATTCGTTTGTTCGAAAGCAATATAAAGAAGCGATTGAAGCTGCGAAAGAAAGTCGCAAGACCGTAAAGGTAAAATCAAACAAAAGTGAACCTAATGGTGATGCTTTATTAGAAGCTTCTTCTTCCAACCTCTTTTCTATCTCCCAAAATACACTAAACTTTGAAAACGTCATTCACTATTTGCAGCAATGGAACCAAGAAAAACAGGAACAGGAAACAAAATTTCTTCAATTAACGAAGCAGTATCAATCGACAGAAAAACAATTTAAGGAATTGGAGAAAGAACATAATTCACTGCTACAATTACTTGAGAAGGCGAGTAATCTGGTAAGCAGCAAAAAATAATATCATTTAATAGGTATGAAGGAAGGGACCTGAATTGTAGCAGGTTCTTTTTTATGTTCAACATAAAGGAAACTCTTGTTGAATTATTGTATGGATTTGACGATATATCGATGTCTGATATATTGACCAGAGGAAAATTCAATCCCATAGGAGTTAAGGAGATAAGAGAAAAAAGGATAGAAAAATATACACCTTTTACCCCAGGAAGAAAAGGAAAATGCCTGGCTTGAGAGAATGGGGACAGAAGGCTGGGTTTTAGTACGGTATTTTTGGGGCTCTATACTTTTAGTCAAGCAGAGCCGAAACAGTATATTTATTTGGACAGATTTTAAATTTAAGGGCCGGAAAGACTTGAAAGAATATTTCGCGCTGTTTGAAGATGCCGGCTAGGAACATGCTGCAGCGTTTGCGAATTGGCATTATTTCCGAACAGAAGCAGCAACGTCAAAAATACTGGTTATCCATTCGGGTACGGACTCAAAAGCTGAAAAATTTTTAAAAGTTGATGAGAGGCTTATGCTCGGGAATTTCCAGCAGTACATGTAGACTAAAGAAACGAACTTAAGATAAAGATTGCTTTCCCTTTTTGAATTTATTTTTAATGATAATCGCTAGACAAAGAAGTGGGATATAAATATAAAGGAGCATAAATCCCACTTGCCCAAGGAAGGTTAGATACGAGTTTATCTGCAACCGTGTAGTGAATAACGGAATACATATAAGGCACACTCCGCAATGTAGGAAAACACCTAATCGCTGCTTGCAATGAAAGGTTCGTTTGAGAATGCGGGTAGCACACCAGATATAGTTACAGACAATCGGCATGATAATCAGACACCAGTTAGCAATAGCAATATATTCAAACCTTTCCACTACAGGGAGATGAATGATTTTAAAAATATCCAAGGTTGCCCAAATTTCCCGAACTAATTGTTCAGGTGTAAAGAAAGCAAAGGAAAGGACTGCAATATATACATAAATCAGCATGATGGTAATCAATCCTAAATGAGTCCATTTCTTCGATTTTTGCGGGTTTTTAATAAAGGGATAATAGAATAAAAGGGTTTCAAATCCCAAATTGGTAAAGGCCATATTTTGAGATGCCAAAAAAAGGTCTTTCATCGAATGGTCCCCTATGGGCAGTAAGTGATGAAAATCTCCAAACTGTAAGGAAAGACCTAATACAATAACAATGTAAAAAGGCAAAATATAAGCAAAAAAAGCGATGCCGGTAACGGTTCGGAAACCGCCGAAAATGATATATATACATAAAGATAAAAAGGCTAAACTAAACCAAAAAATCTTGAAATCCGGGAACATCCATACCTGAACAACCTCAATATAAGAGCGTAATACGCCAATCGTCATGGCTAAAAAATAGACAAACCAAATCAAATTTAAAACGCCGCCAAACCACTTTCCAAATAAAATGAAATGTGAATCGTTGAGATCGCCGCCGTTGCTTTGCTCCAGTAGTCTGTACATGAACCACATCACAAGATTGGTACTGATTCCGGCAATGATAATGGATATCCATGCGTCATAGCCGGCTGTTCTAGCGAGTATTCGCTGAAACCCCATTACCCCAACAGCAACTTGGTTACCCATTAAAAAGAAGAGAAGAAAAGGTGAAATCTTTCGGTTTTCGGGTACGGGCTGCATACTGAATCCTCCCAAATCAGGCATTTATTTTAACGTAGTATGTCCCAAAGAAACGATAACTATGAAAAAGAAGGGAAAACATCTGTTTTGAGATAGAAGACAGAGCCATGCAAGCCTTTTCTATGCTTTTTTTGTGCATAAACATTCCTTCTTAAAAGATACTAACAAGTGTAAACCGAGTTTTAACTCGCAACCTGAAGGAGGAAATAACCATATGCAAGTTAGAAATGTTATGAGTTCGGAAGTTGAATGCTGCAACACGCAGGACACATTATCAGCCGTTGCTTCTAAGATGCAATCCTTGAATGTAGGGGCACTTCCGGTAGTAGAAAATGAAAACATTATTGGCATGGTGACAGACCGTGATATGGTCGTCCGCGGTTTAACTAATGGAAATTCTGGGGATTCTGTTCACACGGTTATGTCTTCAAATGTAGTAACAGTATCTGCGGATGCTTCTTTAGAAGAAGCTGCTCAGTTAATGTCCCAGCATCAGGTAAGACGCCTTCCTGTGGTAGATAATGGCCATTTGGTTGGGATCGTATCTCTAGGAGATCTTGCTGTACGAAATCAGGCAGACCACAGTGCGGGGCAAGCCCTTTCTCAAATCTCACAACAAGATTTATCTTAATTTAAAAAATAAAAGTGTTTTTTGGGGAAGGCTTCTCAATAAAGAAAACATCGAAAAATGACGTGTGCTCACGTCATTTTTTTTTCTCCATTTCATTAAAGAATCCCTATTTGTTTATACCATATACAGGAGTACTTTACATATGCTAAATAGTGAACCTCTCCAGCTAATTCAATAAACACTACCTCTATTGCGCATCAAACGGTTATTGCACTAAAGATGTATTTTAGTCAAATAAGGATGAGAGCAGTCATATTGTCTATTTCAATATTGCTAACAGGTAAAAGAATTGTTGTATTTAAGTTAAGGTGATGAAAAAAGTAAAGAACAATTTAGAAAATCATTTTCAATTACTTTTTTACAGCATTTAATGAAATGTCAGATTTTGTCGAATGTTATACATATAAATAGAGAATTGGAACTGATAACATTGGAATTAGAGACTTTTATCCTAGGTCTAAAGAAAGTAATATATCTGAAGTTCAAATCCCTGAATTTTCTTTTGTACGAATGAAAACTATTTTGAAAAGGGAGTTATACATACATTCTTTCAGTACATTATCTCATAGAATTTAACCCACGAGAGGAGACATACTGTGCTTAACGATAAAGCAAGCTTAAATGATTCTACAAATAAAAAAAGAGGGAATATTTGGAAAATCATAGCGATTATTGGTGTGCTAGTGATCACCCAGATACTGATGGCCATTGTACTAGCCGTATCGTCCAAAAATATGATTGGTAACCTAACCGAATTAAAGACCAATGATTTACAGTTCAACATGTATGCCCAAAAAGCAAATCAAGGTTTTTTAACAGTCGATGATCAAACCAACATGTGGGTAGGATTAGGAGTCGGATCAGAACGTTTTGGAGATCAAAAGTTGGCAGATGAAACACTCAACACAACGAGAGAAGGAGAAAAAGAATTACAGAATAGTTTGGAACAGTTAATGACGATGAAACTAAGTAATAATGAAAGAAAACACTTGGGACAGGCCATTGAAGATACTAAGAGTTATTTAGATTTTTACCATCAAGTTCTTCAGCTGAATGAACAAGATCATAAAAAAGCACAAGAAATTGTATATGTGTCCAATTCAGATGCTTCGGATGCCTTAACAAAGGACTTACAAACTATAT
The DNA here is from genome assembly GCF_001636425.1 of Heyndrickxia acidicola. NCBI lineage: Bacteria > Bacillati > Bacillota > Bacilli > Caryophanales > Bacillaceae > Heyndrickxia > Heyndrickxia acidicola. The sequence continues at coordinate 131,009 of NZ_LWJG01000004.1, forward strand.
TAGATGATGCAAAGCAAAGAATGGACAATCAAACGTCTCAAACGCTGGATATTACCCAGCTTGTTTATCTATTGGCTTGGGTTGGAGGAATCCTCCTTACTTTATTAAGTTTGTTCTGCCTATTCTACACATGGCGGACAACCACTCCCATTGTGAAGACAGCAGAAAAGATTAATGATCATCTTAATCATATTTCAAATGGAAATTTAAGCCGAACTGAAATTGAATCCAATCATTTAAAGGGTGAAATGAAACACTTAGTCACTTCTGTTAATCGAATGACCAGGGATTTACATTCCATTATTGTAAAAGTAAAAGAAGCATCCCACCAAATTGCCGCTTCTTCAGAAGAATTAACTGCTAGTGCAGAACAAACTAGTAGAGTAACTGAACAAATCTCCCATGCAATCCAAGAGGTTGCAATTGGATCAGAAAAACAAGCTTCTCAAGCCTTAGAGGCTAAAAAAGCTGTTATTGAAATCTCTAAAGGCATGAGTGAAGGTGCAACATCCATTCAATCGATTGCCAATTTTGCAGCTTCTACAAACCAAAAAGCAACAAGCGGAAATGAAATCGTTAACGAAGCCGTAAAACAGATGAATATCGTACAACATGAAGTGGACTCAACTGCGCAAGTTGTAAATCGTCTTGGAGAAAAATCAAAGGAAATTGGCCAAATCGTGGAGATTATTACCCAAATTGCAAACCAAACGAATTTGTTAGCTCTTAACGCAGCGATTGAGGCAGCAAGAGCAGGAGAACATGGGCGTGGGTTTGCAGTAGTAGCGGACGAGGTTAGAAAATTGGCTGAGCAATCGGCAAATGCTGCTGGAGAGATTAGTGGACTTATAGGTCAAATACAATTGGAAGCGAATAATGCCGTTGAAGCCATGGACGAAGGAACGGCATCTGTGGCTAAAGGGATTCAGATGGTTCACAAAAGCAGTGAAAATTTTAGTGAGATTGTAAAAATGATTGAAAAAGCTTCCATTCAGTCTCAAGAAGTATCTACTATTATTGAAGAGGTGAATGCTAGCTCACAAAACATGGTCAATATTTTGGAAGATGTTACATACATATCCGAACAATCATCCGGAAACACTCAAAATGTTGCAGCATCTGCTGAAGAACAGAATGCATCGATGGAAGAAATCTCTTCTTCGGCAGAATGGTTAAGTAAGATGGCGCTAGATTTACAAGAAACCGTAAATAAATTTAAGGTATAAAGTATTAAAATAAAGTGATGTTTATGTATAACCGGTTCTGTTTTGGAGTACAAGTTAATAAAATGCATAGGAAAAGAGGCAGCAAATTGCAAACGATGTAGATGTCCCTTTTTAATGAAATAAGGGCTTTTTTATTAATTTAATATATTGTTGGTATAGTAAATTGTACATAAAAAAGTAAGGTTACGGAAATTTCTGTAACCTTACTTTTTTAGAGAATTCAATGTCCTTACCCATATATATGTTACATTCATTATGTATAAAGTCAATAAATGCGATGGGGTAGGTGTGCGGCCGAGTCTAGTTCGTATCAAAATAGCGGGTGGGATTCCCGTCGCATAAAAACTAGCCATTCATTCGTGTAAAGTTTTGTAGGGCTAAAGGTAACTTTGTCTTTAAGCGTAGACCGTTAGGTGGTGGGCCAAAAAAACAAATGGTTGAAGCGCAATGAATTGAAGGATAATGAACAATAAAGAAGAGGATAGAAAACATGAATATCAAGTGGATATAAGTGGCTTTGTAATTCTTTGAGAGTTTACAAAGCCTTTTTAATTGTTATACATTTTAATATTATTTAATTTGGGAAGTATCGAGCGATATATTTATGGAAACTCACCATAGCAATGAACGAATGGTTAGATGCTAGGAGTGGTACTAATTGCTAACGAAAACCTCAAAAAGAAAAGACAAGGCAGCGTTATTTCAACATTGCCAATACTTTCTTACCGACTTGTTCATTTCTTGCAACTAATGAAACTTTTCGCTTAATGTCGAAATCTTCAATAGGAATGGCTTTTATATTAGGGGAAAGTCCTTTAGCAAAGATTTCAGGTAGGATAGAAATTCCAATGTTAGCTTCGATGAACCCAAGAATGCTGTGGCCAAACTCAATTTCTGATGTGATGTGTAAATTCGCACCTCTTTCAGAAAAAGCATCCTGTATTATTTTTCTAGCATCGCAGGTCTCTAATAACATCACAAATGCCTCATCTTTAATTTCTTCAAAAGTTACTGTCTCAGCTCTCCCGAATGTAGGATGATGTTTATTGACATACAGTAAAAATCCTTCTGAAAAAACGAAAGTCGAGAAGTATGGATGGTGAATCCCTTTTTCATCAAATAAAGCAACATCTAGCTTCCCTTCTTTTAATCCCTCTAATAATTCCAAATAACTATGCGATATTTTTAATGTATAATCGGAACGCTTTGAGCTAGCAAGCTTTCTGGGTAGAAAAGATGTAGCAATACTAGGCCATGCCCCGATTGTGATTCCCATTAATCCTTGTTCAACCGTTATCTCTTTTTTGACAGTATTCCATTCTTTCAGGATTTCCTTGCAAACTGGAAGAAGTCGTTCACCTGCTTTTGTAAGTGTGACACCTACAGTTGATCGAGTAAATAAGTTTGCACCAAGGTCATTCTCCAAGTTTTTTATTTGTTTACTTAATGCAGGTTGGCTCATGTTTAATAGTTCACTTGCTTTTGTTAAGCTCTGTGTTTCAGCTGTTGTATAAAACGCTTCTAGCCACTCACTTCTCATTTTGAATACCTCATAACGTTTTGTTATTCCCACCTAACATAGTGGAAGTACAAGTTTTACTATACAAATGATAACCTATGGTTGTACCAAAAAACAATCACTGCAACTTAGGACCTAGTTTTTTATTGTTTGAAGCAAATAAAATAATAGCAGCAGTTTGCCACGGATCAGTTGGACTTATTGGTGTGAAATTATCAGACGGTACACCACTCGTTGCCGGTAAAACAATCACTACTTTTACTGACGATGAAGAGCGTGAAACAACCTTAGACCGTTTCATGCCATTCCTATTAGAAACACGTTTACGTGAGCTAGGTGCAAACGTGATTGTAAAAGAAAACTGGGCAAACCATGTACAAGTAGACGGAAACTTAATTACAGGACAAAATCCTCAATCAACGGTTAGTGTTGCAAACGAAGTCGTTGGAAAATTACAGAACTAAATTATGGAATGTCTACAAGTAGTCTATCTACCTGTAGGTTTTCTCTTTCAAAATGCCGCCCAACTGATATAAACATTATATAAAAGTTGATTGGAGTGAATCGTTTGTTTATTGAAAAGAATGTTCTCAACGGATATTGGTTTAATACAGAAGAAACAATGACGGTTCGAAATCCGGCCACGAAAGAAATACTTGGAACTGTTCCAAAGTCAGGTAAAGAAGAGGCATTAAAGGCAGTAGATGCAGCGGATGACGCATTTACTAGTTGGTCCACAACCACCGCTTATGAACGCAGTCACTTGTTACGCAAGTGGCACGATCTGATAGAAGAAAATAAAGAAATTCTGGCAAGGACAATGACGCTTGAGCAAGGGAAACCTTTAGAAGAAGCTTTGGGTGAAATTCATTATGCGAATCAGTATGTAGCTTGGTATGCAGAAGAAGCAAAGAGAGTATATGGTGAACTCATTCCAGAATCATCCAGCGAAAAGCGGTTATTTGTACAAAAAGTTCCAGTTGGGGTCGTCGCAGCAATTACTCCTTGGAATTTTCCTGCAGCGATGATTACAAGGAAATTAGCACCAGCATTAGCAGCCGGATGCACAGTGCTTCTAAAGCCTTCTGAAGAAACTCCGTTTACCGCGCTTAAATTAGGGGAACTTGCAGAACGAGCAGGTATTCCTAAAGGAGTCATAAACATCTTAACGGGTGACGCAAAAGAAATCGTTGGCGTTTGGCAAAAGGATTCTCGGGTACGTAAAATTACCTTTACGGGATCAACTCCTGTAGGAAAGATCTTAATGAAGCAAGCAGCAGATACGATGAAGAAGCTGTCGTTAGAGCTAGGCGGACAAGCACCATTTATTGTGACAAACAACGCAGATATTGATGCAGCGGTGAAAGGAGCGATCCAATCTAAATTCCGCAATGGCGGACAAGCCTGTGTAGCAGCCAATCGCTTTCTTGTACAAGAGGATATTGAAGAGGAATTTCTCATTAAGTTTGCTGAAAAAACAGCACGTCTTACGTATGGAAACGGCTTAAAAGAAGGGGTTATGATTGGTCCGCTAATCAACGAGAAAGCAGTAGTCAAAGTATCAGAGCACGTGCAGGATGCGATTCAAAAAGGAGCAACCATCGTAACGGGTGGCCAACGTGTTTTACAAGAGGATGGATATTTTTTTCAGCCTACTGTAATAAGAAACGCTTCTGATGACATGCTGTGTATGATAGAAGAAACATTTGGACCAGTTGCACCCATATCAACCTTCAAAACAATAGAAGAAGCAATTAAACGTGCAAACAAGTCACCATACGGACTTGCAGCTTATGTCTTTACTCAAGAAATTAGCGAAGCACTTGCTATTGTAGAAAAACTAGATTATGGGGTCATTGGATTAAATGATGGATTGCCTTCTGCTGCACAAGCGCCTTTTGGTGGATTTAAGGAAAGTGGTTTAGGTCGAGAAGGTGGAAAAGAAGGAATTAGCGATTACCTAGGAATAAAATATATTTCGATGAGTTCTAATCATAAAACAAACATTGGAGGAATGGAAAAATGACAAAACATATTTTAATGGTTGTAACAACAGCTGACAAAATGAACGAAGATCATGAAACTGGATTATGGTTATCTGAATTTGGGGAAGCATACGTAGAATTTTCAAAATTAGGCTGATATTACAGTAGCAAGCCCTAAAGGCGGAAAAGCACCTGTAGATGATCGTAGTTTAGAAGGAGAAGTACCTCAAGAAATTCTGGATACAGCAAAGTATTTAGAAAATACCGTTAAACTAGAAGATATTAAAGATGCTTCTCGATACGATGCAATCTTCATGCCTGGTGGCCATGGTACAATGTTTGACCTGCCAGATAACACGAAACTTCACGAACTTACTCGTGATATGTTTGAAGCAAACAAAATAGTAGCAGCAGTTTGCCATGGACCAGCAGGACTTGTTGGTGTGAAATTATCAGACGGTACACCACTTGTTGCCGGTAAAACAATCACTACCTTTACTGACGATGAAGAACGTGAAACAACCTTAGACCGTTTCATGCCATTCCTATTAGAAACACGTCTACGTGAGCTAGGTGCAAACGTGATTGTAAAAGAAAACTGGGCAAATCATGTACAAGTAGACGGAAACTTAATTACAGGACAAAATCCTCAATCAACGGTTAGTGTTGCAAACGAAGTCGTTAAAAAATTACAGAGCTAAACCATGCAACGTCTACAAGTAGACTATCTACCTGTAGACTTTCTCTTTTGAAATGCCGCCCAACTTATATTAGCTTTATAAAAAATTTAATTGGAGTGAGACCAATGGGAAATATCGTCATAACAGCTATATTAAGAGCAAAAACAGGAAATGAAGATCAACTGTTAGAAGTGTTGCAACAAGTTGTGCCACCTTCACAAAACGAGATTGGCTGCATTAAGTACCAATTACACCAATCCTTGGATGAAGAGGGGGTATACACTTTCTATGAGGTTTGGCAGGATGAAGATTCAATGAAAAAACATATAGAGTCTGACCATTACAAAGTTTACCGTCAACATTCAGAACACCTAGTAGAACATCGAGATGTCTACCGTTTGAAGATGTTATAAAATTTACAATATTGGAGGACAATACCGATGACAAATGAACTCACTGCAGTACAACAAATTATGAAGCGTTGGAAGATGCACCGTAATGCTTTGCTTGAACTTGTAGCAGTATTACCTGAATCAGCTGGGACTTGGCGTCCTTGGGATGAGGGGATGACAACAATTGAACTTGTCCATCACCTTGCCTGGACACCAGATTTCTTTTTTGCAGCTATTGAGGCACGCGATATGAACATTCCTCCTGTTCCGTCAACACTAACCGAAGCTCGCAAGCTTCTTGAGCAACTGACTGAGGGACATGAACAAAAACTAGCATCTTATACGGAATCAGACTTACAGAAGGAAGCAACCATCGAACTTTTTAACGTTACTGAACCAGTAGTGGAAGTTCTTCATCGACTAATTGGGCATGAGGCACATCATAAAGGCCAGCTTACTTTATATGCCCGCATGGTTGGTGTAACCCCACCATTTTATGTAGATTTAAGTGTATAAATAGGCAAAAAGATAAGCGCTAGGGTTTTGTTTTCAAGGCCCTTTCTATAAAATGACATTAGAAAAAGATGCGTGAATCGGCACGCATCTTTTTTCTTCATTTCTTCGTTTTTTCTCCACAGCTTTTAACCTGATCAATTTTCGGGAATTTCCACACGTTTCCTTCACAGCTATTAAGGGTACAAACACAAGTGTAAAGCAGGACATGAATGATACTTCTTTTAAAATAGAAAACGAAGTGTTTTTAACGATTAATAGGGGAAGGGGTTTCAGCTCAATGAACAAAAAATGGTGGAAAGAGTGTGTGGTGTATCAAATCTATCCGATCAGCTTTAAAGATTCCAACGGAGATGGCATTGGTGACCTTCAAGGAATTATCTCAAAGCTGGACTACATTAAAGACCTTGGAATCGATGTAGTCTGGCTTTGTCCGATATATCAATCGCCCAATCATGATAATGGATATGATATCAGCAATTACGAAGCGATTATGCATCAATTTGGAAGTATGGAAGATTTTGATGAATTGTTGAAAAAAGCTCACGCGAGGGGAATAAAGATTGTTATGGATCTTGTGATGAATCATACTTCTGACGAGCACCCATGGTTTATTGAGTCCCGGTCCTCTGTAGATAATCCAAAACGCGATTATTATATTTGGAGAAAAGGGAAAAATGGTCATCCGCCCAACAACTGGGAATCTTATTTCAGCGGATCCGTATGGGAATATGATAAGACCAGCGATGAATACTATATGCACCTGTATTCCAAACACCAGCCTGATTTGAACTGGGATAATGACCAAGTTTTTAATGAAATCCATGACATGGTACGCTGGTGGCTGGATAAAGGAATTGATGGCTTCCGGTTCGATGCCATCGCTCATATTGTAAAAGCACAGGGACTTCCCGATGCACCTGATCCCCATCATCTTCCCTATGTAAGAGCATACACGATGTTTTCCAATTTGGAAAAAGTACACACTCTTCTCCAACATTTATACGAGACAGTTTTATACAACTATGACATCATGACAGTTGGAGAGACTTCTGGTTTAGGACCAGAGCAGGCACTCAATTATATTGGGGACAAGCGCCATGAACTGAATATGGTATTCCAATTTGAACATATGCAGCTGGATTCAGCAGCAGGCGGGACAGGCAAATGGGAGCAGACCTCCTGGAATTTGCTGGATTTAAAAAATGTGATGAGCAAATGGCAGACCGTGCTTCACGGGAAAGGATGGAATGCAAATTATTTATGTAATCATGATCAGCCGCGTTCCGTTTCCCGATTTGGAAATGACGGGAAGTATCGGAAGGAATCCGCTAAAATGCTGGCCACCTTCCTCTTAACCCTCGAGGGAACCCCATATATTTTTCAAGGAGAAGAAATCGGGATGACGAACCCGCGTTTTCCTTCTATAGATGATTACCGAGACATTGAAACGTTAAATCATTACCGGCAATCTCGAAGAAATGGAGTTACCAATGAAAAAATCATGAATTCAATCTGGAAAAAAAGCAGGGACAATTCCCGTACGCCTATGCAATGGAATGATTCCTATCAAGCAGGATTTACTACAGGAACTCCGTGGATAAAGGTGAATCCAAATTATCCAGAGGTGAATGTCAAAAAGGCACTCCAAGATCCGGATTCTGTCCTGAACTATTATAAAAAATTAATTACCTTACGAAAACAGCACGAGGTGTTTGTTTACGGGGAATATCAGCTATTGCATCCTCTCAATCCGGATCTTTATGTGTATACTCGCACATTGCAAAAGGATCAATTGCTCATTGTGCTGAATTTTTTTGACCGGACACCGGTGTTCGACATGCCAAAAGAGCTAGCTGAATGTACAGCTGAACTTTTGCTTTCTAATTATGAAGTAAAAGAAATCACGCTTGATTCTGTGTCTTTACGCCCCTTTGAAGCTAGAATATATCGTTTGACCAAGACTCATGAAAAATAGAATGGGTAAAAACATCTAGCCAATAGACAGTTGAATCGTTGAACAAACGTACAAAGAATACGCAAGATGAGTACAAAGGACAGTTCAGTGAAAAAAGATAGTCTGCTATACTGGAAAGCCGGTATAAAAAAAGTGGACGGAGTGTTCCCGGATTTGAGAGGGGGTGCTGCTTTTGGTGTCCATCACAGATGCACTAGAATTGATGATTGCTTTTGCCTCCCTGATTGTTGCTATCATTTCGGTTATACAAAAAAAGTAACCTCCCTATCCTGAAAAAAGGAAGGGAGGTTACTTTTTTCTTTGTTAAAAGGAAGGATTTTCGCGTCCTCATTTAGATGGTCGTAATATTGTTAACGATGTTTTCAATGACTAGATGGATCTTCTCATTGTCTGCATCCTCTAACGCTTCAGACTTCAGTACCTGAACCTTTTTCGCTTCATAATAATCAGACAAAGCTTGTCTTAAAGTCAGCCCTTCTTCAATTAAAAAAGAAGAGGTCAGCATTTTTCTAATCGAAACTTCATCCTGCATAATAAGGATGGCTGGATTTAATGTATTAAAAATCCCTTTGTCCATCCCTTTTTGATAAAACGATCGAATAGTAGCCATCCTGTTGGTTTCAAATTTCATCTTTTTTTCATATAGCAACGTACAGCTTGTCTGTAAATCATGTAAGAAGATATCTGATGCGTAAATAGCTGAAAATACGGCCTGCTCGAATACCTTTTGTAAGCGGTATGGATAGGATAAGCTTTCATCGGAAATAGTTTTATCTGCTTTGTGAATATAGGAAATGCAATAGTTCGTCACTTCCATCATCACGTCTTCCTTTGAAGAAAAATAATTATACAGAGTTGCCCTGCTAATATTCATCAATTGAGCGATATCTTGAATGGTAAGGGACATAAACCCTTGAGTACGTATCGTATTTAATATTTTTTGTATATAGGTTTGTCTCATTGTTATTCGTTCTTCAGGCGAAATCTTGCGCAAAGTATCACGTCCTTTATGCAGAAATTATACCACAACTGGATATCGATCTATTTATCAACAAGAGTTAGGAGTTTACAAATGCAAAAAAAAGGAGTAAGCTATTAAACATCTTACACTTTAGACTGTTTTTTATGCATTTGTCTAAAATGTTTAAGGTCTTTAGAATAATATTGTTTGCATCACAGCAATTTACACACTATTTGCTGTAAGCAGGTCACTTTCATTTACACAGGTACTAGCTGCTATTAAAATAAGAAATTCTGCAGGTGCAGAAAAAATAAAAGGAGAATGACATCATGATTGCACAAAAAATAAATGATTTTCAAAAAATCGTGACAGGCCGCCGTTCTATTAAGAATTACGATCCTTCCGTAAAAATAAGCAAAGAGGAAATGGCAGAGATTTTGACTTTGGCAACGACTGCACCATCTTCTGTGAATATGCAGCCTTGGCGCTTCCTCGTGATCGATAGTCCGGAAGGCAAAGCGACTCTTGCACCACTTGCTAAATTCAACCAAAATCAAGTTGACACATCTGCTGCAGTGATTGCTGTATTCGGTGATATGAATAACTTCGAGAATGCTGAAGAAATCTATGGAAGTGCTGTTGAAAAAGGCTTTATGCCTTTAGAAGTCAAAGAAGGAATTTTGAACGCATTTACTGCGTACTACGAAAACATTTCAAAAGAAGACATGAGAGACGTAGTCATGATTGATGGAGGATTAGTATCCATGCAAATTATGCTTGCTGCCCGTGCTTTCGGATATGATACCAACCCTATCGGCGGATACGAAAAGGATCAAATTGCAGAAGCGTTTGGTCTCGACAAAGAACGCTATGTACCTGTCATGCTGATTTCGATCGGAAAAGCAGCTGACAGCGGACACCCATCTGTTCGACTCCCAATTGATAAAGTTGCACAGTGGAAGTAAGATAATAAAAAAGGAATAAGAAAGGATGACCTTTAATGATCATTATTCATGCAGGACTTACTGTTAATCCCGAGAAACAAGAGGCATTTTTAAAAGAGCTTCAACCACTGATTGAAGCATCACGAAAAGAAAGCGGAAATATCTCGTATGATCTGAAAAAAGACACAGAAAAAGAAAATGTCTTCACAATGGTCGAGGTATGGCAGGATGCAGCAGCAGTAGCAAGTCATAATGCAAGCGAGCACTTTACATCCTTTGTGGCAAAAGCAAAAGAATTTCTTGCGGCTCCTCTTGATGTAAAAGCATATGAGGGACAACCTTTAAAACATTAAGGAACAATATAGTAGATATGATGGTGCAACCTTTTCATAAGAAGAGTGCACCATTTTTTGTATGTTTGTGTTAGCGGAATCTTTTTGTATCCACTTTAAAATCCTATACTGAACATTATTTTTTAATCATTTTGTATGTGTCAAATAGTAACAAAGTTTACGAAAGGAGTCTTTTTAAAAATGTATTAATCTCTTGTTTCCTGATTGTTCTTGACTTTTGTTTTCTCTCCATGTAAGATTTTTTTAAATTCGACAAATTGTATACAGTCAAAAAATAATGGGTTTAGAAAGGGGAATAGTACCAAACGTTTACATTATATTTTCTTACTAGTTGAGACATAGATTTTAGAAGAAAATGTAAGCGTTTTATTATGTGATTTATCAACGGAGAGGACTGAAGGGGATGGAATTAAAGAAAAGAGAGATAATGGATTTAGAGAAAGGCGTCTCCAAAGAAAATAAGCTGGAACGCGGATTAAAAGCCCGCCATTTAACAATGATTTCGCTTGGCGGAGCGATTGGAACGGGCCTTTTCCTAGGAAGTGGTGCTGCCATTCATTCTGCAGGTCCTGGCGGGGCGTTATTTGCCTATGTATTTATTGGGATAATGGTGTATTTTGTCATGACAAGCCTGGGAGAGCTTTCCGCTTTTATGCCAACAAGCGGCGCATTCAGCACCTATGGAACAAAATTTGTGGATCCTGCCTTTGGATTTGCCATTGGATGGACGTACTGGTTTAGCTGGGCCATGACGATTGCAGCTGAACTGACAGCATCTACCATGATCATGAAATTTTGGTTTCCGCATAGCCCATCTATACTATGGAGCCTTTCGTTTTTAGCACTTATCTTTCTATTAAACTATTTACACGTAAAAGGGTATGGTGAAGGGGAATATTGGTTTTCTTTTGTAAAGGTTTCTGCCATTGTGGTCTTTCTCGTAGTAGGTGTGCTCATGATATTTGGTGTAATGGGTGGACAGGCTATTGGTTTTCATAATTTCACAGTTGGGAAGGCTCCTTTTAGCGGCGGTGTAATCGGTACGTTTGTCATCTTTCTTGCTACTGGTTTTTCTTTTCAAGGAACGGAAATTGTCGGGGTTGCCGCTGGGGAAAGTGAAGATCCTGCTAAAAATATCCCAAAAGCCGTTCGCAATGTTTTCTGGCGTATTCTCCTCTTTTATGTTTTAGCGATTTTTGTGGTAGGTCTTATTATTCCGTACACAAACCCGAACCTACAAAGTAATGATATTATGGTAAGTCCGTTTACACTTGTATTCAAGCGGGCAGGTCTTGCTTTTGCTGCATCTTTGATGAACGCGGTCATTTTAACTGCGGTTCTATCAGCCGGCAATTCCAGTCTGTATGCTTCAACTCGTATGCTGTATGCAATGGCTAAGAAGGGGCAAGCTCCTCATATCTTTGCCAAACTTAATAAACGCGGCGTGCCGGTTGCGGCGATGGTGTTAACGACGATCATTGGAATGCTTGCTTTCTTCTCTTCCGTATATGGAGACGGTTCTGTCTATCTATGGCTGATGAACTCGGTAGGGATCACAGGATTTATTTTCTGGCTGGGTATTTCTGTTAGCCACTACCGTTTCAGAAAAGCCTTTCTTGCGCAGGGCTACTCTCTTGACCTGCTTCCCTACAAAGCAAAGTGGTACCCATTTGGCCCTATATTTGCGATTGCAGTAGGACTGATTGTAACGCTCGGCCAAAACTTCCAGGCTTTCCTTGCTCCTCATATTGATTGGGGAAGTGTGTTGGCAGCTTATCTGGGTATTCCGATGTTCCTCTGCTTGTGGTTTGGCTATAAGTTTATAAAGAAAACTAAGGTTGTGCCGCTCAAAGAATGTGAAATTGAGTTTAACTATGCTGAGAAGAATGACTGATTTTAAAAAACGTCTTGAGTCCTGCTTTTAAGCAGGCTCTTTTTTTATAATTTTTTATGTTTATAGCATAATACAAATACATATTTTAGATAGCTAATATTTAACATATCAAAAACATTCTATTAAAATAGAGTACGAATTGAGAGATTAATAATGTTAAATGGTGAAAATGTAAGAGAGAAGGATTAAATGGCAAATAATGTTTTGTTAATATTTAAAAATAACATTATTTTTAGAAAACTATTGTTTTTCTTGTAAATTAGTTATATTATTTCGATATACAATTTTTTATAGTAATTTTTCAGAACATTTAAACTTCTTCAGGGGGACAACATTATGGATTTATTTCGAAAAAAGTCCATTCAGGCCTTAATCAATGAGGTTGGACAAAAAGATGTGACATTAAAAAAAGAACTTGGTCCTTTTGATTTATCCATGCTTGGCATTGGTGCCATAATTGGAACAGGAATCTTTGTTTTGACCGGTGTGGCGGCAGCTGAACATGCGGGCCCTGCACTAGTGATTTCATTTATTCTTTCCGGACTAGCCTGTGTGTTTGCCGCTCTTTGCTATGCAGAGTTTGCGTCCACTGTACCGGTGTCTGGAAGTGCCTATACGTATAGCTACGCAACCTTTGGCGAAATCATTGCCTGGGTACTGGGTTGGGATTTAATTTTGGAGTATGGATTAGCATCCTCTGCGGTTGCGAGTGGATGGTCGGGTTATTTTCAAGGGCTCCTCGCTGGCTTTGGCATTCATTTTCCAAAGGCATTAACAAGTGCTTATGATCCGGCACATGGAACCTATGTCGATCTTCCAGCTATCATCATTGTCCTTGTAATCACGTTCCTGTTAACGCAGGGGGTCAAAAAGTCAGCAAGATTCAATTCTATTATGGTTGTAATTAAACTGGCAGTGGTCCTGTTATTTATAGCCGTTGGCGTTTGGTATGTAAAACCGGGTAACTGGACTCCTTTTATGCCATTTGGTTTCTCAGGGGTAGCTACTGGAGCGGCTACAGTATTCTTTGCTTATATTGGTTTTGATGCCGTTTCAACCGCTGCAGAAGAAGTGAAAAACCCACAGCGCAACATGCCCATTGGTATAATTGCATCTCTTCTGGTTTGTACCATTTTATATATTGTTGTTTCTGGTATTCTAACAGGTATTGTACCGTATCCAAAGCTCGATGTGAAAAATCCTGTTGCCTTTGCGTTAAGCTATATCCATCAGGATTGGGCTGCCGGTTTTATTTCCTTAGGGGCCATCCTTGGAATTACGACGGTATTGCTGGTCATGATTTATGGACAAACCCGTTTATTTTATGCCATTAGCCGTGATGGACTATTACCAAAAATCTTTTCTAAAGTCGATAAGAAAAGACAAACACCTGTTGCAAATTCATGGATTACCGGAGTGCTTGTTTCCATTTTTGCAGGATTAGTACCCCTGGGCAGATTAGCAGAGCTGGTGAACATCGGAACGCTGCTGGCCTTCATGACGGTTTCCATTGGGATCTTATTTCTTCGTAAATATAACAAGGTATCTCTAAAAGGCTTCCGTGTCCCTTTTGTTCCGTATATTCCTATATTAGCTTTCCTTTTCTGCGGCTATTTGGCTATACAGCTTCCTGCAGTGTCTTGGATTAGCTTTCTAGTATGGTTTGTGATTGGCTTAGTCGTATACTTTGCATATGGCCGAAAGCATTCTACATTACGAAAATCTGACCAAATAAGAAAAGCAGGTTAAAAAGTTTGATATTGACACCAAAATTGGTCATGGTATGATGTATGTGACAATTTTATATATTTTGATATATCACTAGGGGAGCCGGTGGGCTGAGATGGAAGTGAACTTCTAGACCCTTTGAACCTGATCTGGTTAAAGCCAGCGTAGGGAAGTGGATCGGTCGTTCATGGAGACTAATTTTATGCCGCCGCGATTTAAACCACTTCATTTTGAAGTGGTTTTTTATTTTCTCTAACTCGGAGGTGCTCATGATTACGAAAAATAAAGAACTTCATTTAGTTAGTAATGGCAATATGTCTCTTCAACAATTCGTTCACATTGCTGAAAAAATCCATCCTTATGTGACAGACATTCAGCTAAGGGAAAAGACAAGCAGTGCAATAGAATTATGGGAAGCTCTTCAGCAGCTGAAGGACCTTGGGGTGCCATCTAAGAAACTGTATGTGAATGATCGTGTGGACATCGCATCCGCTGCCCAATTGAAAGGGGTTCAACTAGCGTTCCATAGTCTTGGTCCCGCTACGGTGAAAAAACATTTTCCGCACTTAAGGATAGGGAAAAGCGTTCATTCGGTAAAGGAAGCGATAGACGCTGAAGAGCAAGGAGCAGATTATTTGCTTTTCGGCCATATCTTTCCCAGTTCATCAAAACCTGGAATGCCATCAAGAGGATTAGAGGCACTTTCTTCTGTTACATCTGCCGTCGCAATTCCAGTCATTGCGATTGGGGGAATTGAGCTGCAGTACCTTCCTGACGTCTTTAAAGCTGGAGCTGCTGGTGTAGCGGTGATGTCAGGGATTTTAAATGCTAAGGATCCCCTGCAAGCTGCCATAGAGTATGCAGAAGGAATAAACGGGGGAGGAAAAAGATGAAAAAGTATGATGTTCTTATTATCGGTGGAGGTGTCATCGGGTCATCCATTGCCTTTCAGCTATCTAAACAAGGAAAGAAAGTAGCAATTCTAGAAAAAAACCGGCTGGCCAGCGAGGCTTCAAGTGCTGCCGCAGGGATGCTTGGGGCACAGGCTGAACTCGAGGAAGAAATTGGACCGTTGTTTGAATTAGCTATAAAAAGCAGAGCGCTTTTTCCGCATCTTGCAGAAGAGCTAAGGGAAATAAGTGGAATTGACATTGGGCTCGTCCAAAGAGGAATGCTGAAAGTGGCATTAACCGATTGTGAGGCGGAGAAATTCAAAAAAATTGTCCAATGTCAACAGGCAGCAGGGGAAACAGCGGAATGGCTTGATACAGAAGAAGTTAAAAAAAGGGAGGCACATCTATCTTCGGATATTAAAGGGGCAATATACATACCCAAAGACGGACAGGTTTTAGCACCGGATCTTTCGTTGGCATTTGCTAAATCTGCCGCTATTTTAGGTGCGGAAATTTATGAGTTTACAAAGGTGAATGCCTTGCTCCGGCACGAGGGCAGAGTATCCGGAGTATTGACAGACAGTGAAGCCTTTTTTGCCGATAAAGTAGTCATCGCAAGCGGCGCTTGGAGCAGTCAGCTATTAAAAGACTTCCCTTTGAAGCAACAGGTGTTTCCGGTAAAAGGAGAATGCATTTCTGTCATCACCCATAAGCCATTAGTAGAGTCTACGATTTTTTCTCATGGGTGCTATCTTGTTCCGAAGAAAGGCGGGCGATTGCTCGTTGGGGCGACGATGATAGAACATACATTTGATAAAAAGGTAAGTGTAGAAGGAGTTTCACAGCTGCTGACACATGCACAAAGGCTGCTTCCGGCAATCTCCAGTGCAGAATGGGAAGCAAGCTGGGCAGGCCTGCGTCCGCAAACAGCAAATGGATTGCCGATACTCGGTGTCCATCCTGAGTTTCAGGGGCTTTATGTCGCTGCAGGGCATTATCGGAATGGAATTTTACTTAGCCCTCTTACAGGTATTCTGATGGCCGATTTACTAGCCGAAAAGGACGAGGCGAAAGCAATGCTTGCGCCATTTGCATTACAGTCGGGGATTAAAAAAAGGGGTGTTGTCGGATGAAGCTCAACATTAACGGAGAAAAGCTGGAAGTGCTAGATTCTGTAGAAAATATACGTTCACTTTTACAGCACTTTGGATTAGAAAACAAAGTTGTGATTGTCGAGCAGAATGCGGTGATATTGCAAAAAGAAGAGCATGATGATGCTAGACTTTCTGATGGAGATCGAATTGAAATCGTACATTTTGTAGGAGGCGGTTAATATGTTGAAAATTGGACCTTATTCTTTTCATTCACGGTTGTTGCTTGGGACAGGGAAATTTCCAAACTATGAGATTCAAAAGAAAGCGGTGGATATCTCTGAAACTCAAATTCTTACTTTTGCTGTCCGTAGAATGAATATTTTTGAGGCAAGCCAACCCAATTTTTTAGAAATGCTCGATACGACCCAGTATACATTGCTTCCCAATACAGCAGGTGCTGCTACGGCGGAAGAAGCGGTAAGAATTGCCAGACTGGCAAAAGCTTCAGGCCTATGTGATATGATCAAGGTTGAAGTGATTGGGGACTCTAAAACGCTTTTGCCCGATCCCATTGAAACAGTGAAAGCCTCGGAAATCCTGTTGGAGGAAGGCTTTATTGTTCTCCCATATATTTCGGACGATGTCATTTTAGCCAGACGTCTTCAGGAAATGGGTGTGCATGCCATTATGCCGGGGGCTTCTCCGATTGGTTCAGGGCAAGGGATTGTGAATCCGTTAAATATTCGTTTGATTATTGAACAAGCCACGGTTCCCGTCATTGTGGATGCGGGAATCGGGACAGCATCCGATGCAACGCTTGCCATGGAACTGGGAGCAGATGCCGTTCTCTTAAATACAGCGGTATCGGGGGCAACAGATCCTGTAAAAATGGCTTTGGCTATGAAACTGGGAATCGAAGCAGGGCGTCTTGCTTATGAGGCGGGACGTATTCCAAAAAAACGGTATGCAACCGCCAGCAGTCCGCTTGAAGGGATGAGCAGGGTGTGAACGACCGTTATTCTCGCCAGGAATTGTTTACACACATCGGTCCTGAGGGACAAAGAAAGCTGGCCGATAAGCATGTCCTTTTGATCGGTGCAGGAGCACTGGGGACAGGAAGCGCAGAAGCGTTGGTTCGAGCGGGTGTGGGGAACATTACCATTGTCGATCGGGATTATGTAGAGTGGAGCAATTTGCAAAGACAGGTGCTGTATACAGAAGAGGATGCAGAAGAAAGAATGCCAAAAGCCATTGCTGCAAAAAACAGGCTGCAGCTTGTAAACTCTAAAGTTAAGATAGATGGCATTGTTGCGGATGTGACGGTTCAGGAAATAGAGTCTCTCGTTAAGGGTGTGAATCTTATTATCGATGCAACTGATAATTTTGAAACACGCCTGTTGATCAATGATATTTCTCAAAAACAGCGTATTCCATGGATTTATGGTGCCTGTGTAGGAAGTTATGGGCTGACCTACACCATTATTCCAGACACGACACCGTGCTTACATTGTATGTTGGAATCTGTTCCTTTAGGTGGAGCTACGTGTGACACGGCCGGCATCATTGCTCCTGCTGTTCAAATGGTAGTTTCCTATCAAACAGCTGAAGCGTTAAAAATTTTGGTGGAAGACTGGAACGCTTTACGAAGCACTCTGATTTCCTTTGATCTATGGAAAAATCAGTATACAGCCATTAACTTGGATAGAATTCGTAAGCAAAGCTGTTTATCCTGCGGTTCTTCTCCTACCTATCCCTTTTTAGACTACTCTAATCAGACAAAAACAGCTGTATTATGCGGCAGGGATACCGTACAGATCCGCCCTGCCCAGCGGATTGAAAGAAACTTGCAAGAATTGGAAAGACTGCTTTCCTCCCATGGAACCATTAAAAGAAATGCGTTTCTGCTTTCCTTTACGGCAGCATCTCATAGGATGGTTCTTTTTGCGGACGGCCGTGTACTGGTTCACGGAACAAAAGATATTACGGAAGCTAAGAGACTTTACCATAAGTATCTTGGTTAAATGGAAAGTAGCGGCTAACACCCCCTAACCTAAATCAAAGATTTAGAGGGAGACTGCACCGCTACTTTTTATTCAATTTACGTCTTTAATTGCAATTATTGCAATAGTCACGGTTACGAGAAAAAAGCAACCCCACCCTCAAGCCTTGGCCAGTTTGAGTTTGAAGTTACTTTTTCTCTTCGCTCTACCAAATGAAACCACTGCACTTCTAGCAGTTTGCGTGCATTAAGGTCATCGGGTGCAACCGGTGGCCTTTTTTTAGTGTGGTTTATATTTATTTTTATTATACCGCATCCTTTACTGAATAAACAAAGAGCAAGAAATTTCTTATTCCTTTTGTATTTTAGATGATGTAAATAAATGTTATTAGCTGTCCAGTTATTCCGTAAACTTCCAAGAAATGATTAGAGGAGAGATTTATAATGGAAATTATTCAAATCCAACAAATCCAATAAAAGGGACATCAAAGGGAACCTTCTTATAAGGACTTGTGCGAGTGTGGCTGTAACCAGGGGCAAAGTAGACGTAGCGTACGCATCTCTTGCCTCTTTGGTTATAAATTAGTTGTATCTTACGATGCAGCATCCGTACGAGTCATCCCTTGTTCAGAAGAATTAACCTTTTCTTCATCGTTTTTCGTCTTCTAGGATGTTTCCCTCGTTTCCTGGCAGCTTCAATCCTTCCTTTGTCCATTCAGAAGTTAAATCTCTATCAAATGGAATAATTCCAGAGAAATTGGTAAATAACATTTTTCCATGTGCTATGTTGTATTCAGCCATGCTTCCTTTAGACTTTACAAATGGGTTCCTTTTTGAGAAATTAGTTCCGTGATTTTAATTAGGTCTTTTGTAGAACGTGATAATCGAGTTAGATGTAACTACAGATACAATATATTCTGGACGAAGAAACTGTAACATTCTGTCGAACTCCGGTTGGTTCTTTTTTGTCCCAGTTATCATTTTTAAAGATTATTCAATCACATCCAAATTCCTCAAAGTGCTTCTTTTCGCGAGCCAAATGTGGTCAAAAGTAGAAACACGCACAAGCCCAACTTCAAACTAATCCTTTCCTCGACCAAATATATTTCCAAAGATGATTCAAGTGAAAATATTGTTGCATATCTTTGGTACAGATGTTATACGAATTTACTAGGTAAAAGCTTATAAATAAATAGGGTAATGAAAACGAATGTTTTGTTACATTAATTTAGTAATATTGACAAAAAATTAATATTATTTTAATGTTCGGAAGTTATAATTTTGTCTGTATCAATCAAATGAAGATACAGAATGTCGAAAAATCCTAGAATATTTACAATTAAGAGGAGTGATAAAATGAAACTATCCAAAGGTTTTAAAGGAGTTTTAGCAACAGGAGTAATCGCATCATCTATATTGGCTGTAAGTCCAAATGTTTTTGCAAAAGATAGATTACATAGTAACACTCGACCATTGAGAGCCTCTATTTCAACGAACTATGGTGGAAAATATAGACACAATAGCAGCCTTCAAGCACAAATCAACCAAGTGCAAAACCAAATTAAAGAAGTGACGAATCATATTGCTTTGTTAAGTACGGTGGTTCAAACAGAAACCAATGAATTAAATACACGATTAACGAATTTAACCACGTATTACAACAACCAAAGCACGAAATTAAATGCACAGTTAACGAATTTGCAGACGCAGCTGACTAACACTACGGATCCTACTGAACAAGCTAAAATCAATAAGAAAATTACGTTTCTTAATAAACGAATTAGTTCATTGACTCAAGAATATAACAACTCACAAACAGAATTGCAAACCAAAATTTCTAATCTTCCGACGGAAGTGACAGCAAAAACACAAGATCTTCAAAATGAACTTACAACATTACAATCGCAATTAACGGCGTTGCAAAATGAACAGCAGCAAGCTGCGAAGCTTCCTACTAAGCAGCAACAACAAATTGCAAAGCTGCAATCGCAAATAACAAAAACACAAAACAAAATCACTGAAATAAACACTCAAATTGCTTCATTGGGTACTCTAGCTCAAAAGAAAACAAATGAATTAAACACACGAATCTCGAATTTGAACACTGCTTACCAAAATCGAAACAAGGAATTAAATACAGAGTTGACGAATTTACAAACGCAACTAGCTAATACAACTGATTCCAATACGCAAGCTGCCATAAACAATAAAATTACGACCATTAATCAAAGAATCAGCTCTTTAACTCAAGAATACACCAATGAAACAGCAGCACTACAAGCTAAAATCACCAATCTTCCAAACGAAGTAACAACATATAATACGGCTCTACAAACAAAATTGACTTCTTTGCAATCTCAACTAACGCAATTGCAAAATCAAATAGCTGCGATTGAAAATTCATCAACTTCATCTACAAACAATGGTTCTACTGGTTCGACAGGAACATCAGGTTCTACTGATTCTGGTTCAACTGGTTCAACAGGAACATCAGGTTCTACTGGTTCAACAGGAACATCAGGTTCTACTGGTTCGACAAACACTGCTATATCGAATTAGTCCTGTCATTTCTTTTTCATCTATTTAGTGAAGGGAAAAAGAGTAAAAATATTATGGGGATAATCCATCAAAGGAGTTATCCTCTTTTTTTTGGCGCTGTTTTTACTGTAACAAAGTGTATACTACTCGTTGTTATTCTAATTAAAGGCATAATGCTGCAGGTACTTGGAAAAGTGCTACTTTCGGTAATAACTCGCTAGGTGCCTACTCTACCGTGCGAACGGTGTGAACAGGGAGAAAAGGGAGGGATAACTTCAACCTCTTATTTATCTGTATTAAGAAGGAATTTTAAATTAAGTAACAGAATATACCAACGAAGAATAATTTAAATACAATATTATTATCATTGGGGGTATTTTTGTTAGTACAGATATAGAGGAGATATAAAAAGGGCTTTAAGAAGCCAATGATTTTTTAGAAAAATAAAATCTGGTGGTGGAGGGTATGGAGAAACGTTAGGGGTGTGTAACGTTGATTTTATATATTCTCATTGAAAGGCAGCTATAATTAAGATGCTAGTTCCCATCACATTAGGTATTCAAAGAAAAGGAGGAGAATGGAATGCGTGAACCTAAGCCTTACTGGCGAGATGTCCCTCTAGAATTACGTAAGCAAATTGAAGATAAAGTAGGAAGTTCTATACGCTGGGCTACTCGTGTTTTTGGAGGATATGGACCAAGTGCAACATTTCGACTTTTCTTAGAAGACGGCAGAACCCTATTTGCCAAGGGAGCTGGATTGGGATCTATTAAAGAGAATTGGAAAGTGCTTCCGCTTGAAGAAACTGTATATCGTGATATTGCTGCGATTTACCCAATGTCTCCTCGTTATTTTGGTTCAGTGAGTGTTGAAGGCTGGCATCTTTTATTACTAGAGGATTTAAGAAATACAAAAAAGGTCCCTCCTTGGTCTGAGGCGTTAGCTTTGCAAGCTATTCGGGATATAGCGGAATTTCATTTAAGGGGACTTTCTGAGGCTGGTAAGGTTGAACCAATGACTAGTAAAGGAGTAACTGATAATTGGATCAATATTAAAAATAGCAATGATGAAAGAAATTACTTTCTGGGATTGTTTAGTGAGAAAAAAAGTGATGCTGAGTCTTGGCTGGAAGAGGTAATTGACACAATGATTACAATCGAAGCAGAATATATGAATTTGGACCAACCATGGGGATTAATTCATAAAGACATACGTTCAGATAATCTTCGTTTTAGAGATGGTTCTTTGTTATTGTTCGATTGGGCATTGGCATGCAGGGGACCATTGCTTTTTGATGTGGGATTTTTTCTTCCGAGTATTGAGGGTGAAGGGGGGCCAAAAGCAGAACGTTTGTTGACTGAATATATAAGGGTAATGGCTGATAATTCCATTGAGTTTCCTTTGTATGCTAAAAAATCTGTTGCTGTTGTCGTTGCAGGATTTTTTGCATCACGAGCTGGACAGCCACCCATTACTCTACTCCCTCGACTTAGATGCATTCAGCGTTTACAATTAGGACCTGCACTACGATGGTCCTGCAATATTCTTGGGTTGCCCCAGCCTCCTACATTGAATTTTAATGATTAAATATTAAATAATATCACAAATCCAGCCTATGCAACATAATCTTTTTAACGGGTATCTTCATAAAGGAGGTACCTTATTAAATTTGGTTGTGTCATTTGTTGTCAAAATAAGCCAAAATGTTGGTTTTGGTCATTTTGGACACAAACTTATTAACTGATGATTTTAACAACCTGAGGATAAAAATGATAAATTTCAAGATTTGCGTATCGCTACAAAAAAAGTACGTATAGTCAAAATTGTCTTAAAATTCAGTACGCAGAGTCAAGCGCCTTAAAACTGATATTGCTATACTTTATACAAAATATAAAAAAATGAGGAGGGAAAAAATGATCCAATTAACTGGGTTTGCAGATGAAATTTCACCAGAACTAGAAGAGCAAATCGAGGTGCTTCAATCTCTAAAAATGAAAAATGTTGAATTTAGGGGAGTTTGGGGAAAAAATGTTCTTAAACTAACTGATAAAGAATTAGAAGAAGTAAAAAAGGAATTTGATCAAAATGGAATTTTTGTTTCTTCTATTGGATCCCCCATTGGAAAAATTAATATTACTGATGATTTTGAACCACATCTAAAAGATTTTGATCGAGCACTAGAGATTGCTAAATTTTTTCATTCTCCATACATTCGCATTTTTTCTTTCTTTATCCCTGAAAAGAAAGATCCAGCAAAATACCGAGATGAGGTTTTGTATAGAATGAAAACGCTTACTAATATAGCGGAAGGAACAGAAATTGTGCTTCTTCATGAAAACGAAAAAGATATTTACGGCGACACAACTGAAAGATGCTTGGATATCTTAGAGTATGTAGATTCTCAAAATTTACGCTGTGCATTTGATCCCGCAAACTTCGTTCAATGCGGGGTAAGGCCGTTTACAGAGGCATATTCAAAACTTCTACCCTTTATTGAATATTTACACATTAAAGATGCAAGATTTGAGGATGGAAAAGTGGTTCCTGTTGGAGAAGGGGACGGTGAAGTTCGAGAAATTTTAAGCGTATTAAAAAACAAAGGTTATAACGGCTTTATGTCGTTAGAGCCGCACTTAAAGGCAGCAGAAACATTCCAAGGTTTCAGTGGTCCAGATTTATTTAAAGTAGCAACAGAAGCTTTAAAAAAAATACTAGACGACATCAATTGGCTGTGGAATTAAAAGAAAGGGGTACTACATATGTCTAAGAAAAGTTACAATTTTGCAATCATTGGTGCAGGTGTGATTGGAAAATCCCATGCAAAAATGCTGCAACAGGTTGAACAGGGAAATCTTGTTGCTATCTGTGACATAATTTCAGAAAAGGCGCAAGCATTAGCAGAAAAATATGGGTGCAATTGGTACAACAGCATAGAAGAAATGTTAGAAAATGAAGCCATCGACATCGTTAATATTTGTACTCCAAGTGGAATGCATGCTGATCACACAATACAAGCAGTACAAGCTGGAAAACATGTCATTTCAGAAAAACCAATGGATGTAAACTTGGAGAAAGCTAGACAGATGATTGAAGAATGTAGAAAGGCAAACAGAAAGCTTGCTGTTATTTCTCAACACCGTTTTGATGCTGCAACGATAGAAGTAAAAGAGGACATTGATAACGGGAAATTTGGTAAAGTAATCATCGGAAATGGAGCAATCAATTGGTATCGCTCTCAATCCTACTATGACAGTGGAGATTGGAGAGGAACATGGGAATTAGACGGTGGCGGAGCACTAATGAATCAAGGAATTCATACGATTGATGTGCTTCAATATCTAGCAGGTGAAATCGAAAGTGTTTACGCCCATTGTAGAACTATGGGGCATGAACGAATCGAAGTGGAAGATGCTGCAGTCGCGACCTTACAATTCAAAAATGGTGCTATCGGGACACTTGTCGGGACAACCTGTGCTTTCCCCGGATTATCTACAAGAATTGAAGTGTTTGGAAAAGATGGTTCGGCGGTCATTGAAAATGATCTTTTAGTGCATAAAGTATTCCGTGCTGATATTGGGGAAGTAGGTAACTATGGTGGTGTAAACCATTTAGAAACCGAAAAAGAAGTAAATGAAACAGGGGCTTCAGATCCTGCAGCGATTTCACAAAGTAGTCATGTCCTTCAATTCAACGATTTGATTGAAGCCATTGAAGAAAATCGAGAACCAGCAGTGAATGGACTCGAGGCAATTAAACCACTAAAAGTCATATTGGCAATCTATCAATCTTCAAAAATTGGGAAGCAAGTTCAAATTGACGAAATTTAGGAGGATAACATATGAAAAATAATATGAAAAAACTAGCGTCAATGGCGTTAATGGCAGGAATTGCTATTGGGCTTGCAGGTTGTGCAAGTCCAACTTCGGGTCAATCTAGTAGTTCAGATGCTAATAAGCAAATTACATTAAAAGTAGCATGGTGGGGTTCACAAGATCGAAACGACCGGACACAAAAAATGATTCAACTTTTTGAAAAACAAAATCCAAATATTAAAATCGAAACAGAATATACAAATTTCAACGACTATTGGACAAAAATGGCAACCGAAGCTGCTGGTCAAAGTTTACCAGATGTAATGCAAATGGATTACGCTTATCTTGGAGAATACACTAGTCGTCATTTGATTGATCCCCTTGATTCTTATATCAGCTCAGGAAAAATAGATTTATCTGCAGTTGATAATAAGGCATATCTTGCAGGTGGTATTATCGGCAATAAAAACTATGCCATTTCACTTGGAATGAATGCACCTGCAGTAGAATATGACCCAACCATTTTTCAAAAAGCGGGTGTACCAGAACTCCAACCAGGATATACGACAGAAAATTTAGATAATACATTATCCGCATTAAAAACAAAATTAGGTACTAAAGGATTTAGTCCAGAGGATACTGCTCCATATGACTTCACATATTACCTTCGCCAAAGAGGAACACACGAGTACAGTGCAGATGGTAAAAGTCTAGGGTATAAAGATGATCAGCTATTCGTCGATTATACAAATTACCTACTCACACACTACAAAAACGGATTGTTTGGAGATCCAAAGGTTGTAGCCTCATTAGCTCCGAATGAAGCAAATATAATGATTGTAAAAGGACAAGCAGCTGTACACGGTTTTACAAGTAACTTGGTCGTTGGGGATTCAACATACGCAGGACATACCTTAAAACTTATCGCACCGCCAGAATTACCAGGTGGGCAAGAAGGGAACTATTTGAAACCTGCCATGTTAGTCTCTATGTCTTCTTCTTCACAACATAAAGATGCAGCAGTTAAATTTATAAATTTCTTCCTTAATGATTTAGGAGCAAATGATATCTTGAAAGCAGAGCGCGGGGTGCCAATTTCTAAAAAAGTTCGAGATCATTTACTTCCAACATTAAGTGAAGCTGAAAAAGAGCAATTTTCTTATATTGAATATGTTGCTGCGCACTCCAAACCAATTGATCCGCCGGCGCCAGAAGGTGGTTCTAAAGTGTCCGACCTTTTCAATCGTTTACAGTTGCAAATTGCTTATGGTCAGCTTACACCTGAAGCAGCGGCAAAACAATTCCGTCAGGAAGCGAATCAAATTTTAAGCTCAAATTAATCTATTTTTATATAAACAAGCCATCTATCCAGTAGGTGGCTTGTTTAAAAAAGGAGATAAAAATGAAAACCCCAATTAAAACAAACATAAACGAATCTGTCGTCTCACGTACAAAAATAAAAGATCCTTTTATTACTAGGAACTCAAATTCTTTATCAAAAACATGGAAAAAAAATTTAGTCGGATACTCTTTTATCTTACCATGGCTTTTAGGATTCATTGTTTTTGTCTTAGGACCTATGATTGCTTCGCTTTATTTTTCATTTACAAACTATGACATGTTATCAAGTCCAAAATGGGTAGGTTTTAAGAATTATGTTTATATGTTTACCCAAGATCCTAGGTATTGGAATTCGCTAAAAGTAACATTTCAATTTGTATTGATATCTGTGCCATTGAAACTCGCATTCGCCTTGATGGTGGCTATGCTTTTTGTCAAACCAAGAAAAGGAGTTGGAATCTACCGGACCATCTATTATATTCCATCGTTAGTTGGAGGAAGTGTAGCAGTAGCTGTCATGTGGAGACAGTTATTTGGAGATGACGGAGCCATCAATCATGCTTTATCCCTTATAGGAATTCATGGACCGAATTGGTTGCTAGATCCAAAAACCTCCATTTGGACACTTATTTTACTTGTCACGTGGCAATTTGGATCACCGATGTTAATTTTTTTAGCAGGATTAAAACAAATCCCTCCAGAGTTGTATGAAGCAGCTAATGTTGATGGAGCTAATTCAGTTACAAAATTTTTTAGAATTACGCTTCCGATGTTATCACCAATTATCTTTTTTAATCTGGTAATGCAGATGATTAGCGGTTTTATGACATTTACGCAAAGTTTTATGGTTACTCAAGGAGGACCACTGGATTCAACATTATTTTATGCAGTCTATCTTTACGACACTGCATTTACTAATTTCCAAATGGGATATGCATCAGCGATGGCTTGGGTATTGTTAATCATCATTGGTGTATTAACTGCCATTGTCTTCAAATTATCAAAATCATGGGTATATTATGAATCGTAAGGAGATAAGTACATGACAAAAAGATTGATTCCTAATACCATTTTTCATTTGTTCGCAATTGTGTTTGGACTATTTATGATGTATCCAATTATTTGGACAGCGGTGAGTTCGTTGAAACCAGAGTCAGAGATTTTCAAACAAGCCGCTTCTCTTATACCATCCAGTTTCCAGTGGCATAATTATCTGGACGGGTGGAAGGGTTTTGGCGGCACTTCCTTTGGAACTTTCTTCTTAAATTCATTTATTATTTCATTTTTGTCAATGATTGGGGCGATGTTTACATCCAGTTTTGTTTCTTTTGGATTTGCCCGGTTAAAATTTTCATTTCAAAAGCCATTATTTGCCTGTCTTATGGTCACTATGATGTTGCCTGTGCAAGTAACCATAATTCCTCAATACATATTGTTTCATAAACTAGGGTGGATTAATACATTTCTACCTCTTATCGTACCTCAGTTTATTGGGGGAAATGCCTTTTTCGTCTTTTTAATGATGCAATTCATTCGAACAATTCCTAAAGAATTAGATGAAGCAGCCCTTATTGATGGGTGTTCAACATATAGAACGTTTTGGAAAATCATTTTACCTATTTGTAAGCCTGCATTAATTACAGTATCTATCTTTTCATTCATTTGGACATGGGATGATTTTTTAGGACCATTAATTTATTTAAACCAACCAAGTACTTTTACAATTTCATTAGGCTTACGTATGTTTTCTGATCCATCTTCTTTAACGAAATGGGGAAATTTATTTGCCATGTCTACCCTATCACTATTGCCATTGTTCATTATGTTTTTCATTTTTCAACGCTATATTGTAGACGGAATTGCCACACAAGGATTGAAGTGATAAAAATCACAGATTGCTAGTACGTAAAAGAGAATAAAAATGATATAATAGGCCGGAAAAATACTAGAAATATAGCAGAAACATAACAACTTTACAATGAGCAGGAGAATGCACACTGATTACAAACTTTGGATTTGATTGATGTCATTAAAAATGATCGTGCACCAAAAAAAACGGTCCTGAGTGAATCAAACCCATTGAAATTATCCTAGCTATTTATAAATCTGCTCAAATTGGAAATTAATTAGTTTGCCAATAATATGAGGAGTGATTGCAATGGATAATTGGATTACGGATGCCTTTTATAAAAAAAGAAATGAATTTTCTAATTCAGATTTTCATTCTCATACAGAATTTGAAATTTACCGTTTCCATGAAGGAGATTGCAGATACATCATCGGAAATAAGATTTATTATCTTCAACCCGGTGATATCGTTGTGATGAATGGGTTAACATTGCATCGTGCATTTCCCTCTGCTGAATCTCCTTATGTAAGAAGTGTTGTCTCATTTTCGAGTGAGTGGATAAAACCTAGTTTATGTAAAGACCTCAATTTGCCGGAGCTTTTAGAACCTTTTACAAAAATGGATCATGTTTTGTTACGAATGGGTGATCATGAGTGGTTAAAAACAATTGATTTTCTTATGATAGATATTGAAAAAACAAAGCAAAATTGTGATCGTATTGGACACGCTAATTGTGGATCTCTTACATATCGAATGCATGAAGGGAAATTTAAAATGTCTTTAATCCAATTGTTAATGATAATCTATGATTTAAGTCAAAGTTATTTTCTCTCTGATTGTGATGATTGTTCAGAAAAGGAACATCGAGCCTTTCAAATTAAAAAATGGATTGATCAAAACTACGCAAAACCATTATCGCTGGAAAGTATTGCAGTTTCGTTAGCCATTAGTCGTTCATATATGGCTGCATTATTTAAAGAAGTGACAGACCTTTCAGTTATGGAATATGTTATGCATTGCCGCCTAAATGCTGCAAGGTATATGTTGGAGATGGAAAATAAAACAATTTTTGATATATCTGTTAATGTTGGATTTGAAAGTGTTTCTCATTTTAGTCGTTATTTCAAGAAAAAATTAGGGAAAACACCAACTGAATATCGAAAACTAATTCCGAAGAAATTAGGTCAAATATGAAAAAACGAGGATTTTCTCGTTTTTTTTTTTGTATTCAAACTCGGAAAAATTATGCGTTATTAGTGAGTTAACAAGTGTTTTCGCTCTTGAAATTAGAGATCCGATGTAAGTGTCTTTCTGCAACTTCTAAAAGAGCCTGATTTGCCTAGTAATAAGAAGGAATACATCCAAATATTCATTGAAGAATTAGATCTTGCAAATATAATAATCAATGATTTTTTATCTTTTGGAAAACCCTCAATAAATAACAGCGAAAGAATCAAAGTAGGTTATCAGTCACAAGGTGTAGTAAATATCTTTCAAAGTTACAGCCTGAACCATAATGTTGAGATTAATACTGATATTCTTGATAACTATTGGATTTTCGACTTGAATGGGCAGTTTTAACATCTTTGATGATCAAATCTTTTGTTTTTGTCCGAGTTAATCATTCCTCTACATGGATGTCACCTTTTCTAAGTTTACATTTTTTCATTAAAGGACAAGAATTTCTCCGGGCAGCATGACGATAAAAATAGCTAACATAAAAGGAACTAACTCGTTTTCTGAAAGGATTTTGAGATGGGTTTTGAATTTTGTGAACAGTAGCGGGTGCCATCCCGTCGTTTAGTTTGTGCGCGTACAAATGATCGATATCAAATGCATTAATCTTGTTTAACGTCATTTCGTTAAAATAGGGAATCAAATGAACACGGACTATTGTTTCAGCTGCTTCAAAAGAAATAATTTGCACTTCTTATCAATAGGTAACAAGCAGCCTAATTTTTCAAAAAAAGAAACAGAAATTCGGGTGGTGTAATCATTCAAAATATTAATTATGAAATTGATTCATTTATGCAGCATATCGATTTATTGGCGGGGCTTCTTTAACTATGGTTCCGTATGTTATTACAGGGAATCAGTTTGTCCTTTTTATTTTACTGGGACATAAACTTTTCTCCACGTTTATCGTAAAATATTATTAAGAAAAAAATTAGTAAAGCTTTCATACTGGGATTCAGTAAGTTTGGGCTCATCCTCCTATAGTAACGGTAGAAGAAAGGAAAGAGGAGAAGAGGTAACATTATCATGAAGAGTCCCTGCATACGATTCTACAAAAGCAAAGCAATCTAGCATCACTATTAATCTATTGTATGATTTAAGAATTATTTAATAGTTAGTTTATACATTTTTTAGACTTACCCTCTATACTGAATAAGTACCACTATTCATGTTTATAGGAGGATCAGTATGAAAAACAAAGGAAAAATATTGACTGCTGCTGGCATCAGCGGATTATTAATGGCAGGAGGAGTGCTGTCGGCAAGCGCGTCTACCTCTGGCTATGATACTTTTAAAACAGCAGTCAAAAAAACGTATGCAGTCAATAGCTTTACAGCTCATGTGCAAGGTTCCCTGACTGATAATGGCAAGGTAATTTACCAGGTGGATTCAGTCAACAAAGAAGATGTGAAAACACATGCCACCGACAGTTTGACAAATGTCATAAACAATGGGACAGCATCCCAATTTGCCGTTAATTCACTGAACCATCAAGAAGTAGTGGAAAACAGCAAGGACAATGTTTATTACGTAAGGCAAGGCAACAAGGGTGGGCATGAAAATATGAACCACAAGGAAGGAAAGCCATCCGCCCAAGTGCAACAAGGAATTGAGAACATCTTTGATGCTCTTACTAAAAACTACCAGGATAAAATTCAATTAACTGACTTAAGTAATGGGAATAAAGAACTTCAGTTGAGCCTGTCAAAAACGGAAGTACCAGTAGTCGGCCAGGCGGTTGCATCATTCTTAATCACTAATGCCAACCAGCATAGCGATCATTTTAACAAAGGCACGTTTGGCCAGAAGGCTGAATTGAAACCAACCCTGCCGCAACTTACGAGCAATGTATCGGTTGATAGTGTAGAACTTAAGGGTATCGTTGACGCACAGCAATTCTTAGTTGGTCAAGAAGTGACACTGAATGTGTCCGGTGATGATGCCAAGGGTACACATCACAATTTAGTCCTTCATTTAACGGACACTCTTAATAATATCAATAGCACAACTGTTAAGGCTATTGATTTAAAAGGAAAAAAAGTGGTGAAAGTTCAAGATAGACACAATCATCAAGATTAATTACCATTAGAAGATCCTGTTTTACCAAGTACTTACCAGGCAGAGAGTGTTCTCTCTGCCTTTAAAAAACTCATGTTTTAGAAGGAGAAAAAAGATGGACAATGTTCTTGATATCAATCATGTAACCAAACGTTACAAAAACGGCCGCGGCATTCAAGACATCAGCTTTTCGGTTAATCAAGGGGAAGTCTTTGGATTACTGGGTCCCAATGGTGCTGGGAAAACCACTCTAATGAAGTGCATTGTTGCTCTGTGTGATGTGGATAGCGGCGATATCCACATCCATGGTCATCATCTCCACGATGAATTTGAAAAAGCAATGGAATCCGTCGGCTGTCTCATTAGCGGTGTAGAAGCTGTGGATTATATGACAGCTTATGAAAATCTCGCCCTAGCTGCCCGCTTTTATCCCGGATTGCCACGAACTCGTATCAACGAAGTTCTCCAATGGGTCGGCATGGAATCACACAAGGACGAAAAAATAAAATCCTTTTCCACTGGCATGCGCCAACGCTTGTATCTTGCGGCTGCCCTGCTGTCACGACCTTCCTTCGTACTGCTCGATGAGCCTACCAATGGATTGGACATAGAAGGCAAGCTGGATTTCCAGCATCTTATCAGCCGTTTGGCAAAAGAAGAGGGTGTTACATTCGTGCTTTCCACCCATCTCATTGAAGAGGTGGAGCGGTTATGCGATAGGGTTGCCATACTTTCAGAAGGAACAATTATTGGAGAAACCTCGAAGAAAGAACTAGGGGGAACCCAGACCTTTGAATCCTTTTACATGGAATGCATCACGAAGCGAAAGGAAGAAATACGCCATGCATAGCTTGCTTTTCCAAAATACAAAAAATGAATGCAGGAAATTAATGAGCAAACGTTCCACGATCGTGTTCATGGTTCTTTCCGCGTTATTTCCTTTATTGGCTGGCCCCTCCATACAATCTCTCCAAAACAGATTCGGCTTTACCGCTTTCGACGGTGAAAGCTTTTCACTTGTCATTTTGGGTTTAGCCGTAGCCGTTTACTTGCCTTTATTGATTATTTTAGCCGTGAGCGATATGTTTTCAGGTGAGCAGGAAAAAAATACGTTGTCATTCACTCTTGTACGTCCAATATCGCGCTTCAAAGTATACAGTTCCAAAATCATCAGCATCGGATTATACTTACTAGCACTTTTATTCATTATTTGCGTTACCTCCCTTCTGACTGGTGCATTTTGGCTTAGCAACTTCACATTCTATGGAATACTACTGGGCTTGGGAGCGTTTCTCGTATCTTGGGTCCCATTAATGGCCCTCGGAATTTTATTTATCTTTTTGGCTCAATGGGTAGGGTCAAGCAGTAAATCCGTTATCTTTTCCATTTTAATCTACCTTGTATTGGTAGCTGTGAATTTCCTCTCACCGGCTTTAGCGCCATGGTTCCCGTCTTATGATACAAGCTGGTATGAAAGATGGATCAATGCGGGAATGGGCCGCGTATTATTGGGCAGAACTCTTTACTTATTGTCCTGGGGTGCGTTATTCTTCACACTAGGATATTATAAATTTAACAAAAAAGAGTTTTAATCAATTGTTGCATCGCCATACACATTAAGACCAATCAGAGTAAAAGTGGTGGAATATCATGTCAATCCGTCTCCGGTTATTGTTTTCTTATATAGCAATGATTCTTGTACCCGTCCTCTTTGCCGTTATCTCTGCCTTATTGATTGCATTGCTGTTCAAAGGGGACCTCAAGGAAATCCGTAATATATATATGTCTCCGGGCCACCATCATGAATCATCTCTTTCGAAGGAAAACCAATTATGGGTATCCGTTTATCGTCAATCCATCCAGAATCCGGGGATATTGCAAGACCAGTCCTATATAAAACAATTGGACGGAAAACTTAAAAAGTTCGGGATTACACTTGCGGTGAGGAAGGATCACCGCTTTCTATATTTATCACCGGATTTAAGGACTCTGGACGTAGAAGACCTCCCTGCTTTCGGAAACAGCGGTGAAGTCGATCCACTCACTAGAATCGATAAACAGTTGCTTTCTCTTAAACAAATGGATTTTTACTTCCCTGACAAATCAGAGGGATCGCTATTTTTTGTAAAGGATGCCAGCCACCTTGTCAGCTTTGTCCGTTCGTTTTTTCCATGGCTGTTTATCAGCCTGATTGTGATTCTGGTGCTTACAAATGGACTGTTGACCTACTTTGTTTCCCGATCTATTATTAGGCCGATTAAGGAGCTACAAAAGGCTGCTGCCCAAATCAAAGAAGGAAACTTGAATAATAAAATTGCCGTAAAGTCGAAGGATGAACTGGGCCAACTGGCACAGGGCTTTGAAGAAATGAGATTTCGCTTGAAGGAATCAATCGAGTTGCAAGTAGCATATGAGGATAATAGAAAAGAGCTGATTGCGAACATCTCACATGATTTGAAGACACCGATAACAACCATCAAGGGCTACATCGAAGGGATACGGGACGGGGTGGCTAATAATCCAGATAAAATGGAACGCTACCTTCACACCATTTATACGAAGGCAGTGGATTTGGACCATATGATAGATGAGCTGTTTTTATACTCTAAACTTGATCTGAATAGGGTCCCTTTTCATTTCGAACCGATTGAGTTTGATGAATACTTGGAAGATTACGTGGAAGAGCTGCGTTTTGATTTGGAAGTGAAAGAAGTCGAAATCACACTTCAAATCGAAGACAACGGAAATTATCAGATCATGGCTGACCGAGAACAAATCAAACGTGTCATAACCAATATTGTCGATAATTCGCTGAAATATATGGATAAAGAAAAGAAAAGGATCACCATGCTGTTATCTACTGCCGGCTCCAATTTACTGTTTGAAATGAAGGATAATGGACCGGGAATAAAAGAAGAAAACCTTCCTCTCGTATTCGACCGCTTTTATCGGGCTGATCTGGCACGGGGGACAGAAAAGGGCGGCAGCGGGCTGGGCCTTGCCATTGCAAAACGAATCATCGAAGGCCATAAGGGCTCCATTTGGGCTGAAAGCATAAAGGGCGAGGGAACAAGCATATTCTTTGCGTTAAAAAAAGGGGGTGATCTGAATGAGCAAGATTCTGATTATTGAGGATGAAACGAGTATTGCCGAGTTGGAACGGGACTATCTGGAAATAGAAAAATTTACTGTGGATATTGCTCTCACAGGAGATCAGGGCTTACAAAAAGCACTGACAGAAGAGGTGGATCTTGTTATTCTCGATCTGATGCTTCCCTATATCGATGGATTCGAGATCTGCAGGAAAATTCGAATGGTAAAAGATATTCCAATCTTGATGGTTTCAGCCAAAAAGGAAGACATTGATAAAATTCGTGGGTTAGGGCTTGGAGCGGATGATTATATAGTCAAACCATTCAGTCCTAGTGAATTGGTTGCAAGGGTGAAGGCCCATTTATCCCGTTACAATCGGCTAATCGGTAGGGAGAAATCCAATGATGAAATCCAGATTCGCGGATTGCGGATTGATCCCGTTTCCCGTCGAGTCTTTGTAAATAATAAAGAAGTTATTTTTACCATTAAGGAATTTGATGTTTTGACTTATTTAGCCCTTCACCCTAACCATGTGATCAGCAGGGATCAATTATTTGAACGGTTATGGGGGGGAGAGTCACTTGGAGAAATCTCTACGGTGACGGTCCACATTCGCAAAATCAGGGAGAAGATTGAGGCAGACCCATCGAACCCCCAATACATAGAAACCATATGGGGAGCTGGGTACCGGTTTAAGGGATAGTTTCGCGAAAAAAAATTACACAAAAACTGGCTGGAAACCAGGCGTAAACCATTTCTCTTCGAAATCGCTGTTTTTCCAGTAAAACAAAACGCATTATGTTAGACTAAGTGACAGATAGCGTCGGATTGAATTGAGGACATTTCCTTTCGGAGAAGTGTCCTTTCTTTCTGGCATAAATTCTTCTTTCCATTTATCGTAATTCAATTATAAAAAAATTACGAGAGTCCTTGTCAAATCAAAAGATATTTCAAAGAAACACGTAATATTCTATTACCGTTCGCTTTAACCCCTAATAATGCTTCCAAATCTCATATTTCAGGTACAGAAGGATAAGATTTACTGGTATACCAGTTTAATATTCGCATTGGGTGAAAATATAATAAAAACCTTAGCAGCATATGATTTAGATCCTCTAATTGATTTCCGTGTTGCAATATCCCTTCTTTTGCGTCGGTTGTAATGATGGGAAATGCTTTTCCTGCTTATTAGCTAAACCAGAGAAGACATGGCAAGCAATTCTGAAGCAGAATTATATTATTCAGTATTTCAGTTAAGCCCAATATTAATTAAGGTATTAGAACAGGTATGCAAGGCTGTTTTAACTGACATATTTTTAATAACTTGAATACCGTATTTTATTTTTGACAACACTTCCTATATGGAGGTGTTACATGTTCCCGATTGAAATATTAGTAGCTTTATTTATTATTGGAGCATATGTTCATTTTAAGATATTTAAAGGAAAAGTTAATTATCAAAATTCGTTAATTGCAAATCAGATTAACACAAGTGAGGAGATAAAAAGAACATTAGCAATGGGATTGTACTTAAGATCTTGTAAAGAAGACGAAGAAAATAATAATTTTTCATCCTTATTCCTTAAGGAGAATCCATTATTATTCGAAAATTTTGTTGCTGAAATATTTGAAAGAGTAAAAGGTGGGAAGGCATGGGTATCACCAGCTTCAGGTGATTTTGGAGTAGACTTTGAACTTGATACAGAAGTAGGTAAATATTTAGGTCAAGTAAAGTGTTACAAAGAAGATTTAGGATTTGATTCTATAGCTTTAGTACACTCAAGAATGGTTAAAGATGGCGCCATAGGTGGTTATGTAGTTACTACAGAGTCTTTTACCAAGGCGGCTCTTGAATATGCTAGTGGTTTAAATATTGAACTAATTGACGGAGTAAGTTTAGTTGAACTATGGTTAGATGGCTTAGAAAGTACTGAAGAAGAAATTCAAAAACTAATACCAAATTTAGTTTAAGTATACGATGAGGGTACTTTTTTATTGGAGATTACATTTATAAATTATATTAATATCTGGCATTTTCAGCTATACTAACTTATTTCATTTAATTAATCAGAAAAATTTTACAGGTGTCGGACAAAGGAGTGCATATACATGGATGAAAAGTGGAGAGTTCATAAGGAGTTTTTGATAGTTGGATAAAAGGAGAAACATTAAGAGAAGTGATAGATAAGAGAGGAAATAATACTAGAATTGGGGTTGCTGGTCTGATACCAATCAGAATCATGCGGACAATCCCAGTTATATTTACAATTTTGACGGCTGTTTATGGGTGACATGTTTTGAATATATTCGTTACGTTTTTCTGCTAGAATTAGGGATGTGAGAACAATGAAAAGAGTTGGCGTCCACCTGACAGAAATTTGTACAATCTAGACGATCTGTTCGATTAAAACTTTCGATTACTTTTATATGTAAATCATTTCAGCTTATTCCCTCAAAATCTTATTGCTTAGCGTTAAAAGGCAAACTGAATTTTTAGTGAAGAATGCCAAACGAGACCTAATTAAATCAGTGTATAGACCAAAAAGTGCTGAAAAAACCGATACATTTTCTATAAAAGTTTCAGAAAGGGTGGAGTTTTTATTGAATCATAATATTATTCGTATAATATAAATTTTACGAATAAATAACTTGCGATTTACTTCATTTAATAAAATTAATATTATGGAAAAAACGTTGCTGTCTCAAAATAAAAAGTATTCTTTTAAAAATGAGACAACAGAAATAATCATAATCAAATACTTACATGATTTAAAATCGCTGTGCAACAATCGTCTTTTTCTGGACAAAACTAGTTCTGCATTTAATTCAACTTTTCTTGTTTAATGTAGTGTGGATGGGTATAATATAGGTACATACAAACCACACTAAAAAGGTCACTGGCTGCAACCAGTGACCTATGCATCAGCGAACTGCATGAAGTGCAGTGGTTTCATTTGACAAGTGCGAATTGAGAAAAAGTAACTCACACCTCAAACTTACCAGGCTTGGGGGTATGGGTTACTTTTTTCTCGTAACCGTGACGATTGCAACAATCATTGCAACGACTAGGGACGCAAATTGTATCATTAAACTTAAAGCGTCTTTGATCGGAATCACCAGCGGCACCCCCTCTCTCTATAAAATCATATCGGGAGTGAACCAACTGCACACCGTGCCTTTTGCTTATGCCATTTTATTATATCATGGATAAACTATGAATCTTTGGATTTTTCCAATCATTTTTTTCAGTACTCATATAATTTTTCTCTCCTTTATTTGAAATTCTTCAATCACCAAGGACATATATTTAGGTAAACCCTTCCAAAAGATAATTCTACACTCCATTGCTACAATTTTGTTTTCCTATTCCATTTTTCAGCCGGTCATTTTTAGGTACAAATAGCAAACTCATAGGAAGAATCCTGAAGAGTACGGCCACTCCAGCCAGTCTTTGCATACCCAATAAGAGTTGGTATAATATTCATATCTGTTTTTAGGAGGGAGTGCAATGAAAACCGAAGTCGCTCAAAAGATCAAAGCCTTTCTAATCGACAAATTAAATCCTGCCTTTCTGATTGTTTTTGGGTCACAAGCAAAAGAAACGGCTCATAAAAATAGTGATATGGATGTTGCTTTTTATCTGGAAAACCGCTCCGTTTCTTCGTATGATGTTTTTCTATTGGCTCAGGAATTAGCGGATATTATTAAAATGGACGTTGATTTAATTGATCTTAAAAAAGCATCTACGGTTTTTAAAGCACAGATTTACTCATACGGAAAAGTTCTGTACGCAAGGGACCTGCATCTTCTGAGATTAAAGCAAATGATTGCGCTCAGTATGTATGCAAAGCTAAACGAAGAGCGGCAGCCCATTTTAAAGAATATTGATGAAAGCGGGTCTATCTATGAAAAATGATGTGATATTAAACAAAATCAGTGTCATGGAGCGCTGCATTCAGCGGATTAAAGAAGTATATGCAAATGATCCATCGAATTTGAAAGACTTTACGAAACAGGATTCGATTATCTTGAATATTCAGAGGGCATGCGAGGCTTCCATTGACTTGGCAATGCATATAGTGTCAGAAGAGCGGCTTGGATTGCCGCAAACCAGCAGGGATGCTTTTGATTTATTAGAAACTCACTCGATGATTGAAGAAGAGACAGCAAGACGACTAAAAGCCATGGTCGGGTTTAGAAACATTGCTGTCCATGACTACCAGGCCTTGAATTTAGAGATATTAAAGCAGATTGTCGAGAAGCATCTAAGTGATTTTACGGATTATACAAAACAAATTCTGATCTATTAATCAGTCATTTTGCCTTTTCCGATAATGAATATTTCACATAGAAATTAGTTAAAGCTGTTTTCACTCGAATGTGATGGAAGATATGTCTGCCAACCGGTATAACTCCCCCTCTTTTCATTATCAATTAAGAAGAATATCGCATTAACAATAATTAAATTATGTAAACTAAAATTCGTAATAATTGTATTATACGAACATTTGTTCGATATAGAAAAAACTGAGGTGTCAAGCATGGCCATTTCAAAACAGCACGAATACTATGAAAAAAGGCTTGAGCAGCTGGTAAAAGAAATGCCCTCTTTTGTGGCAGCTTACGTAGATGCCAAACAGGAAATCCGCTCCCCTTTGACTCTATTTAACTATGTAAGAGATTACCAGGATTTTTTTCACTGGCTCATGGCAGAGGGAATCACCGAATCCTCCCATATGAAGAATATTGCACCTGACACTCTTGAAAATTTGACCCTGGAAGAAGCCAGGGGCTATTTTAAGTTTATTGGAAGAAAGAAATATAAGGTGTCAACGAAGGCTGATGAAACCAAAAAAGTAGACCCCAAAACGGTTAATCGCCATAAGTCCTCCCTTCGTTCTCTCTTTAAATATTTAACCGTTGAAGCAGAGCTAGACAATAAAGAACCTTATTTCCACCGTAACGTGATGCAGAAAATTGAGGTGACGAAGGTATCTGAGACGTTGAATGAAAGAGCCAGAAAACTGACAGATAAAATTTTTACCCATGACAGGGACCTGGACTTTTTAGATTATATTAAAGGAGACTATGTCCACTCCCTCTCTTCTTCTGAAAAAACCTACTTTGAGCGGGACAAGGAACGAAACATTAGCATTCTCTCTTTATTTCTGGGGACAGGAATCCGGGTCAATGAATTATCCAATTTGCGCATCAAGGATATCGATTTCAGTTCAAGGGAAATTAGTGTTATTCGTAAAGGAAACAAAAAAGATATCGTCTCTGCTACTCCCTCCAGTCTTTTGGACCTTGAACACTATTTAACGGTCAGACAACAAAAGTATAACGCCAGTGATGACGAAAATGAGTTTGTTTACGTCAAACTTTTTAAAAATAAGGTTCAGCCGCTTACGAACCGTGCCATTGAAAATATTGTCTATAAATTTACTAAGTCCTTTGATAAACGCATGTCTCCTCATAAATTGAGGCATACGTACGCGACAAATTTGGCGGAACAAACAAACGGAGACATTCCCCTTATTATGTCTCAGCTAGGCCATACCTCTTCAGATATTTCTTTGTTATACATCAATACCAGCAGAGAAAAAGCACGCAAGGCTGCGGAGCTTTTAGATAAACGAAGGAATGACAAGAAAAGTTAAAAATGGGAAAGGTCAGTTTCTTTTTGTTCAGCTATCCTCCCTTTCGGTAAAATACAAATACCTAATTTTATAAGAAGAACTAAAGAGGGGGACTCAAAAGGCTACAATAAGCTGCCAGGTTGAATTCCCCGTTTTTATTTGACATACTAATGAGTGGTTCCGAACATTCTAATTCACATCCACCGAACTTGTAATCACTTTTTTATTTTCGAACGTCGTCACTACATTTGCACTGCCAGAAGAATGGCCGTAACGGGAGTATTGTCTCCTGAAAATTATGATGAAATAATTTTATCAAGTTGTGTAAATGCTGCGGATATTAAAATTTCTTGATTTTTTCTCTGGAATTCTTGGTTTTGAAATTTAGATGCCCTTGAAAGACAACGAAAGAAACACGCTTGGGGTAAAAACAGGCAAAAAGTTTCTGCGTGGAGTCTTCATCCTTTTTGTTTGAAAGAGAAAATCCGCTCATTAATTGAACGGATTAGGTTTACGATATTTAAAAAAACTTGGAAATATCCTCATATCTGTTATAATTGGGGTATATACTAATAACGGCAAGGATGCTGGAACATCCCTGCCTAGTAACTAATCCCAAGTGGGGTTGGTTGCTCCTAATGTTTTTTCTTAGAAGACCTACCCGATGACTTGGAACGTGAACGGGTGGTCTTTTTGCTTCTTTTACTAAAAATAATGCTGAAAAGTAATTGTTAAGTCAACAATTACCTTAGCAGCTTCTTTTAGCAAAGCACTTAGTAGATCCATAGCGGTTGCACCTCCTTCCCCTCTGAAATCCAGAGAAAAAAGGATGAAGCAACCTCCCACCCAGTCTAGTTACATACGGTAATTATACCATAAATATGTAGAGCTTTAGCTAATTAAGGAAAGTTTACTTTTAATAATTTGGTTAAAGCTTAATAAACAAAAGGAACGATTCTCCAAGTTTCTTTTTGATAGTTACGGTATTCATCTCCAAATTGTTCAATTAGAGCAGGCTCCTCGATTATCATACGATAGCCATAACTTACCCACAATGCAATAAGAAATACGAGTAACGTAATCCAGTCGTTCGTTGCTATTGCAACCCCCAAGAAAGCAATAATCCCTCCAGTGTAACTTGGATGTCTCAGTATTTTATAAGGACCTTTTTTAATGATTTTATGACCTTCTTGAATCATCACAACGCCAGTGAAATACTTACCTAGAACAGCTATGCTATACCATCTAAATGTCAAACCTGCTATTACAATGGCAAAGCCTATATAACTTATCCAATGGTAATTATGCGGCAATAAACCAAAACCATTTCTAAGCAAAAAGTTCATTACGAAAAAAGCAAGGAAAATAGTGATGAGCATTACACGAAGAGAACCTCTATCTTTTTTCTCTGCACCTTTTCTTCTTCTAAAAATAACATTTAGCTCCATAAAAAGCATTCCGTATGTTAATACATAAAAAATGATGGTACTGAGAGTATTTGGAAACACATTTGGAAACAAAGCCGATCTCTCCTTATGTTTAATGTTTTTTACAGGATTTTCTAACAAGAAAGCCTATCCTTTAGGGGTGGGAGTCTTCTTTCA
Source organism: Heyndrickxia acidicola (assembly GCF_001636425.1). Lineage (NCBI taxonomy): Bacteria > Bacillati > Bacillota > Bacilli > Caryophanales > Bacillaceae > Heyndrickxia > Heyndrickxia acidicola. Next base: position 172,338 of record NZ_LWJG01000004.1, read on the forward strand.
CGAAATGATACAATATTGCCAATTATCTCTATTATGATTTTTTACACGAGTGTTGTTTTATAAAAATAAACTCCAGAACAACATACCTACTCCTAAAAATGTAATAAACACATAAATGAGGAATTGCTATTAGGACTTTTGTAGAGCTATCTTCATAATCATCCCCCTCAACAGACTATTACTGGTATATTCTGTTTGAACATCCAGTATTCCTTCACTAATTTTCCTGCTAGCTACATAGAAAAGAACTGCCAGTAAGCGAATTATTTTAGAAGCGAGCATAATGAAAGAACGAGCGTTGTAGTTAGATAAACGACTGCAGAAAATAAAGACAGTGCAAAATACTTTTAAAAAGAAGAAATGAACTCACTGTTATCGCGGCAATCGTACATCCAAGATAAAGAATATTATTATGATGTAATACAGCAATTAATACATTTATCTCTAACACGTAAAAAAAGTAATAGATAGTATCCATGTTATTTTTTGTAGTATTCCCCGAGCCTTTTAACCGTACATGAACAAACAAAGCCTCATTATTATCTATTATTAATAAATAATAATAAGGCTTTTCTCGTAAACTTTTTTGCTATTCGACACAAAAAAATGATTAGAAATCCATGTTCAGTATTAAAACTTTTAAATAACTTACGAATAATTATAGGGTACAGCCACTTACCGATCGGATAATAATGGAGACATTCCCCTGATTCTGTCATAGATAGGACCATCCCTCTTCACATATTTCTTTGTTATACATCATTACCAGCAGAGAAAAAGCACGTAAGGCTGCATAGCTTTTGTATAAATGGAGAGATCATCAAAACGAAGATAAAAAAAGAAAGTTTGAAGCCTCCTTTTAATACTAATGCTTAATGCCATACTGCTTGTTGAATGCCTATTTCAACAAGCAGTTATGTACCACACACATTAATTGTGTTTATATATTTATATACATCCTGCCGATTTTTTTAGCTCTGCTTCCACTACATACAGTGTTTTAAAGTGATGTCTTCAGTGCTGCAAACAGACATTTTAAAACGAACGAAAGGATCCTCCCTAAGATTTCCCCAATTTTCAAAAATGCCCTCTTTTATAGTGTGTTTAAAGGATTTCTCTAAACGCCTTTGCCTGGGAATCAAGCTGTCGGGCTGCACTCTCTATTTCAGAGAATTCTTTTTGAGCATCTTCGCTAAGTGATTGGTTGTTTAAAATGCCTGTTTGGAATCGAAGTGTTACAACACTCATTTTTTTTATTTCATGTGAAATTCCTTCGATACGGGCATTTACTTCTTGTATGGATTCCTGAGCACGGTTTGCCAGTTTACGTACTTCAGTTGCTACAACATTGAATCCTCTTCCATGTTCGCCTGCCCTTGCAGCTTCAATCGCTGCATTTAAAGCCAATAAATTGGTTTGCATGGATATCTCTTTTATTGTATTTGCAATGTCATTAATGGAATGTGCTTGTTCTTCCAGTGAATGGAGGATTTCAATATTTTCTTTAGACTCTATTACCAGGTTTTCGGTAGCTGCCATTATTTCTTCATTTTTTTTACTTCCTTTGTCAGCTCGTTTAAGCAGCTCCTCAGCCATATCTTGTAATGTTGTTGCTATCTTAAAAGTGTTATTTTCTCTTAGCGTAATATCGGTTGCTATTTTAATAACAGCCATTACTTTTCCTGCTTTATCATACACCGGTGTATAAGTGGCTTCTAACCATATCAGCTTTCCTGACTTTGTGACATCTGTATTTTTTCTTGAAAACTAATCCCTCTTCTTAAGTTTCTCCATAATTCAATGTACGCTGTACTATTTACATAGTCTGACGTACAAAATTACTTATGATGTAAACCGGGCATTTCCGATACCCTATGTTCCATTGTCCTTGCAAAGTTTTCATTTGCCCAGAGTACCATTCCCTCAGGATTAAACTCAATCATCGCGAGTGAGCTTTCAAAGGCAGCCAGTACAAAATCTTTGTACAAAACCTGATTGGTAGCAGCAATAGTAGGTGCATAGGTAGTCATTTCTTCCTCCATTTAACAATATTAAAATCTCGAATTTAAGAGAATAGAGTTATAGTATAACTAGTAATTATTACCTCTATTATGAATTGGAATAAGATTCATTCATCTTTTTTCGGCAAAAGCGCAAAAACATATTTCTTCAAGTTAGTTTTTTTGCTTCTAGATTTTGGCTTTATATTGAACAAAAATGTCCTATCGATTGTCTATTATACATAGGTGACTTCTTAGAAATAATGTTAAAAATACACTCAGGAGAATGATATATGCACTTACAGCATTTATTACAGCAGTATGGATATCCGGGGGTTTTTATTGCATTTTCACTTGAAATGGTGGGGTTCCCTTTTCCGGGGGACACCATGCTGACTTTATTGGGGATTGAATGGAAACAGGGGGTTTTTTCTTTCGCTCCTTTAATCATAGCCTCTTTGGCAGGAAACATCATCGGTTCAACGATTTCCTATACAACCGGCCGTTTTTTTGGACGTTCTGTTATTTTGCGCTTGATTAATTATGTAGGGATTACCGATAAAAAATTCGAGGTTGCTGACAAAAAGTTTAATAAATATCGCGTACAAGTCGTTTTATTCGGTAAATTTATTTCTGGTGTACGAATTATTACCGCATATTTAGCGGGCATAAATCGTATGAGCTTTTGGATATATTCCCTTTATAATGCGGTCGGTTCCTTATTATGGATAGTCGTTTATATTGTATTTGGACGATATGTAGATATTTTTTGGCAAAATTATCATACCCTCTTTACGGAGTTTTTGTGGGTGATTATTCCATTGATCCTAATTCCTTTAATAATAGTGTTCTATAGAAGAAGGGTAAAAAGAGCATAAAATAATCACTTGCTAGAGTATCATTGCTATGATTTTAGACAACTACTTCACTGTGCCGGGGATGTACTCGCTGCTTTATGACTTAACCACACACAATGCTGTTATATCTTTGGTGTTGTCTTGCTTGTTTTTTAAATAAGGCCTACTTTACTGGCCAACAGTTAGAAAGTTTATGGAGGCACATATTGTTTTAATGCTTGACAGTAGAATGTAAGTTCATTCTATACAAAAAAACACTATCCTTTTCAAGATATGACAAAAGGTATAGTGTTTTTTTTCTTTTTGGGTGTAATGTTTGCTAGCTGAATAAGTATGCTGCTATCCCCATTAAAAAATAATAAATTTTAAAGTACATGGTGGATGAGCCTTAACATCTTAATTATAAAGTGGTTCTATTTTCAGGAAATTAGCTAGGTGTTACCGTCTTTCTTTCCGATTGCTTAATGAACGCAAACAGATCCTCATTAAGGCGATCCGCATGCGTAACGAACAGACCGTGTGCTGCACCTTCGTACACGATGAACTGATTGTTTGGTAAAAGTTCCGCGCACCTTCTTCCGCACTCGGTGCTGATTGGTCATGATCACCATGAATAATTAAGGCTGGTACAGTGATTTGACGCATTTCTTCTCGGAGGTCGGTTGTAAAAATTGTATGATTACATTCAATCACAGCTTTCGGAGAACACTGAAGGCATAATTGAATCATCCATTGCGTGAACTCCGGTGAAATGGAAACTCCATGCAGTCCGACACCGAAGAAAGGCAAAGCGTTGTCCGCAAGCCATTTTGGCCGGTCTTTAATTATACTATTCAATCCTTCATTGAAAACACTCTTTTCAATTCCAATAGGGTTGTCTTCTGTCTTCATTGGAAACGGCGCACTCGTGGAGAGAAGTGCAATTTTGGCGACGCGGTCAGTACCGTGGCGCGAGAGATAACGGACTACCTCACCACCTCCCATTGAATGGCCCACAAGGGTAACTTCGCGAAGGTTTAGATGCTCAATCAATTCGGCGAGATCGTCGGCGAGTGTAGTGTAATCATATTCATCCCATGGGCTATCAGACCTACGGTGACCACGTCGGTCATAGGCGATACATCGCAATCCTTGAGAAGCCAAGTAGGGCAATTGGTACTCCCACATATCTGAACTCAGATAAAGGGAAGAAATGAAAACAACAGGCTTATCTCCGCCCCAGTCCTTATAAAACAGTCGCGTATGATCTTTGGTTTCAATGAAAGGCATAAAGAAGCTACTTTCTTTATGGAAAATTATATAAGCCGATATCTTGTGCTTTCAGATATCGGGTCAATCTGGATAGAATATGCATCTTGAGTCTTTAAAATAGTCGGTTCTTTTATAAATTCCTCTTGAAATTCAGCTGCAAAAATTCTACAAACTAAAAGGCACACTTTTAGTTTTTTAAAGAGTGCCTTTATCACATAGGGTGTCTGCTGCCTTATTTTAAATTTATATGATCTACCGTTTGATCTTTTCGTACAATAAACTCCAACTGGTATTTTCCTGTATCATATACATAGTTAATTTCATTCGTGCCTTTCACGTTTCGTATGTGATCTGCGCTGCCAATGACTTTTCCTAACACTTTGGGAGTAATAGAACCAAGATTATCCTTACGCTCTACATTTGTGCCGAAGTAGCGGATTTGAGCTATCGTTTTATTTTTGTTGTAAGAAAAAGCAAAGCCTGGATTCCCCATTTCTGCGTGGTATATATCGAATCCGCCGCTCACACTCATAGGAGCACCAAATGCTTTGTGAACATCCTTTTGGGTGCTTTTATTTAGGATAAATCCTGATGCCGCAAAAGGCATATGTCCTTTAAAAGCATCTTTGTAAATCAATTTCAGTTTTTTTACCGCATCCTGCTGATAGGTATTAGCTGTATATTCTGTTTTCATTTGATCGGCATGTGCTGGTTCTAAAGAGGTCGAATACGCCGCTCCCATCCCTAAGACGGTGCCTGTTAAAATGGTTCCCATAAAAATTTTTGCTTTTTTACTGAACATTTTATCCCCTCCAGTTTTGTATTTTCCCATAATTCAGTCAAAATAACAAGGCATTATTTTCACTCATCGTATCCATACATTTTTGTTGGTCTGCACTTTTTTTTGTCGTTTCGGTTGACTTCAACTTCAACTTCAATTGGGAGTGAATGGTGGTGAAAAATATGTATGATGATCGTAAAGTACTCATTATTATCATCATACATATTCGCAGCCTAGTATCTCAGTGATGCTCATTATAAATAAAACGCTTTACTAATATCGTTTTATTCTCGTAAAGTTTGGATATACTCACAAACTAATACGACAATTTGTTCTAACTCTTATCTCACATTTCACTATCTTCCTGATATTGTAGCCATTCTTCATAACAGTTTTCTAAATCTGATTGTAAGTGCTGTTGTTCCTGTAAAAGCATTTCATACTTCGACCAATGTGTTTCCTCATCAATTTGTGTTTGAATACATATAAGCTTATTTTCAAGCGAGGCAATCTCTTTTTCAAAATCTCTCGATTCAACTCTCGAACATACTTTTTGTATAGGCTTTTGTTTTACGCTAGGTGCTATCTCTGTAATAGACGTTTTTCTCCTCGTTAACGCCCAATCGTAGTTCCCTTCATACAGTTGAACTTGTTGTTGTTCTATCCAGGCAATTTTCGAAAATAATTTATTTAAAAAGTATCGATCATGCGAAATTGCAATAATGGTCCCTTCAAATTGCTGAAGCGTTTCTTCTAATACTTCCTTCGAATCAATGTCCAGATGGTTTGTTGGTTCATCTAGTAGTAATACATTTACTTCTTCGTGCATCAATTGCGCTAAGCGAAGGCGCATTTTTTCACCACCACTTAAATCACTTACCTTTTTAAATACGTCATAACCATAGAATAAAAAGTTTGCTAAAATGTTTCGTGCTTCTCCTTCTGACATAGACACACTTTCACGAAATGCGTCCACTACTCGAATCCTCGAATTGTCATACGTAAATTTTTGCGATATATAGCCTACTTTCACATTACTGCCAAGACGACAAACTCCCTCGTCTGGCTGGATTTTACCCATCATTATTTCCATTAAAGTTGATTTACCTGTACCATTCGCACCTACAATCGCTAGGCGATCTTGCCAGCGTATCGTCAGTGAAACATGCTTTAGTAATGGTTGATTGAATCGCTTTGACATATTATCTAATACAACGACTTCTTTGCCACTTCGTGTAGCTGTATCAAATGCTAAGCTCATTTTTTTTGAAACGATAGGTTTTCGAACTAATTCTATACGTGCTAGTGCTTTTTCCATATTTTTAGCTCGGCGATGAAGACTGTCACTTGGCGGATTTGCTTCATTTGCCCATTGTTTTAGTCGCTTAATTGCTTCCTTCATCTTTTTAATTTTCTTTTGTTGTTCTTCGTATTGCTGGAACTCTAGTAATAGGCGTGCTTCTTTTTCTGAAACGTAATCATCATAGTTACCGACGTACTGTGTTAATTCTTCGTCTTCTAACTCGATAATCCGATTTGCTACAACATTTAAAAAGTGGCGATCATGCGATACAATCAACGCTGCGCCAGAAAATGATTCGATGTATTCCTCAAGCCACTCAATTGCGTGCATGTCTAAGTGATTCGTTGGTTCATCTAATAAAAGGACATCAGGTTCCCTGAGCAATATTTGGCCAAGCATTAGTTTTGTTTGCTCTCCTCCACTTAAATCGGTAAACAATGTATGCACAAATCCATTTAAGTTTAGTCCTTGAATGACTTTTTGTACTTTGGCATCTATTTCATAGCCACCTAGTTGCATAAAATGTTCTTGTAGTTCCCCATACCTCTGTAATGCTTCTTCCAGCTTTTCGCCTTTCGCTTCCGTTAGCTGTTGTTCGTATAATTTCAGTTCTTGTTGGATGGATAAGACTTGATTGAAAGCTTCATATAAAACATCGATACCTGTATAGGTGGCTGGGTACATTGGTATTTGATGCAGGTGCCCGATGGAGATGCCTTTTTTCTTTACGATTCTTCCTAGATCGACTGTTTCTTTTTCTGATAATAATTGAAGAAGTGTCGTTTTCCCGCAACCATTCCGGCCTATGAGTCCAACGATTTCTCCTTGCTGTAATTCCATTGTTAATTGTTCAAAGATAATATTACCTCCGATCATCTTCTTAATTGATTCTGTCTTTATATACATCATGCTTTCCTCCAAAATAATCAGCTGAAAGTCATTTTTTGCACAAAAAAAGACTGCTCGATTAACAAGCAGTCTTTTCCAAAACTATGTGAAAAAGAATGGTTAATCAGCTGTGATTTGTTTGATTTTGACTAAATATGGACAGACCTGTCCCGTTGAATGCAAAATCATGAACAATTGCACGTGTAAAATTTAGGAAATCCAATGTTTTTTCACGTACATTCACAGCTACTAAATTCATTCTTTTTCACCTCCGTTCAATCATAATAATTTCATCATATCACAACTTATATTATTTTGAAAATTCAAATTAACCTAAATGTTTATAATTCGATTAATTTTGAGTATTTTTTTATGTATTGTTATATAGAACTCACCCGGTACTTTAAGTACAATTGCACCATCTAGAAAATGATAAAAGTTTTTTGTAAGCTAAAACAGGAATGCCGCAAGCACGAAGAAGTAATTCTTATATTTATACAGTATAACCATGTTTAAATGTAAAAATTTCCTTAACAGCTTGGCGATATCCACAGGAATGTTGAATCGATTCCTTAATAGCTGAAACAGCTTTTTGGAATGATAGATCGCTTAGCACATGATCTGCGGCTTCACACAGCTGATTGGCAGTCAAGTCTTCCATTTTTAGCTGAATACCTGCACCAATACTGGTAACTTGCCTGGCTACAATCGGCTGATCAGCACTTTGAGGGATGACAATTAGCGGTACACCGTAATAGAGACCCTCATTGGTACTATTCATTCCGCCATGGGTAATAAATAATTTAGTATATTTTAGTACTTCGGTTTGTGGAACATATTGCTTAACAATGAAGTTTTGAGGAATCTCTCCTAAATCAATGGGTGAGGTTTGCTTCCCAATCGATATAACTACCGTGTAATCGCTATTTTTAAATGCTTTAAAACAAAGTTTATAAAAATCAATGGCTTGATTAAATACAGTACCAAGTGAAATATAAATCGTTCTTTTTCCTTTTATTTCTGTAAGGTCAACGTTGTGTTGGATGAATCGTGAGGCTATAGAAGGACCAATGAATTTGTAGCTTTGATTAAATATCTCTCCAAAAGGTTGAAATTCCTTGGTTGTATACACGATTGTAAGAGGTGCAGGATTACAAAAAACCTCGTAAGGAGAGTGAATCTCGACATTATATTTTTCTTTGACCATAGTGATCAATCTTTTATATTCATCGTTTATTTCTTTAACGAACTCTAAAGGAATGTTTTGAGAAACCCGATCCAGCATTTTGTTAAATGCTTCTTCTGTCTGTGCAAAAGATGTACAAGAATTGATTGCCGGCAGGTTAAGGATTTGGGCAAGTAAATTTCCACAACCAAACATGGAATCATGGATGATATATTCAAAATGTTCTCCATCTATCTGTTCCAGCACGCTAGGTATGACAATATCAGCCGTAAGTAAAAGACCGTTAACTCTTTCTAGTAAATAATTTCTCCCACCTGAGATAAAGGCTTTTATAAATTTTTCACCGTCCACTGTTCGTACAATAGCGCCAGTCTTCTCGATGCACTCTCGAAAACTTTCAGTCGTAAAGTACACGACCTCTTCGCCGCGTGCAATAAGCTCTTGCACAACGCCAATCGTTGGATTGATATGTCCTTCTGAACCAGCATTAATAAATAGAACACGTGACATTTCTACCCCTCCTAGGGCTTTTCTTAATTGCATAAATTAAATATACGAATAAAATTTATGTAATGACTATGCTTCCCTCAATAGTCAATGGTTATATTTTATAATAAGAAGTTAATGGGTTGAAAAAATTCAACTTAAAGCCCTGTCTATTAAAAGTAGACATTTTTTCATTAAGCAGCTTTCTGAGATGTATCCCTTTTTTACGATACAATGCCATTTAATTTTGCCATAGTATTTTATGGTGATCTTTCTACAATTCTTATTGTGCAGTAAGTATGAGCCATGCAGGCTCTTTTTCCTCGTATCCTATTTGAAAAAGTGCTTGATAGCTTCCATTTTTATTTTATGATTACAGTCATCACAACAAAAAATCCCTTTTTGATTTTTCTTATATTGGTTATATTTTCTAGATCCTTGATAGACCCGAAATATTTTTTACAACAAATACATGTAATTTCATAAAATATCAATCCTATCACACTCCCCAGATGATACTTTACTTAAAAATTTAATGGATGTTTGGGTCTTGTACTGGGAAAAGTGAAACGGAAAAAATTGATATTGTAGATTTCATCATAATCCACCTGCATTTTCCCAATAAAAATTCAATTCTCTAATAGATTTACAGTCCATATACTAACTAATACAAACATTTATCAATTACGTTTTATGAGCAACCTTTATTCCTAATTTCATTTCTTGCAATTTATTATCCAATTGTGGCTCTATTACTTTAAAATAGTTATCATATCTAAGATTCATACTATTTCCATCTGTAAACACAAACTTGTATTCAGAAAATCCTTCCCTTTTATATCCATTTAACATAATAGATTTAACTTTATTCCAAGGATAAGTGTAATCTTTTAATGAGAAAAGTGGGCTATACGATATGAAATCTTCTGTGAGGGATTCATGAGATTGCGAATCTACAAAAAAGCAACCTACAGCTAACGAAGCAGAAATTAAACTTAAAATAATTGAGATTTTCTTAATGTCTAATAGAAACAGGAGCATAGTCGAAACAAATAATAAAAGAAACTCTACGGCGTAAACCACAAAATTCATTCTTGGAGTGAAAACATACCAAAGGTTTTTGGTAAAATGAACGGTATTTGAGACGCTTTGAGGAACAAATACCAGTAATATAGGTGAAAAAATAAGAATACATATACCAATTGCCATAAATAAATGCCTTGTCTCATAGTTTTTCTCTCCCATCCGATTTTCTCACCTCACAATTTAATTGATCTTCAGCTCTTGCACCCTATCGTTTAAGTACATTTGTTCACAAACTTTATATTATAAAAAAAACTGCCAAAAAGGCAGTCACTACTTTTTATTTGTGATATCCAGACCGATTTATTCCTTTTCCAAATCAGCAAGTGTCCGAAAAGCAAATCCTCCGAACAAATTACCTAGAGATTTGAAGTACCGATGAAGAAATGAAGGCATTGATACCAATGCTTTAATAAAATCCAATCCTATAAATGTATTTTTCTGGAATCTGACTCATTACAGAAAGACACCTTATTATTAAAGAAAAACGCCAGATAATTGAAGATCCGCTTTAAATATGAATAGTTATTGAAACAAAATCATTCGTCTTTATCAAAATCAAGATGAACAGAATCTGCAATCCTTTCATAGCCAATTTCCCTATAAATCTTATTCGATGTAGGATTCATCATATCTGTGTATAGTACGCAAAAGTCGAAGTCTTTGAGTAGTTCTCTTGAAACCGCCGTAACAAGCGTCCGAGCATATCCCTTTTTACGCTCTTCCTTTGGTGTGAAAACCAAACTAACGGTTACACCGTTCTTTGTCGGGCGTGACTTCTTCATCATAGATACTATCTTTCCTTTATCCTCCCAAAGAAAAACCTCTCGTTCCTTTAAAAACATTGCAACACGTTTTTTTACGTGTTCGATTGACGAAATCGGCATTCCAGTATCACTTTCAAATAAGTTGAACCACTTCTCGATAAGTGAAGAATCACTTTCTTCTGCATAGCGCCAAGTACCAGGACTGTGTTCAAGCGTTTCATTTACATTATTTAATCGATACAATCCCTGTTCCATAAGTAGTTGATGAGTTCTACCAGTTTTTATTTCCCATTTCTTAGCGACTTTGTATGCCCACGGTTTCAAACTGATGATTGAACGAAAGTTAATTTCAAGTTCGATCATTTTTTTTATAAATAAATCCATTATTTCTTCTAAACGGATTTCATCGACAAAAATGAGATTTAACGGATGCGGGGGTGTCATTTGGAAAAGAGCTAATACTCTTCCATCCTCCTCAATTGTCGCCATAAATGGATTCTCATAATTGCCAGCTTTAATTGCCTGCAGTACACCCCAAAAAAGACTGAATACATCTTCCTTTTCCGATAAAATCGGCTCTATCTTTTTCTCAAAGTCATGAGCATTATCATAAACTTTAAATTTCATTTTCATTATTTATCCCTCCCTAAAATTGGATAAATAACTATTTCTATAAGTAACTTTATTTTACCTTTATCCTAAACAATATGGACCAATTACTGAACAAAGATTAATCTGGACTCTTTCACCAAACTGCTCCGTTAGCACAAGAAGAAAGCCGCCAAAAATGGCAGCTGCATCTTAAACTCTTGCACCTGTTCGTAATATAAGGTTAGCCAGATTTTTCTGGTTGACCTTTTTGCTTATGGTCTTATTATTACGGTAGTCGGGGTAGAACGTCGCACCCGTGGGACTCGATTCCGTCAGCTAAACTGTTCACCCCCTACTTGTTTAAACATGTTTCAGGCTGGTTGGGACCATGATCCCGTTTAACAAGCGAACCTATGACATTACAAGGAGCTTTAGGGGTTACCGACTAATATGTTCAAGCACCCCTTTCAGCATTTCTGTGATATTTTCCAACTTTCTTCCTCCATTTGTATTTCATTTTATTCAGTACTCTGTAACATGGGTGTTTTGTGTTACAGATATTTAGTATCACTGACTACTAGTATATAGTATTACAGAATAGATTCACTTGTCAATAAAACTTCTCGTCAAAAAAGCCCTTTTTTACGGGCTACATAGGTATTTTAATCAAATTCGGCAGATCACACTTTAGTCTGAAGCAACAGATGGTAATTGTAGTTAAACTAATCATGCATTAGAAATAACATCTTGATGATAAAATACCAAATCGTTATAAACAAAATGATGAGGATACTGTGTTCAGGCGAATACCCTCCAATATAAAGATAAAACCCTCGTCAACTCTTACTTGAGTCAACGAGGGTTAAAATGCCGATATAAGAGTTATGATTAAATACTTCACTAAATGGAGCTAAGGTGGAAGAGGTTGAGGCTCAATCCTCCTACTCGATTAGTGTACTGTTTTGTACTAGAAAGCTATAACCTTTACAGTTAGCTCGCACAGAGTTGTATTATACAAATGCATTTAAAACTAATACAATCGCGAATGCTACAACCGATAAGATGGATTCTAATACGGTCCATGTCTTAAATGTTTCTTTTAAGGAAAGGCCAAGGTATTCTTTGACCATCCAGAAGCCTGCGTCATTAACATGTGAGGCAAAAAGTGAGCCTGCCCCAGTTGCAATAACCAGCAATTCAAGATTCACGCCTGTCATATGGGCCACAATCGGTGCCACAATGCCTGCAGCTGTTGTTAAGGCAACGGTTGCAGAACCTGTCGCAACACGAATCAGGACAGCAATGACATAAGCTAGAATAAGTGGTGATAATGAGAAATGGTGAGCCATTCCGCCTATAACATTTGCTACGCCACTATCAATCAGGATTTGTTTAAATCCGCCGCCAGCTCCGATGATGATGATAATCGAACCAACAGGCAGGATACTTTCATCCGTGAATTTCTTAATCGCATCGCGATTCATACCCTGACGGAGTCCAAGCAGAATATAAGCAATGAATACAGAGATTAATAATGCAACCAGCGGACTTCCTATGAATGCTAGTACATTCTGAGCACTGACATTCGAGGTTAAGTATTTTGCAAACGTTCCTAACAATAAAAGGACAACTGGCAGTAAAACAATAAAGAAAGATAGGCCGACACCTGGCAGTGACTTAGGGTCTTTTTCTTCCACTTCAATAAATTTTGGTGCATTTTGAGGAACCACTCGTTTAGAAATTAATTTTGCAAACAGCGGTCCTGCAATAAGTCCGGATGGAATAGCGACAATTAACCCATAGAGAAGTACTTTTCCCATGTTTGCTTTATAGATACTGATAGCCGCAATCGCACCAGGATGCGGAGGAATAATGCCGTGCACAATTGATAAGCCGGCAATCGCTGGTAATGCAATTAACAAAAGATTTTTATTTGATGCTTTGTGAATAGAAATAACAAGAGGCAGCAAGATCAAGATACCAACCTCAAAAAATACCGGTATTCCAATAATAAAACCTGCAAAGAACATTGCCCATGGCAGCATTTTTTCTCCAGAGATTCTGACAAAGAACCTCGCAATGGACAGGCCTCCGCCAGATTCTGCGAGCATTTTACCTAAAATGGTACCCAAAGCCAAGATACCCACTAAGTGGCCAAGAGCCCCACCAACGCCCGTTTCGTATCCGGTTACAATTTTGTCCCAGGACATTCCGGAAAATATAGCAAGGAACAAGCTAGCGACGGTTAAACTGATAAATGCATGCCATTTAAACAATGACACGCCTAATATAACAATTATGATTGCTATTAGCGTAATAATTAAAAGATACGCGTCCATTAAAAATCCTCCTAAACACTCTACTAAGTTACAATTATATTTGAAAGCATTTTCATTGTACGAAAAAATAATTCATATTTCAAGTATAAAGTATTAAAATTTTTTTCATTTGCGTTTTAAGGTGATATTTTATCAATTTGGTTGGCTGAGTAGATCAAACAAAAAACTGAAAAAAAGCACTGGCATAAAGCCAATGTTTTTGTACATTCGATTTAGATTTTTACGCCTCTTTCTGCTAAAAGAGATTTATTTCCTCCATTGGGTAGGAAGCTTGAGTACCTCGTTTTTGTTACACTTTACGAGGCAAATGCAAGGGGAGTCTTAAAAAATGGAGGACATCTCATTCATAACCACCAAGGAAACCTGGTTGGGATTCAAAAAATAAGGGGGCACCTTTTTATTAAAGGCCCCCCCTTTTGAAATCAAGACTGTTTTACAAGATCTTTCAATGCTTTACCCGGAGAAAAAGCAGGCACTTTAGATGCTGCAATTTCAATTTCTTCACCAGTTTGCGGATTGCGTCCTTTTCTTGCTGAACGCTCACGTACTTCGAAATTTCCGAATCCGAGGACTTGGATCTTATCACCTTTTGACAATGATTCAGAAATGGTATGGAGTAACGCGTCAACCGCTTTAGCTGCATCTTTCTTAGATAACTCGCTTTTTTCTGCTACCTGATTCACTAAGTCTGTTTTATTCATGTATGTACAACTCCTTTTCAATGGGAATCAATGATTCCTGTTCTATTTCTAACATATTGTTCGTCTGTTTACAATTATTTTGGCTCTGAAGGGGCCCTCGACTGGTTTTTTTCTTGATTTTTTAAAAAATAAAGAGCCCCGTCTTGTGACGAAGCTCTAATCGTAATAGCTGTTTCCTCATGTATATAATGATTATTTGCTTTGAACTATTTGGCGGTCCATAAGGCGCTTTTCGATTTTCTGATCAATTTGTTTCAATTCTTCTTCTGTTAACTCTCTTTTGTTCTGTTCCACTAATTTTCGATAAGTGGCAAATCGATTTTGTTTTTTCATATGATTAAATTTCCCTTTCTATCTATAACCGATACATTTCATTTATTAATATAGTAATATCTCAATGCACTTATCTACTATATACTATATCTTATTCGTTTTAAATGATTACTTTGGAATGAAATATTTATTCTGATATAAAAGGCCTAGAGAATTAGGAAGAAGAAACTGTTTTTTGCTTTGGACTCATTGTGATGCTTTTGAACTGATCTATGCTATTCCAATAGGCAGATGTCATGAAATCCAGGTTCCATACTGCTGCGCCGGCCAAATGGTAGGTTGAGCAAAGCTTTAAATAAAGATCATACGATTTTTGACTTGGTAGCCACACTTGATAGTGAATATTATTTACATCATATGATGTATAGTATTCCCCTAGGGTGCTATCCCAATTTAAGGAATGATGGTTTTCATTCATTAATTTTTCTACATATCCAACAGCAAAGGCTGGATTATTAACAATATAACCTTTCGCGTTACTTTCCCAAAGCCGTGTATATGATGGAAGGCCTAAAATGATTTTATCGGAAGGAATGCCTGTCTGAATGAGTTCCTTTATATTTTCATCTAACCAATTAAGGGACGTGACAGGGCCGGCAATCGGATCTGTTGACCAATGCTCGTCATACCCCATAAAAACCAGGTAATCACAGGTTTTCGCTAGATCAGCATGATCAAAGGGAGACAGTTGATTTTCCCCTTCCTTTTGATCTGGCGGGATATCCACGGATAGGATGAGATGAGATTTATGCAATACAGCTGAAAGATTTTCAATAAACTGTGAAAACAGATCGCGGTCCCTTACATCTACATTCTCCATATCGATATTCACCCCTTCCCACTGCTGTTGGATAGCCGCTTGGTACAAGGACTGAATAACTTGTTGCTGCTGGGCGGGATTAGATAAAAATACATGGTTGGCAGCCTTTGTATCTAACTCCATTGTAATACGCGGCCAGTTTTTCTTCCCCTGTGTTTCTATCATCGTGCTGAAATTCTGCTGGGGGTCCAGCTTTAAATGACCGTTTGAATCAATTACAGCAAAATCAGGCGAGACGACATCTAAATTCTCATAGTCATTCAATTGCTCTATGCTTGACGCTGTTCCGGATAACCAGCCAAGCGTTATTAGTGGTTTTGGTACACTCTTCTGATTTAGATTGTGCTGATGTGTTGGTATGGATGAAAAATTTTCCATCGTGGACTTTGAGCTGAAATAATTCACAATGACGCTCGGGATCATCATGACAACAAGGGGAAGCACAATCACAAAAATCCAAAAATATCTTCTTAAACGTTGTATAACAGGATTTTGAGTATAACGGTTTGAGTACTCACTCATAAATGCCTCCCTTGTTTCAAGAAATTAAACGGACAATAAAACAGTCTCTTTATTATATAAAGTGAATCATAACCTTTTAGGACAATTTGCTTCCCAAAACTAGTAAGTCTGTTTACACTATTTTATTCGGAATAATTTCGATTTATGTCCTACTCTATTAAAGGAAATCAATACGGATGGGCAACAAAAGAGACTATTTTCATTACTATTAGAATTATATGAAGCAACAGAAAAATAATGTGAAAATACATAGATAATGCAGCTATTTATGGAGAATGGTGAGATTCACGCACAAAAAAACCCCTACATTGTGTAAGGGTTCCTCCTCTTTCTTGTCTTGTAATATTACTTATTTTTTTGATTAAAAAAATCGAGCAGCCCCAAGTAGACTCCTTGCGCAACTTTTTCGCGGTAAGCGTCACTTTCAACTGTGGAATCTTCTTGTTTGTTGGATAGAAATCCAAGTTCAATGAGTGTGCTTGGCTGTGAATTGTTTCGTAAAACGCTCAAGTTATCGAAATTTGTGCCGATTTTTTGTAAATGCGTTGTTTTAACGACCTCATTTAATATATCTGAGGCCAAACTTAAACTATTTCTTTTTTGATAGTAAAAATTGGTTATACCGTTTATGGATGAATCATTTGACCAGTTGTAATGAAAACTAATAAAAGCATCCGCATGGGTTTGGTTTGAAAGATCCGAACGTTGTTGCAATGGAATATATGTATCGCTCGTCCGTGTCATTAAGACGTTAGCACCAGCACTTTCAAGCTTTTGTTTAACAAGTTCGGCTGTCGGTAGGGTTAATGATTTTTCATGTGTTCCTACAATGCTGGTTGTTCCGTCATCTTTTCCGCCATGTCCAGGATCCAGCACAATGGTTTTTCCTAGGAGTGGCTGGCTCTGTGTTGGTGCAGGATTGGATTCAAGGGATGATGGTGTTGACTGTAACAGAGTTTTATTTTCAAAGGAAGCTCCAAAAGCGGATGTTTTTTCAGTGTCTGCTTTTTGTGGTTTGTGATGAGAAGGAACAACTGTTTCATTTTTTCCTTCTATTTTTATGTAATACTCGTATACCCACCCCTGAACTCCAGAGGAAGATTGGATCATTGCCCATCCGCCTTGTTCCTCGGAAACGATGATTCTTGTTCCAAAATGCAGCCTGCCAACAACGGGGCTAGATAATCCCGGATTTTTTCGAACTTTTAACACAACGGCCTCAACCTTTGCGGAAACTCCTTCAGTGGGAGTAAGGTATGCAGTGTTTACCCATCCCATTTGGTTGTTTGGTAGTTTAATTTGATCCCATCTATTCTTTGTTTGAATGATTTCTAGTTTGTCGCCCTGATGGACCATTCCAATAATCTTACTCTTGTTATCTGCAGCTTTTCTCACATTGAGATCAAACGCTGTTACCTTTACCTGAAAAGAAGCATGCGCATCGACAGTGTTCTGAAAAAGAATGATGGCAATAGGGAGCACAAGCATGCTTATAACGGATAGTACGATAAAAGATATTCTCTTACTGTGGTTTTGTATCATTTTACTAACCTCCATACCTTTTTAAACTTAAAACTAGTATGGGCAGATTTCTATTAAAATATAATCTTTAATTTAAAAAATGTTGGTTGTTAGTAAAGAAAGCCCCATTTAACAATCAGATAGAAAAGTTTCAAAAAACAGTTGTTTAGTCTCATGGAAAATGGCTTATCTTCATCATGCTCTTTTCAAACGGCCAGAATCCCTTTTTGCTCTCTATCCTTTTAAACCCCCTGGCAGTAAAGGACTTTTCACGGTTAATTTCCACTTAGCAAACAGACTCTATCGTTTGACGGGAATAAGATCGTTTAGTAAAATAAATCGTATTGGTTTCGCTTTAATCAAAACGAAATGATAACAAATAGAGGGTGTTCCCTCTGGAAAATAGGATAAAACAGGAGAATTAAAATGAAGAATATGAAAGGATTTGCAGCTGCTCTTTTTATTTTAACAGCAGGTTTGTCAGGGTGCAGCCTGGAGCAACATAAAGCAGAGGCAAAACAGATTGAAACAAAATCGTCCACCGTTACAGCCAAAAAAACATCAAACAATCCATCAAACTCAGTGAAGGCTGCTCCTCCTAATTGGAACAAACCTTCAGGAGGGCCATATCCAACACTGACAGCCAATGAACCTATATGGATTGATGTCTCGATCAAGAAGCAAAGAGTGTATATTATGGATAACCAAAAGGTCATTTATACGATGGTAACTTCTAGCGGTATAGACACTACGCCGGATACGACAACCCCGACAGGTACATACCATATTCAGGCTGAAAGAGGAACCTGGTTCTATTCACCTAAGTATAAAGAAGGGGCAGAGTATTGGGTTTCATGGAAAAATCATGGTGAATTTTTATTCCACAGCGTGCCAATGACCCAAGATAAAAAAGTGATACCGAAGGATGCTGAGAAATTAGGACAAAAAGATTCTCATGGCTGCTTCCATCTTACTATTCCGGATGCAAAATGGATTTATGATAATATCCCGTATGGTACAAAAGTGGTTGTCCACAATTAAGCGATGGTTCTGTTAATCGTAAAACCAAGCTTGCAAAGATTTACCTGAATGTAAAAGTATGTGTACGGTAAATCGAATGGAATAAGGGATAAAAAGATTTAAATGTTGAGCAAAAAAAGGGAACGAGTCGTTCCCTTTTTTTGTATTTATTTATAAGTTTCTTTCAAAGCAATACTTTCAATTTTAAATGATTCCTATTATTTACAATTGTTTTCAATAAAAATCTTACTTAAAATTTCTTGATTTATAAAATCTCAGGATTCGTCATAACTAAAATAGCTAAAAGAACAGATACCATTGTTATCCAACTGTAAACTTGTAATCTTTTATGGTAGCCATCCGTTTTGTTTTTAGCCTGCTTTGCTGCTCTTAGCACCTTTAATTTACTATGCATCATACCAAGAGAAGCTCCAATAATAGGTAATAAAACACCTGTTATGCTCATCCATAATGATGAAGGGATTCTCCCAAATTCACTAATCATTCCACCCCCAGTCAACAGCAACCCAACTAGTGCAACTTCTCCTACTTTAACAAATCCTAACAAAACACCTGATAATTCCTTTTGCTCTAAGGATGATAAAGTATTAAGCCGCTTGATAATAAATGGGACAATAATAAAAACTCCTAACAATAAAGCACTTAATATATGTAAAAATATAAGTATGTGATGCATAATCTGCCTTCTGAAAGATCATTAAATTTTCAATTTGTATTAAACGACAGGAATAAATCCCGAATGTCCAGTTAGGACAATAATAATTATTAACATTATTACAATTCCGCTTAAAACGGCCAATCCATAGCGTATAGCCTTTGTACTTGCTTGAGAGCTATTGGGTGCCTTCTTACCAGTACGTGAAGGCTTTAATAAGAGCCTCCTTATGAGAAGTAATAGTAATGGGATTTGGATAATCCAAATAAATGGACGCACCCAAGAGTAGTATGAAGTGTCGAGGCCAAGTATTAAAGTGTGCCATACAGACAAGATATAAATAAATAAAGTAAACCTATGAGCAAACATCCATGTGCGAGTTCCCAGTCTTTCGCGCAAGTAATAGGTAGGACCAAGCAGAATAGCCAGATAAAGTGCAAAAATCCCAAGGTTGTAACCTAATGTAGCTTCTTTCCAACTTGTCTGCCAAGGAATGAAAACCGTAATAAAGTTGTCACCCATGGCATCGAAAGCTGTTGCAATCGCATGAATGAGCATTAAACCAATAACGAGAAGGGAAATTTGCCGGTGTATCTGATTAAACTGAGCTTTCTTAAATGGAAACCAAGAGGTATTTTTTCCCGATACCATAAGACCGAGAAGAACCCCAATATACGACCAAATAAGTGCTGCAAGACCGGATGCCTGCAAGATGGGAAATGCCCAGAAAATGTTCAACCTGCTCATGTGCATAGAAGCCATGGCTATAGCTGCCGGACTTTTATCATGTGATTGAAGAGAGTAAATCCATACGTAAAAAGGAATAAAGGTAAGCAGCCCAAGTCCCGATACCACTAAAGCTAATGTAAATGACGGGAATGGCCCTGACTTGTTTTTCACTAATTTTTTTGAACTCATGTTTTGCCCTTTCCCTTCTTAAATTATATTTTAAGACTATATCTGAATTTATTATATACATCCTATAAGTTACAGCTATGGCTCTATAGGGTGATTTTTCAGAGAAAACGTTACTATTTTTTGAACAGTACCTAAATTAACATTTTGCATACAAAAGTCCTGACTGACTATTTTGCTTTAATACTCAATAAACTCAAAGAATAGGTTAGTCATTTATAATGTTGTCTAATTAAGGCTACATGATGTATTTTTTTCTTCATGATTATTAATAGATTGGTATTTATTTTTATTAACAGAATACATATTTTATGTAGTGCAAAAGTTACTAATAGTGACTCCTGTACTATTTAGTATGGAACATATAGAAAAAACATTTTGAAAAAGGAATGAGTAGTATGATGGAATCATCAGGAGAATCATGGATTTTTGCTAGTGTCATTTTATTCATTTGTGTACTGATTGTTTTCCATATTGTGTTTACTTTGCGAAGGCAAAAAAATCAGATGCAGCAATTAATTGCACAACATAGCAGGCTTGTTCATTCACTCCCCATGTCATTGGGAATGATTTCTACGATGACGATTTGTACTAATATTGCAGCTATAATGAACTCTTATATAAGTGCCTCCTTCATCGTCGGATTAATAATTGGAATTTTGGTTAGTGGAGTCATTAGTTTTCCGTTTAAAGATAAAATCGCAGCCTAAGATGGGATAGTTGCTGGAGTCATGGGTAGTGTCATGGGTGTAATGATAGCCGATATGATACCTAAATGGGGATTATACACCGTTTCCATATTCCTAACTGTTTTATTTGCATTTACCTGGAGCATTATATACGGACATATTAAAACCTTTTCAATAAAATAATATAATCCAACAGGGACTACTTATAGAAAATTTTTAAAAAATATTATGTTCCTGCTAAACGTTTAAAATGGGTCTTTATCATCCATTCGGAATATATTCGGTCTTATCAAAAAACCAGGAAGCCCATTCGTATAAATAATGGGTTTCCTGGTTTTATTATGGTTATTGATTTAAATTAACATTTAATATTTTTGCCACGGTATGAAGATTATCACGATTTACTTTGATAAGTTGATTCATTTTCGCTTCATCTTTTGAAGAGATGGCATCTTGCAATTCATCATATTTTGCATGAATGCTTTCCGCATAAGTTGTCCCCTTCTTTGCCTTTAACGGAGGAAGGATAGCAGCATGGAATTCATCGTGAAGATTAGATGCCAGGGTAGTTGCAGCTTTATAGTCTTTATTCTTAATGTCCTGCTGGATTTTAGTGAATCCATTCAGCTCATCATTGAAAGCTTGTTTTAATGGCGGATTAACTTTGCTTGCTTGATGTTGCGTTTTATTCATATTTTTCATATCTTTCTGGCTCATTCCTGACATAGAGGAATCTTTATGGGAAGATGTACTGCAGCCCGCTAGTCCTAGCATGGAAGCAAGTCCGATTGTCGCAATTAATTTTTTGTTCATGTTCATTTCTCCTTTTTATTACGTTTTTTATTTCTTCTTTGGATATTAAACCACATGGTGATTCCAGTGATACTAAAAACAATCATACAAATGGCTCCAAGATCGGTAACCCAGATAAATGACACATTATCAACGGCACCGGAATGGAGGGAAAAAATAAACTGTTGCAATTGAAAAGCAAATGTAGAATTGTACCCGATTAATGACCGATGATTCAGGAGCAGGCCGGTAATGGCCATAACTAATACAATGATTGATCCTATTATTCCAGTAACACGATGAATTATTCTTATAGACCGAAACATAAAGGCTCCATTCCTAATTAAAAAGATAAACACAAAAGTAATGCGCCTTTCATTATAGAGAATTTTCGCTATCATACAATAACCCTAAAGGGTGATTTACAAACAAAATTAATAAGGGTTTATGGCGAATTTATTACAGTAGCATAAAAATCATGTTTTCACTAATACTTAGGATGTACAAAATCATATGAAATACAAAACAAATTCCCTTTACAGGTTGTAAAGGGAATTTGTTTTGTATCATTTATTATCTTAGCTTTTATAATTTGTAACACCTAACCGAAATGATTTTCCCAGATTTCAGAAGGAAGAAAAGACATAGGCATTTTATATTTTCCATCAAAGAATTAAGTAGAAAAGCTATATTACCTCATTGTGTAAAGGTTTAGTGAAAACTTTAACCTCCGAAATTAGAAAGAATAGCATGCTTTGCTTCCTTTTTAACTGTAACAATTGTTTCATTACTTATTCTGTTTATTGAGAACTCCCAGCCCATTTCTTTTGCCCGATTTTTAATAATTTGTAATCCGAATCCTTTTCTGGGTTGCATGTCATCATTTATAAATCCTATTCCACGATCTCTAATTTCACATACCCAACCATTTGTTGTTTCTTTGGAGATTATCCAAATCTTTTCTGTTTTGGCATGTTTTATTATGTTCATAACTGCTTCTTTAATGCATGCGAATAATTCAATTTTTTCCTTAGTTGATAAAGTAGCTTCAGTAATTCCCCAGTTTAATTCTATATGAATAGAATGGTTATTTTGAATTTCGTGTAAATAATAAGATATTTGCTTTTCCCAGCTAAAATAATCTTCATTACTTGGATGCGTTAGATTCGTGATAGATTGACGAATATCTTGGTCGACACGTTTTAATGTTTGTTTAAGGTTTTGAAAATCTTCATGTTGTAAAAGGTTTGTTTTTTTGCCCAATTTGTTAAGCTTTACAGAAAGTAAAAATAGTGATTGAGCCATTCCATCATGTAACTCTCTTGCTAAAATTTCTCTTTCAATTAGGACTGCTTTTTTTGCCTTTTCTTGCCTTAGTTCTTCCTGCAATTGCTCTAATATTGAAAATAACCTCAATAAAAAAATAAGTGTAACCGCAAAAATAATGACTGGAGAAAGAAAATTCCCGACTGTCATGGAAATATAAGGTAACAAAAATACGTGGCGAATATATTCCCAAAGTCCAATTGTTATAGTAGGGATAATTAGAATTAGCCATTTGATTTGCCGATACTTCAAAAAATCACCTATTTCTTCTTTAAATATCTTCTATTTTAACATTTGTTCAATAAATAAGTTGTATTTTCCAATAAAATCACTCCTTAGGGTCATTTGAGGAAGTACTCTCGTGTATATAATGAATGCGAGTCTTAAATAAAAAAATTGGTTTCTCTATTTTTCGATATCGGAAAACAAAGGAACAATAATAAATACGGGAGGTTGATTAGTAAGCCGATTGGTAAGAAAAAACAATGTTAGGCGAGGTGCTTTTTGATTCTCAATGATGATTTCAATCGTTGCGCTTATCAAGTTTATTCCCGTCCTTTATTCAATTCCTTTTTACCAGAAACTATATATATTAGTTTTGTTATTGTAAGAAGCTACTAAGAAGTATAGAAATTTATTTTTAATCGTTAGGAGGGTTCGTTATGGACATGGGTCTTGGACAGTATACATGGATGTTTTTGTTGGGCTTTGCAGTTGTGATGATTCTAGTTGTTGGACTTCTTATTTATTGGGCAAAAGCTTATAAAGATGAATAAAACAAACCCACTGAATAAATTAACAAAAAACCTCCCTTATGGAGTTAATGGGGGTGTTAATTCGGAATTAAACAGAAGAGTTAGTATATAGAGTGGCTATATTTTTCTTATTATAAAGATCATCTAGAGTAACTCTTTATTTTTCAAAAAAGATTTACAGCAGAAAAAAGGAGAATTGAATGAAAGCAGTAAAAAAAATAGATCACTCTACAAATAAACCCAGCAAAGGCAAAAGAACGCGGCTCTATCAATCCATATGGAGATGGCATTTTTATGCTGGCATTATTTTTGCACCTATATTAATTATTTTGGCTATTACAGGGGCCATATATTTATTTAAGCCATATTTTGACCCCTTGTTAAATACTAACCTTCATTATGTGCAAGAAGGGTCAAAAGAATTAACCCCTCCTTTACAGCTAACGGCTGTAAAGGAGCGATATCCGGATGCTGCCATTACATCCTTTACTAATATAAATGATCCACGGCGTGCGACCGAGATTGGAGTAAACCAAGGTAAAGTGGCCTACACTGTGTTTGTAAATCCCTACACAGGGAAAGTGCTTGGAGAGCTGGAAAATGATAAAGAATTGATGAACATTATTGAAAATCTGCATGGGAAATTATTGGCTGGAACAATAGGTGATAATATTGTTGAACTTTCAGCATCTTGGGCCATCATTCTACTCTTAACGGGACTTTACCTTTATTTTCCTAGGGAGAAACAAACAATACGTGAAGTTCTTCGTATTCGAACAACAAAAGGCTCCAGAATATTTTGGCGTGATCTGCATGCAAGTGTAGGGTTTTGGATGACGATTGTACTCATAATGCTAGTATTGACAGGACTTCCTTGGGCATGTTCATTTGGAAATCGATTAAACTCATTTATTCAAAAACATCATCTGACGAATGCTCCAGCTAATATGTTGAATGGCAGTATTGTGTCTAAAAAAATAAACAAAGAAATCGCCAAAACAACCTGGTCAGCAGAAAATCTTCCAGTGCCGGAATCGGTTTACAAAAATAAAGGAATGCTGCCAATTGAAAATATTATTAACCTGGCTAATAATACAAATGTTTATCCAGGCTATACAATAAATATGCCTGAAGGCGGCAAAGGGGTATATATTATATCAACTTGGGGATGGGCAGCAGGCAGTGTAAAAAATTATGTCACCATGGACATTGATCAATATAGTGGTAAAGTTTTACTTAATTACCGATGGAAAGACTATAGTTTTTTTGATAAAGCCATTGAAACAGGAATTGCATTACATGAGGGTCGATACTTCGGAGTTACAAATTTAATTATTGATCTTATAGCATGTTTTTCTCTTATCTTCATTGTAATAAGCGGAATAACTATGTGGTGGAGACGTCGACCTCAAGGAAAAATAGGAATACCAAAGGCCTCTGAAGGCCACAAGTTTTATTTAGGGGTATTATTAATTGCTGTTATAGGTGGTATTTTAATGCCGATGGTCGGTGTCTCAATCTTTGTAATAGGATTGACTGAATACTCCATACGATTATTGAAAAAGAATATGAAACGATCCGCTTTGCAATAAACGGTGGTTTCTTAGGCTGTCGAGAAAGTTTCGACGGCTTTTTTATTTTGATCCAAGATTATTACAAGTAGAAATGGTTAACTATTATTGGTTATGGAGTTTAAGCCGAACAAAATAATGGATCATTAACATTTAAAAGGAATAACTTTGTTTCTGTCTCTATCCCCTTCGTTTTATTTTCTTAAACCGTTAATTTAACTATAAAGTATTAATAGAAATAAGAGAGTGCAACTGATAAATCAGTGTGTTATTTAAGGTCATCGTTAGGAGAATGAACATGCTGACAATTTTCATTTTTTACCACCACCCATTGTATTATTCTTAGCCATTGCAGTCATTTTTTTTTTACTTCCAAATTTAAACTTTAATAGCTAATTATTTAACGAACATAAATGATACGCATTTCAATTAACAGCTCTTGTCAACTCTTAATAGCGTAGCAAGGGTTTCTATTTTTTTAGTATCACTCATTTTTTTAAGGCTTTTTTCCATCTCTTTATAAGAGAACATGATTCAGTTGAGAAAGAAAAGTTAATGATGAAAGCTACCTCAAGTATTCATATGGTAAATACGGATAGTGAGAGGATCCATAAGCCAGAAAAGCTAAAAAATACTGAACGATGATCATTAAAATTCAGTTCCAAGGTATTTCTCTTTGTTATATAAGGTGATTACAATAGCGTATTCTGCCAAAGACACTAAGAAAAGAGTAGGAGACATATTTTTATAGTGAGTCTTATTTAGGCGAATGTTATATTCTATTTGATGTAAAACATGTTATGGATTACTGATTTGTGGGTATAAAAGATTGAGATGGGAGGAACATAAAATGTTAAATAAGAAGTCAAAAATATTAGTAGCTACCACTTTAACAGGATCGATTATAGGTATAGGTGCAGCTTATACTCCTTCTTTAGAACCGGCACACGCTGCTCACGTGAAAATGGTTCATGTGAATACCTATCAGCAGGATGCAGTAAAAAAATTAAAGATGATCTACCACGAAGCCTTTAAAGGACAAATGCCCTTTGCTGCAGAAGGACTAAAAATTAATAAAAGCACGAAGAAAGATGTTCATAAAAAGCTTGGGCCGCCTGAAACAGTAAGCGGCGGATTTGACTATTACCATGCTGATATGGGGCAGCCAGGCTTTGCCTTTTCTTACAACAAAAATAAAACGATTTCACAAATCCGTTATTTTGGTACAAATGTAGAACGGAAGGATAATTTAGGTTCTATCACTCCTAAAGTGTTAGGCAAAGTACTTGGGAAAGCGGATCACATTCGCAGAGTAAAAGGGACAAGCCAAATCAACTATATCTATAAAACCGGTAAGTATGAGCTGGAATTTATCGTAGGGAAAGATCATACCGTCGATCATGTAAATCTAAAAATGTCATAATAAAGCTTTATAAGGTTATAAAAGGACACTCATTTTTAAAGAGTGTCCTTTTTGTATGACAATTATGTGTAATTTACAGTTTTATTCCTTTTAATAAAACATTTTCAATACACTGTTTTTGTTGGAAGAAATATAATTTATATTTCCTTCTACATTATCCCTCTAAACCTTTAACTACTCTATTATACGTAAGTAGTAGTGATCTATACTCAAGGCCGCATCGCAGGAATTACCTCTTTATTGGGAGTTGTTTTAGGATTTGTGGTTTATTTATGTGCGACCATGCTAGGACTTACTGCAATTTTCAATACTGTGCCGGCGGTCAACAAAGCTATCAAATGGGCAGGTGCCATATATTTGTTGTGGATGGCATGGAAGGCTGTTAAACCGGGCTTATCATCTGTTTTAGAACCACGTCATCTTCCTGTCGAAAGACCGACCAAGCTTTTTCTAATGGGCTTTTTGACAAATTTATTAAATCCTAAGATTGCTGTGCTGTATGTTTCACTCCTGCCTCAATTCGAAAATCCATTAAAGTCTCACTGCTCTATCAGGGAGCGGCCTTAGGCGCCGTGCAAATTATAGTCAGTTTTTCCGTAAATCTTCTTATTGTCCTTACAGCGAGTATAATTGCTTTATGGTTCACAAGACGGCCGGCATGGCTAAAGATACAGCGCTGGCTGATGACCAGTGTTTTAACAGGTCTTTCCATTCATCTGGCCATGGAACACCAAAAATAAATGTATTTAAGTTAGAGGGTACCTTCATGAGCGAGTGGAAGTATCCCTTTTTTTCTAATAAGGATTCCTTCATTTTTATTCTCCTAGCTCCCTTCAACCATCCCTCCTTTTTCATTCACCAATAGTGAGTGGTAAAAAAAATGTCCCCAAGCATAGCTCATTTTTTCTTTTAGATTTTCTGCAAAAAAAGTAATTGAAAATGATTTTTTTTATCAATTAAATGAGTAAATGTTGTTAGTTATCGAAAGAGTTGGGTAGATAAACAATGTACGCCTTTTATAGATTAATTTTGAATAAAAAAGAGATTACCACCTTAGATAAGAGGCAGCCGATGGATAGAAAACAACACAGGAGGGCTCAATTATATGGAGGATACAAATAAGCAAGGAAACAAGATGGATAAGAAAATGATTGGCCGCATCAATCGTCTGGTGACGGACTATGAACATACCGTTATCAGCCATATTGATAAGCAATATGAAAGAAAAACATCATTTGGAGACCGTTTGGCGGATCAAATCGCTTGTTTTGGGGGAAGTTGGAGGTTCATAATAATCTTCGCAGGATTTCTGATAACCTGGATCGTATGGAATACCTTGCCGTTCACGTATCATTTTGATGGAGCTCCGTTTATTTTGCTTAATCTCTTTTTATCTTTTTTGGCAGGATTTCAAGCCCCGATTATTATGATGAGCCAGAATCGTCAGGCAGAGCGGGACAAAAAAGAAGCATCCATTGATTTTGCGATTAATTATAAAGCTGAAAGAGAAATTGACGACATGCAGGACGATTTAGCTCGTATTGAATCAAAGCTGACCGATATAAAGGAGCTTAAACAAGAGATGGCCGAGATAAAAAAATTGCTGATGTCTACGACTTCTTCATCATAAAAGGAAGAAACTTTGGTTGGATTGATACTAAGCAAGCCTGATGAAAAAGAAAATAACGAAGGATCATTCACAATGAGGATTTTGATGCCTATTGATATTTTTTTGAAAACAGAAAAATTAAGTATATTATAAAATAGCTCAGTAAACTATAACTGAGCTAATTTTATATGCAATTAATACCGCATACACGATGTATATTTCTATATTTTCATTTACGAAAGAAACCATATTCCTTTAATTGTGATTGGGTTCCATTTTTTATTTAAAAGGATGTCTTACCTCTCAAAAGATCATGTGCAAGCTCGACAGCCCCAAATAAGCTTGCATCGCGGTCAAAATGCGCTTTTTCTATTTTAGGCTGATAAGGGACAAACTGTTGAAAATAGCTTTCAATGGTTGGGAGAATGGTATTAAATTGATGCATTAAACCACCCCCAAGAACAATTTTTTCAGGATTCCAGGCAATGGCAAGATTGGCAATCTGGAACCCTATTTCATTAAAGGTATCTTTTAAAAATGTCCTTTTTTCCGGGTTATCTTTTGCTTCGGAGAATAATTTTTCAACTGTCATCTCATTTCCAAAATCATTCTTTGCACGTTCTGACAATCCTGAACCGCTGGCATAAGCTTCAAATGGAGCATAGTTAGATTGGAACCCTTTCATTTCCTGCTTGCTTTTCAATAAGTAGGCAATTTCACCAGCAGCCCCATTATGGCCTCTGATTACTTGATTTCCAAATGTAAAGCCAGCAGAAATACCGGTACCAAAATTAATATATAAGCCGTGATCCGTCCCTTTTAATGCTCCTTTACGCAGTTCTGCAAGTGCAGCAGCCTTAACATCATTTTCGATAGAAAAAGGAATGTTTCCAAATCTATCTTTAACATGCTCACCAATATTAA
This sequence comes from Heyndrickxia acidicola, assembly GCF_001636425.1. Lineage (NCBI taxonomy): Bacteria > Bacillati > Bacillota > Bacilli > Caryophanales > Bacillaceae > Heyndrickxia > Heyndrickxia acidicola. Next base: position 201,467 of record NZ_LWJG01000004.1, read on the forward strand.
TTTTATCCCAATCCTCTACATTGGGCGCTAATTCAACATGATCCTCAAATACAACTCCAAATGTTCCGATTCCAATTGCAGCCAAATCCAGGTCATTTTCTTTCTTTGTGTCTTCGAGCAGTCTTTGAGCGGTATCAAGGGCTCTTTGAATGAGTTTATATCCATTAATGTTGCGTGACGTTATCTCTGTTCGTTTTAAAATTCCCTGCTTCAAATCAGCCGTTGCGATTGCCACCTTTGTCCCGCCAAAATCGATAGCCAAAAGTAATTGATTATGCATCTTTCATTCCTCCGCAACGATAATTATTATATATTTTACTATGCTAAATTCGGTCCAAGTAGTTCTCTTTGATTTGTTTTTCACCAAATGGCCATGCTTTGTGACGCCGTGCCCAGAAAAGAAATACAACAATTCCTAAGGCAGTCCATATAATCGCTAGACGAATGGCGGTCCAGCCGGAAGAATAAAAGACAAATGCCCAGCCAATAAACGCCAAAATACTAGGAAGCGGATAAAGCAGCTGTTTAAATGGACGTTTTAAAGTTGGTTGTCTTTTCCGAAGGATGGACAAAGCGATAATCTGCCCAATAAATTGTACCACAATGGTCATTGCCATAAGGGCGTTTATAATTTGTGACAAATCAAAAAAACAGCAAATGGCCATTATGACACCCATTACAAGAAGTGAGATATGAGGGAATTGAAATTTCGGGTGCATTTTTGCAAATGGCTTAAAAAACAATCCGTCTACTGCTGCATTATAAGGCAAACGGGATGCTCCCAGTAACCCTGTATATAACGAAGCAAAGCAAGTCCAAATGATGAGTAAAGTAATGATAATGGCACCTGGTTTCCCCCAGACCATTTGCATAAATTCGGTTCCAATATTTTGACTTTTCATCGCTTCTTGCCACGGAACGGTTCCAATAATGCCAAAGTTCATCGATAAATCAATAATAGCAACAAAAAAGATGGAAAGGATCACAGCCCGAGGAAGGGTCCTTCCGGGATTTTTAATCTCATCCCCCAGATAGCAGGATGTGTAATATCCCATATAGTCATAAATGGAAATAAGCATTCCGGCACCAAGTCCCAATAAGAATTTAGATGGCGCAAAAGCATTTTTGGGAAAAGAGAATGCCATATGCGGATTAAAATGGGTGGCACCTGCAGCGATAACGAGAATCACGGTTAATATCATCCCAGCCCAAAGAACCGTTGAGATTTTAGCGATAGAATGAATCCTTCTGTATAAAAATGCAATGGTTATAATTGTAACCGCTACAGCTGCAAGCTTTGTATCCAGATGGGTCATATGCGGGAAGAAGTAAATAAGATAATTTGACAATCCAATCGCTCCCGTGGACATAATCATAGGTGTTGCTATGATTGTAGACCATATAAAAAGAAAAGGCACAAATTTCCCTGTTCGATATTGAAATGCTTCTCTTAAGTAAACATAGGTTCCTCCTTCGCCCGGCATCGAGGAACCAAGTTCACTCCAAACCAAGCCATCCAGCATAGCAAGTAAAGCGCCTACAATCCATCCGAACATGGCCTGTGGGCCGCTCATCGTTGATAGAATAATAGGGATGGTGATAAATGGGCCAGCCCCCATCATTTGCGACATATTAATAGCGGTTGCCTGTAATAACCCAATTCCCCGGACGAATCCATTTTTTTCGTTCGTCATATTATCCTCCGATAAAGTGTGTCTTTTTTAACATTGTTTTTATTTCAATGATGAAATTTATAGAAAGAATTAATATTTAAAAAAATGAGCGGATTAAGCGGATTAACCAATGTGTCTTGTCTTTGTCTAGCACCAGGCCTATCCTATAAGGGAGAAAAAACAATTCGTTCAAACAAATACCAAAGTGCTCCTAGTGCTTGAGCCCTCTCACCAAGACAGGCAATTTCTATTTTTGATTGTATGGGTGAGAATCGTCTCACATTTTGTTCCAGTGTTTCTACTATTGGGGCGAGCGAGGGACCTTCTACACCGCCAATGATGATCTTCTCAGGATTCAGTAAGTTTACCAGGTTAGTGATGGCAATCGATAAATTCAGCGTAAGGGCTTTTGAAGGAATTCCGGTTTCCTGAAACTCTTTAATCAGCGGAATTAGCTTTCTTTCAAAAGGACCGTATTGACCGGCGATGGGAGGCTCAAAATGTACAGTATCCTCTTTATCGATGAAATATCCCACTTCCCCAGCTGAATAGTGAGAGCCTTGGATTAACTGACCATTTGCTATAATAGAGCCGCCTATCCCGGCATCTATGGACATATAAAACATATTATCTGTTTGTGCCCCATTCCCAAGCCATCTTTCGCCTAACGCACTGCAGTCTACATCGTTATTTATATAAATCGGAATGGAAAAATAAGCGGCTAACTCCTTTTTTAAATTCAGATTAAACCAACCCAGAGAAGGAGCATCTACTACAATATCCTTTGTATTTTCCACTACTGATGGAACGGCTACACTTAAACCAATAAATAGATCTTCATTTATCCCACATTCTTGAATAAAGGTCTGGATGTGCTCAATGACATATGCAACTTTATTAGTGGGTGTTGTTTTTTTCTCATATGTCACATTCCCATCTAAGTCCGTTATCATAAGGAGCATTCCACTTTCTTTTATATCCACTCCTATTCCAAAAGCAGATTTGGCATTAAAAGCGAGCTTCATCCCCCTTCTGCCGCCTTCATTAGTAGAATCTCCTAAACCGAGTTCCATCACGAATCTCTTAGCTAACAGTTCATCGACAACAGAAGAAACAGTCGAACGGCTTAAGCCAAGTGTTCTTGCCAATTCTGCTCTGCTAACGGGTTGGTCATTTCGGATTGTTTCTAAGACGAGAGCTCTATTTATCGATTTTATATAGTCTTGGTGACCTATTCTATTCATAATATCCTCCGTTTGTTTGTTCGATGATAAAACTAACCTGTTTTTAAATTGTACGTGATGCTCATAAAGATAGCAAGTATTTTATGAAAGCGCAAACAAGTAAATTTTTTCCACTGTTTTTAATTGTAATTTCATATACCGTCTTTTAAGCAAAAATAAAAAAGACAACCTTTCTGTGATTGGCTGCCTTCAACAAAGGAAATAAAGAATGGGTTTGTTTTTTTTCTTGTATCACTATACACCGTGAACCGGATCTGGATGAGAAATAGTGACTGATTTACTTTTTGCTGAATTCCAGCGAAAAGTGGTATATCGCCAGGCGTTGGCTATGCTCGTCAGAACGATTAAACTGCAATAAGCCGTCCATGCGCCCGTTTGCCCGAAGTGATAAATTTGAGTCAATAAAATCGTTAAAGGAATAAATAGGAACCAGTTGAATAATAATGCCATTCTTGATAAAAAAGTGGTATCCCCTACTCCTCTAAGTCCCCCGGCAAAAATAATGCCGGCTCCACTGAACAATTGAATAAAGGAAGCCAGATGGATAAGGGAAACGGATGTTAAATAAACGGCAGCGTCTATCGTATACATTTTCGCCACCGGCAAGGAAAAAAGGAATAAGAAGACGGAAAATAACGCCATAAAACCTAATCCTAGATATACCGTTACCAGACCAAACCGTTTTGCTTCCAACGGGCGCTTTTTACCGATTTCTTGGCCGATTCCAACCGTGGAAGCTGCTCCAAATCCATTTGAGGGCATGAAGCCAAAGGAAAGGATATTTAACGCAATTTCATTGGCTGCAATGGCCACTGTTCCAAGACGGGTGATACAGCTTGTAAAGACAAGCATACCTAAGCTGTTTGATAATTCCATGATTCCAAGCTTTGTACTTTCAACGAGCAGCAGCCGAACCTGAAGCCATTTAATCGGAACCCACGATCGGGTGGAATAGGCTTTGTTAAGGATGTGGAAATACACGAAAACATTTAGAAGAAAGGTGATCCCCTCCGCTGCCACCATGCTCCAGCCGGCTCCCTGCAATCCCATATCAGGAAAACCAAACTTCCCGTAGGCAAGGACATACGTTAAGATGACCACTAATGCACTGTTCACTAAAGAAAGGATCATAGGGGTCTTCGTATCCCCTGTTGCTCTCATATAAGCATAGAAAACGATATTAAACACAGTGAACACCATAGCATACATTCTTACTTGAACATAAGGAGCTCCAGCCTCTAGAATCGTTGAATTCGATCCCATGATTTCTAAAATGAAATGAGGAAAGATAAAACTCGCTACAAATAAAAGAAGAGCCTGCATAGCTGCTAATATCATGGTGATTTGCATTCGCTGATTCCCAATTTTTATATCCCCTGCACCCACGTTCTGTGCCACTAAATAGTTAATAGCACCCTGATTTCCGGAGAATAATGCCCATAAGTTATACATTAAAATATTGGAGATACCTACTACCGCGATGGCTGTCGCCCCCAGCTTTTCAACAATCATTAAGATCAGCAAACCCGTCACTGTCATGGATGAAAAAGTAGCAATCGATGGAATAGCTAAACGGAGTATTTGCTTTATAAGTTTCATGTATTCCCACCGGCCCTTTTTTAATAATGGAGGCATCGTGCTCGCCAATGAAACCGTTTTTTCACTCTCCCTATAGTAGCACTTTTTCATCTAGAAAGGTTTGCATTTTTTAGATTATTAGAAAAAACTTTCCTTTGATCTTGATTTTAAATCTTCAATAGAAGCTAGTGCTGATTTAAGAATGTGAAAAGGGTGTGAATCAAGCGTTATTCAAATGGATGGATTATTTTGCGAGACGATTGATGACAAGCTGTACAGCTATGGCATCATCCAAATATCCAATGGGAAACACGTAATCAGGGATAATGTCTGTAGATAAAATAAAATATAATAACGCGCTTCCTAGGATGGTTCGCTCATGTAATAGCGTTACTTCATCACAATACTTCATATACAGATCTCTTAGCTGTTCAATAAAGGGACCCGCATTGCCGACTTGCTCAAGCTTTGTTTGAAAATCTCTGCAAATCAGCTGGTGCCCTTCTTCTGTCTTGGCGTATTGTTCATATTTAGCTAATTCCTGCTGAATGCGGGAAATCGTAAATGTTGTATCAACTAGTTTGTAAGATTTAAGAATTTCTTGAATCATATCGAAGGAGTAATGAATATCTGAGGGGACTTCCTCCTGTTTTCCGCCTATATCGTATCCTGCAGCTTGAATTAACTTCTCTAAAGGAATGCTCAAATGAAGAGAAAATTGCTGTAAATGATTCAATTTTGCCTGCTGTTTTCCATTTATAATTCGTGAGATGGTTGCAATATCAATTTCCGTCAGTACACTAAGCTTTCGCATGGATAATGACTTTTCTTTTAGTAATCCTTTTAACAGAAAGCCTAAGTCCTTGGCATGATTTTTTTCTGACATTCCTATTCACCCCTTTTTAATAAATGTGTTGAGTTTTTATCAACAATATATGCAGGGGATAAGCACATTTCCACATCATTTTGAATAGTTTACTTTAGACGGGAGGAATGGAAATGCATCTAGAGAATGTGCTGTTGATGATTGCGATTGGCGTAGCTTCAAATTTGGATAATGCAGGGGTTGGTGTTGCCTATGGAATAAAAAAAATTAAAGTTCCATTTGTGGCAAACTCAATCATTGCTTTTATAGGATTTCTGTTTGCGCTTCTAGGAGGTCTTTTTGGGAACTGGGTATCTATCTGGCTGTCCCCCTTTGTTTGCAACATCATCGGGATGATCGTTTTGGTGACGATTGGCGTATGGGTACTCAGTCAGCCCTATATTGAAAAAAGGGTAAAACATCGTCCATCGAATCGCAATTTGTTGTTGCAAATTTTACAAAACCCTGAAGACGCCGATTTAGATGGATCAAAATCCGTTGGTTTGCTTGAATCCCTTCTCTTAGGGGTTGCTTTATCTATCAATAATTTAGCTGGTGGATTCGATACAGGGATTACTCATCTTAACATCTGGATCACTTCCCTCATATCAGGAGTTTTCAGTTATGTATGTGTCGGTGTATGTGCATACCTGGGATCAAGGGTGTCAGGAGAAAGGTTAGGAAGACAAGCAAGCTTTATAGCAGGAATTATTCTTATTTTGGTAGGGCTTCATCAAGTTTTTTGATTTAGTTTTTAAATAGATGAATGGATGTTTTAAATAGAATAAAAGAATAGGCAACAATCAAAATTAATGTAAATGGAATTTTATTTTCGGTACCTAGCTTCTATTTTTTTATCGGCATAGACGTTCTGCATTTTGAATTTTCTCATAGAATGAATTACAACGATTCGGTTGAAATTTCATTAGGTAATTAAAGGAGAGATAAAAATATGCATGTCGTTCATTTCGTGGAGAATCAATCTGTAGTATTAAGCCAGCTTCGAAAGCAGGCTCCATCCGTTAATGAGGAGATAAAGATTAAAGGCCGAAAAGGAAAAATTGTAGATGTGAAACAGATTGAGGAAAATATCGTTCAGGCACATGTTCTTCTTGAAAAGATTAGTAAAGCTCAACCTGCAGCTGTTGATAATAAGAAGAAAAAACGATAAGAAGCATCTCATTTAAACTGTCAAAACCAAGTTTTTTGCCAATTAAACTTTTGACAAACGAGAACACCCTCTTTATTCTTCCTCAAGAATAGCGGTACTAAAAAGAACAAGATCGACATGTTTTCTAAACATGGTATAACACCTTGGGCGGACGGGACGAAAAGGGAATTTTTCGAAAATGCCGTTATTAACAATTTCTTAGTACTATAAAAAGCTGAATTTATTAATATAGTAGAATTTGAAATGTAGAACGTTCTAAGAATGAAAGTTTAATGTTCAAAACGAACCACGGCAACATTAAAAAGGCATGAGACCGTTGCTAAACTGAGCTCATGCCCAAGCTGTCAAACGATATAACTTGTTTATCTTTCGTGAGTTACTTCATACTAGATAGACTATTGCTTTAAATGATATGGAACCATAGTAATAATTATATTTTTATTTCTCATGAGCCACACCCTTAAAAATAAAGCCATGTGATTATGCAGTAAATTATGCCACCATTTCTTTGATATAAACTGCGGAATAATGACTTGTACCTGGGCCTGATCCGGTTTTTTCTCTTCTATTAAACGAAGGAAACGGGTTAAAGGTTGCAGAACGGAACGGTATCTGCTTTTTATTGTAACCAACCGACATGGTGAACCCCACTCTTTCCACTCTGCCTCCATCCTTTCAATCGATTGATCATCAAAACCTACATATATGGCAATGGGATGGTCTGAAATCCCTTTTGCAAAGGAAAGTGTAGTGTTCACTAAATGATGAACCCCGGAAACTAAAACAAGTGAAATCACCTGACTTTCTTCAGGATGAATGGTATGGATATCTATCTTTAATTCATTTGTGACTTCTTCATAATGTCTATATACCTTAAGCGATAAAAAGATGAGTATAGGAATGATGAGAAGTACAATCCACGCACCGCTTGTAAATTTCGTCACTCCAAAAATAAAAGCTACAGCAGAAGTAACCAGAGCTCCTACAGCATTAATCATGAGTTTAGTCTTCCAATGAGGACCTTTTTCTCTTTTCCATCGCTTCACAAGCCCGATTTGAGCAATCGTAAAGGAAAGGAAAACCCCAATGGCATATAAAGGAATCAAGGCATTGGTATGAGCATGAAAAGTGATAATCAATATACTGGCTGTGGAAGCCAGCACGATAATTCCATTCGAATATCCAAGCCGGTCTCCTCGATGAGTCAAGGCACGTGGAAGAAAACCGTCCTCAGCAACAATGGCCGCCAGTTGGCTGAACCCTGTAAAAGTGGAATTAGCTGCTAATACGAGGACTAAAAAGGTAAACCAAATAATGATTTGATAGAAGATACCATGGCCGAAATAGATGGCAGCTAATTGGGAAAGCATGGTATTATGGACATTAGGGCTAATCCCTTGTACATATAAATGATAACCAAATCCAATTAACGTAATGGAAGTAATAATGCCAAGTGCAATATAGGTTTTGATCGCACTTTTTGGTTTAGGGTCTCTGAACACAGGAACTGAATTGGAAATGGTTTCAATTCCTGTTAAGGCAGAACACGCTGAGCTAAAAGCTTTAAGTAAAAGCAAGTTGCTTAACCCCTTTGGTATACTTCCAAATGGAGGAGTATTCTTTTGGACAAAACCAAGATGGCTCTCATTAAGAAGGCCCGTGAAAACCAGTACAAGCATACAAGTCATAAATCCGATAGTTGGCCAAGCGAAAATTTTGGCTGATTCTGCTACACCCCTCAGATTGATCACTAACAGGATGACTATACAAAGGATTGCTAGAATGGTCTCAAAGGGAGCAACGACTGGATATGCTGATGATACCGCCTCTACAGCAGCAGAAACGGATACGGATACGGTTAATATGTAGTCTACCAACAAGGAGCTGGAAGCCAGTAAAGCGACCCATTTCTCCTTAAAATTATCTTTGGCGATTGCATAAGAACCACCACCATTTGGATATGCAAGAATGCCCATAATATAGGACAAAATGAGTATGATTAAAAGGAAAATCGTTGAAAAAGTAATGGGAACGATCAACCACTTGGCGCTTGGTCCAAGTCCTGCGAGTTCGGTCATCCCTGCTTCTGGCCCATATGCAACCGATGAATATAAATCTGCCGAAAGGATAGGAAGAGCAATGAACCAAATTAACTTGTTTTTTTGAGCATTTAACTCTGATGTTCTCATAGGCCGTCCAATTAAAACGCGTTTCACACTAAAAAAATTGGAAGCAGCGTTCCAGAGTGCAAAAATGGCCAGAACAATGAAAATAATCTCTACTTTATGTGAGGTATGGTGCATGCGTCTCCTCCTTTTTATTGGTAAAGTCAAGTGATAATGAAAAAATTTCTTTTAGGATTTATTTTTTTTATAAAATTCTTAGAATAACATAAATAAAGTATTGAAAGACTTAAAAGAAGCCGCTAATACAGTCTTTTACCCCTTACCCCACCCTATATAAAACCTCACGGATCAAAAATAATTTTATAGGTATTATGTTTTGCCCTTTCTCTTGCAAAGCTTGATATACCTATCTTCCCCTACATGCACTTTTTATACCATTTGATAAAAAGATATGAAAAAATAATGCCTCAGACAATCTGTTTGTTTCTTAATGAGAACAAGGTGGTTATATCAGCTGGAGACATATATTGTTGCAGAAGACGTGGGGTTTGGAGAGTATTTAGGGAAGCTTCGGGTAGGAGTACCATTATGATCACTTTATGGTCTTAAAGAAATAGCGACATCTTACTGTCAACATAATCTGTATGATGCTGTTGGTAAATAACAAAGAAATCATGACGGTTTTACAAAAGAATGGAATAATCTTAAAGCGTGACTAGTCATTATTATTCATGTGATTTTATCTTTCATTTTTCGTGTGCTACCTGTCATTTAACCAATATAAGCCATCGGTATTATTTCAACAAAAGCCTTACAAGATGAAGTAAAGGGTTCCGTTTTGAGGTGCTTTTCTAAAAATCCGTGCCGAAATGGCCGTCGTTTTGACATCGGTACTGGTATTCCAAATAAAGAAACTCGCCATAGTAATTGGCGAGTTTCTTTATTTGGAATACCTAAACCTTTTATAACTAAAGCACTCGTTCGTTTAAGTGAAAATGTGTACAATTAGGAAACAATTTTATATCAAATTAGAACCTTGTTTATTCACTGTTTACTTATCAAATTTTGAAATGTCCTTAGTATAAACTCCTGCATCAAAGATAACCTATCTTTGTGGAGGTGCTAAACATTGGGTCGAAAATTTGAAATAAACCTTATAAAATTCCTTTATTTCTTTGGTATTAGTTCTTTTATATACTTAATAAAAAAATCACATACAAAGGACTGGCTCCTTGTTTTCTTTATAAAAAGTTACTATGCATCATTGGTCGATAATCTGATTGTAAAAAGAGGCTATGTTCAATATCCCACCCGATTTCCAAAACAAGTTAAAACAAGCGTGTTGTTTGATTACATACTTTTCCCAATTACTTGTGTCTTTTATAATCAACTAACTAAGGATTCCCGCATCATTCAATGCCTTTTAAAAGTTCTGTATTTTAGTATACCTATGACTATTGCTGAGCTATGGTTAGAAAAAAATACACGTCTTATTAAATATAAAAATGGATGGAATTGGAAAACTACTTTTTATTCTCTCTCTTTTTCCTTATTATTGGTTAGATTTACAATGTTTGTTATAAGACGTATTTTCAATAATAAATATGATTTATCTTAGATGAAGGTTGTTAATCAATAATAAGAGTCAAAAAGAAAATAGGAACATTTGAAGAATGATTAAATCTGCATATTTGTTCCAATTATTTACAATTCCTTCTCTACATTAACTTAAATATCCTACTGATTTTTTGTTAATAAGCACCGAAAACGGTCGTTTATGAATATAAAACACTCAGAACATAAAAGCCCTGATTTTTCTGCTTAGCATAGAAAAATCAGCGGCTTTTCCTTCCCCAAAATGCTTTAGAGTATAATATACCCTTTTTGTGGGCAGGACCCCAATAATAGACACTTTTAAATAGATACAGCTTGTAGTTTTATTTTCTTTTCCTAACTTGTATGGGTTAACCCTATGATACCTTATGAATGAATTTTCACTACATTATGATTAATCCAGTCATTTAATCAGCGTTTTTCCTACCTCTAAAAAAACTATTAAAGAATGATTCATTGAATATTTGGAATAATACCTTTGTATTTGTATAGTTAGTCAAAAAGGAGGGAACCAAAATGGATATTCAAAAATTAGCTGATCATGAGTCATTGGATCTACATGAAGTTATTAATTTTAAAACCCTATGCTTATCGAAATCAAAACTAATGCAAGGACTGGTATTTGATCATGATTTGAGAGCATTAATGCAAAAAGATGTTGAACAATCCATGCAAGCGCTTAGAGAATTACAGGAAATTTATCAACGCGCACCTTTTGAAGCTCCAGTTCCTCAAAACCGGCCAACACCAATAATAAATTGAAAAGGAGGCAAATTCATTGAACCAGGACTATTTAGACCCTATAAACGCGCTACATGTACCTGAGCTTGCAGATACTACCTTTGCTATGGACTTTCTTATTCGTGCAAAAGAAGGTGTTCGAAATATTGCTGTAGCATTAACGGAGTCCGTATCACCTGATATGAGAACCCTCTTACGAAAAGAGTTAATGCAAGGCATTGCCTTGCACCAAGAAATTGCAGAACTTATGATTAGTAAAAAATGGTTCCATCCATACGAACTAAGTAAACAGTATCAACTGGATCAACTCTCTGCCAATAATACATTAATGATTGGCAAAATGAATCTATTTCCTGTTGAGACCAATAGAAAAGGTATGTTTGACCGGACACCTGATGAACACTAACACTGGAGGCTGTATAGCATGAAGGCAGTAACGTATCAAGGTATTAAAAATGTTGTAGTCAAAGAAGTTCCAGATCCAAAGATTGAAAAACCAGATGACATGATTATTAAAGTGACGAGTACAGCTATATGTGGGTCTGATTTACATTTAATTCATGGCATGATTCCTAACCTGCAAGAAAACTATGTTATTGGCCATGAACCAATGGGAATCGTCGAAGAAGTTGGACCCGGTGTTACCAATGTAAAAAAGGGAGATCGCGTCATTATTCCATTTAATATTGCATGCGGTGAATGCTATTACTGCAAAAACCATTTGGAAAGTCAATGTGATAATTCAAATGATAATGGTGATATGGGTGCCTATTTCGGATATTCTGGTTCGACGGGTGGCTATCCAGGTGGGCAAGCTGAATATTTAAGAGTGCCGTTTGCCAACTTTACTCATTTCAAAATCCCAGAGACTTGTGAAGAACCAGATGAAAAGTTAGCCGTTATTGCCGATGCCATGACTACTGGTTTTTGGAGTGTAGACAATGCCGCTGTAAAGGACGGTGATACAGTTATTGTTCTTGGCTGTGGTCCGGTTGGTCTTTTTGCTCAAAAATTCTGTTGGCTTAAAGGAGCAAAGCGTGTCATTGCCGTAGATTATGTAGACTATCGTTTGCAACACGCCAAACGTACCAATAAAGTTGAAATTGTAAATTTCGAAAAATTTGAAAATGTAGGAATGCATTTGAAAGAAATGACGAATGGCGGCGCTGATGTTGTCATAGACGCAGTTGGTATGGACGGTAAAATGACTGATATAGAGTTCCTTGCGAGTGGATTGAAACTTCAAGGCGGAGCATTTAGTGCATTTATCATCGCTTCACAAGCAGTACGTAAAGGTGGGAACATCCAAGTTACAGGCGTTTACGGCGGCAAATATAATGGTTTCCCAATGGGTGATATTATGAACCGTAACGTTAATATACGCACTGGACAAGCACCTGTGATTCACTATATGCCGTATATGTTTGAATTAGTTTCGACCGGAAAAATTGATCCAGGAGATGTCGTAAGCCATGTTCTTCCACTTAGTGAAGCAAAGCGTGGCTATGAAATCTTTGACACAAGAACGGATGATTGTATAAAGGTCGTATTGAAACCATAAAAAGGAGGTTAGAAAAGTGAAATATGCCTTACATGAAGTACTTGAGGTCCATGAAATGGCTGCATTTAAAACCACTTGTCTAACTAAGTCTAAAACGATGAGAGCGTTAGTTACAGACCAGCAGTTAAAAGATATTATGCAGAAAGACATAGGTTTATCTACGAAACAATTACAAGAATACGCTTCTATCCTTTCTAACGCTAAGCAGTAAATTAGGAGATGAATGAACATGAATCCAATCATTGAAAATTTAACTGGCATGAACGCACTATCGGATCAAGTAGTGGCAATGGATTTATTGATTTCAGCTAAAAGTGGAGTCAGAAATTATGCCATGGCTGTTACGGAAGCAGGAACGCCGGAAATTAAAGAAATACTCACTCGCCATTTAACGGAAGCTCTTGATATGCATGAACAAATTTCCTTATACATGGAAGAAAAAGGATGGTACCATGCTTGGGATACAAACGAACAAATCAATTTAGATTTAAATAATATCAATACAGCATTGAACTTACCCACTCTATAAAAAATAAAATAGGAGCAGTTTAACATTACCAACCTAAACTGCTCCCAATAAACCATTTGTATTTAAATGATGTAAATATACGATTTCCCTCCTTTTGCAACCACCACTTTCTTTTACAATACAATTTGGATGTCTTTTTCTTTTATAAATAGAGTTATGTTAAGCTAATTAAGGCCTATTGGCTCTACCCGTTTACATTTCACAAAAAGATGAACCAACTTTTTTAGAATCAAATGATAGGAGCAGGAAATTCATTAATTTTTATACGAAGTAAACTATAAGGTTTTTGTCGCAGGTCTTTTCCATAATGAAATCTTGCCTGCCGATGTAATTGGTTCACAATGACATATAAGTATTCATCCGGACCAATTGAAAAAGTATCCGGCCATAAAATTCTCGGATCATGTGCGATGGTTTGCATTGTGCCATTCGGCAATATCTTTCGAATACTATTGTTCTCATAATCTCCAGCATAAACGGCCCCTTTTGCATCTGTAATCATTCCATCAGACGCACCCTTTTCTCCCCAATATTCCACATGATAAAGTAAATCCATGTCCGGTATGTTTATGTCTCTCAGGGCTTCTGTTGAGATTGAGAACAGATGGCGACTTGTTAGTGGACAAAAAAATAATACCTTTCCATCAGGAGAAATCGCAATACCGTCAGACGCTAATCTAAATGGAGAAGTCCCTCCATCTTTATTTCGATTCATCAGCACTTTTCCTTCTACTTTCGGTATAAAATAGGGATCTGGTGAAGTTGAAATTGCTCCATTTAACCGTCTAGACATATTTCCATTTTCTAAATCTACGACGATAATAGCACCTGGTCCTTTGGAAGAAGAATCCGTTATATAGGCATAACCTGCGTTTCCAACCCGAAAATCAAATCGGACATCATTCAGGTAAGTTGTCGGCAAGACAACATCTTCTGTAAAGGTATATACTCTTCTAATTGTATTGGTTTTTAAATCAACAGCGACTAATTTTGCTCCACCTTTAATGGGCTCAGAAAAATTGGGTGCCGCTGTATCTAATACCCAAAGCGTTCCCCTTCCATCAGCAACTACACTTTGGACACTGATGAAAGTCATTGTGATATTCTCGGGGTTAACCAAATTGGTTTGTAAATTAGGATAAGGCTGCAATTTATCCTCAACAATCTCCGCCACCGTAAATTTAACATCGTCTCCCCATTTCGGAAAGCAAATGAAAATACGACCGGTTTCTGAAACAGTAACACCTGTAGGCATAGCCCCATAAAATGCATAAACTAGTTCTAAATTACCGAAATATTTTTCACTAGGTAACATAATATCCTCCTCAAGCATTCAAACGGGATATCTCCTATATATGTTTTATATTTTTTCTAGTGCATGTTTCTTAATAAGTTTTTCTATACGAAAAGATGATTGAATTGTGTTTTCGAAATTTAATAAGTCTGTCAGAAGAAAGGAAACATTTTAATTTAAAGGTCTTAAGTTGAAGTAGAATTCAATTAGCAGGTAGCGAAGTTCAATATTACCGAATCAACGTTAAACTGTTATAAATAAAAATTGGTAAAATTTGATTTTTTAACTCTGTGAAGAATGTACTTAAGCTAAACTCCCCGTTTGTTCAAGAAGAAACTCCAACAAAAAAGAGGATTAATCCTTATTGGATTAATCCCCCTTATTACAATCTTATTTATCAATAAGTTAATTTCTTTTTTAGATAATACTGTTGATTTTCTTTGTTTGGATGTTCTTCAACTACACCCACTACTTCATATGGATAGGCAACACTAAGTTGGACAGAAAAATTAAGGTCAAGTAGACTACAGATAATATGTTAGAGGAGAATCTACGATGACTAAGAAAGAACGCCGGACATTTACTCCGGAATTTAAGCAACAGATCGTTCAGCTTTATCAAAATGGAAAACCAAGAAAGGACCTTATTCGGGAATATGACCTTACGCCTTCTTCATTGGATAAGTGGGTTAGTCAAAGTCAAAAGTCCGGTTCGTTCAAGGAAAAAGACAATTTGTCTCCGGAAGAAAAAGAGCTGATCCTATTAAGGAAAGAAAATAAGCAGCTTCAAATGGAGAATGACATTTTAAAGCAAGCTGCGCTGATACTAGGACGAAAGTAAATGTGATCAAAAACAATCAACACAAATACTCAATATCAGCAATGTGTAAAGTCCTACAACTTCCCAGAAGCACGTACTATTATGAGGCAATCGAAAGGGCTTCAGAAGACGATTTGACATCCTACATTATAGAAATCTTTCAAAACAGCCGACAAAACTATGGAACTCGAAAGATAAAGGTAGAATTGAAAAAGCTTGGACATCAGGTGTCTAGACGCCGTATTGGACGGATTATGAGTGAACAAGGGCTGGTATCCGCGTATACTGTCGCCCAGTTTAAACCGCATTCCAAAAGCTGTAACGAATCCAATCAGAAGAATGAATTAAATCGTGAATTTGACCAAGCAGAAGAATTATCCGTAGTCGTAAGCAATTTAACATATGTGAGAGTCAATCAAAAATGGCACTACATATGTGTCTTTGTCGATCTATTTAATAGGGAGATTGTTGGCTTTAGCACAGGCCCGAATAAAGATGCGACATTGGTTTATCGGGCCTTATCGACCATCAAAAAAGACCTCCGAAAGATCAAGTATTTCCACACCGATCGAGACAGTGAATTTAAAAACAAGCTGATAGACGAGGCTTTAGAAACGTTCCGTATCAAACGATCGTTAAGTATGAAGGGTTGCCCTTATGATAATGCGGTGGCTGAAGCCACGTTCAAAATCATCAAAACAGAGTTCGTTAGAGGTCACCATTTTGTCAGTTTAGAAGAGTTAACAAGAGAATTTCATGACTATGTTCATTGGTTCAACCACATTCGGATTCACGGAACTTTAGGATACATAAGTCCCGTCGAGTACAAACTTGGACACCTTAAAAAAACTGTCTAGTTTAGTGTTGACAATCCAAAGTCAGGTTCAGGCTTTTTTAGAGAAAGGCAAGCCATATCGTAAGAGCTTTAAAGTCTCTCATACATTGGAAGGTCTTCGTTTACTTGTAGAGTTTTTGGAGGAAGTGAGGTATGAAACAGGTCAGAAACCACCCATCGTACTAGAAGTAACCGGACACTATCACTCTTCTGTTGTTCAATACTTGGAGGACCGAGGATTTTTATTAATAATCATTAATCCACTGATTTCTTATAAGGCTAAAAGTTCAAGCCTTCGAAAAGTAAAAACAGATACAGTGGATGCGTACCATCTCTGTGAGCTGTTTTATAAGGAGGATCTTGAGCCATATAAAAAGCGAGGAGTTCAGCTTTTAAACCTTCGAAATCTAACAAGACAGCACGAGAATATAACTGGGGTATTAATCCAAACAAAGTTACAATTTCAAGCCATTCTGGAACAGGTCTTCCCCGAATATCGAGGGGTTTTTGGGGACTTATATTCCGTCGTGTCGCTCTTAACTCTTTCCGAGTATCCCTCATCTGAAGATATATTGGAGGCAAGTGTAGAAACAGTAGCTGATAAAATCGCTGAATTATGTAAAAGTCGTTCCTATCGATGGTCTAAAGAAAAAGCTATTCAGCTAAAGGCTGCAGCAGATCGAAATCCGTTTGAAAAAACGGTTTATCAGAGTCATATTTTAAGTCTCGGTATGTATATAAACATCATTCTTCAATACAAAGAGCACCTATCCAAGTTAGAGTCTGAGATAGATGCCCTCGCTAAAGAAGTTGAAGAATATACTATTATCAAATCTATCCCGGGTATTGGAGAAAAGATCGCTGCAACGATTATTTCTGAAATTGGAGAGATAGACCGATTTACTGATCCTAAAAAGCTAGTAGCTTTCGCTGGAGTTGATCCAAGTGTATTCGAATCTGGTAAGTTTACAGCCACCAAAAATCGAATCACAAAAAGAGGATCTAGTAGACTTCGCCACGCCTTATATATGGCTGTTCGTTGTGCTATACGTGATTGTCGAAAGAGCAAAACTAGCGATGAAATCATCCCCCGTAATAAGAAATTACGAGAGTTCTATGATAAGAAACGCGAAGAAGGTATACCTTTTAAAGTAGCTGTTATAGCTTGTGTCAATAAGCTTCTTCATTGGATATTTGCCCTTTTAAAGAATAAAACTACTTTCCAAGATATAGCCTAGAACCTAAAATGAACTAATAAACGTAAAACCTTCCAAAACCGAAGAAACGGAAGGTTATTTGACATGCGCACTTTTAGTATAACAGGTGATTCAACAGATTTTTATTGAAAAATATTGACAAACTATTAGCTGGTTTAGTTCAAGAAGGTGTTACCTAAAAATAGAAGCAAAAACTCTTAGCACAAGACCTATATTAAAGAGGTATCCATTTTTGTGCTAATCATTTCTTGAACAGGTATTGTATAATTTATTGAAAAGGAGTGATTCTATGCTAAATGAGAAACAAAACGGTGAAAGCAAAGGAAAATATGCTTGGGTTAGCAAGTGGGCAAAGATGACTGGTGAACGAGCTAGAATCGATGCAAAAGTCAACAATACATACATCGTATATGAAAAAAACGGAAAATTGGTAAAGGAATTTCCGAATGGGAACATTATTCCACTTAATACAAGTGAAGAATCTTAATGGATATTATTACAACCACTTTCGTTTTTCCTCAGCCGGCGGTGAATAAAAAACAATCCACTGACTCATTTTAAACTCTAGCACCCGTTTGTTCAATAATCTACATTATTATTAAAACCCTCATAGTCTAATGTGTAACATTTTTATTTGCAAACTAATCGATATAATCAATAATAGGCTTAAATAAATTATATTGATCAATGAATCGATCTAATTTATCTTTTGAAAAAATAGCTTCAACGGCTAATCGGAATATTACAGCTCTCATAATCATTTCTTTATTGTTTGTATGTTTAGGTAATAATTCAATTTCGGAAACCATACTTCCTTGCCAAGCAATACAATCACATACTAAAATCGCTTCGGCATATTCAACGGGTGCTATGGTTGGAGAGAAATCAATGATTAGAGGGTACAAAACATCATCAAAAAGAATATTTCCTGACAAATCAGCGTGAACCAATTGTAAGTTATAATGTTCTTTTAGCCGTAATTTTTGAATTAATCCATTGATGATTTTTCTTATTTCATTATGTATTTCCATTGGTAATTCATCTTTTTGCCAAGCTATTCGATGAGCAATAACCCAAGGATTATCAGTTTGAGAAAAGTCGTCTCTAATGTTGATATTAGATAAATCATAGTGAAATAATCTCGATACCTGAAGTTTCTCTTTAATTCTACCTTTGACTTCCTCACCACGTTCAAACTTAGTACACACCCATCCAGAACTCACAAATGTACCTTTACTGCTTCTAATAGGTTTTGATAATCTGTAACCTTTAGGTTTTATATTATTTAAAACCATTAACAGCCATTCAAATGATTGAGTAACATCTTCAACCGGCTTTAATACAGCATTATTTACTCTTACCGATGTATTCTGTCCACCCAATAATGGGATGATTTTACCGTTTAAATTAAATGAATGGAGAACCTCTTCAGACAGCATCATTACACCTTCTTATTTTAAACTGCGATATGAATAGTTTAACATACATTTTTTTATCTCTACTTTTCAAGTCTTATTAAACTATTCTGCTTCGTTAGTGCAATAAAAAATAGCTGCCAAAGTACGACAGCAATATCATTTAACTTTTATATCCTCTACTTTTAGTCAAAGTATATTACACAACCCTACGGACTTAGATATAATTTTAGAAATAACTTCTGTATTGAAATAACAGCACTACTAGGGAAATGATGGTGTAAGCCAATGAAGTAAAAAAGGCAGCATTCGGTAAAAACTCAGACTTTTGTTGTTCCATCTTGTATCCCGAAGTTGCTTGGGCTACCATATCTACATTTTTACTCCAAAACCCCCCTCCCTTTGAAGTAAAAAACCCAATAATAACAGTGACTGCAATTCCAATAAAAAATGAATAATCAATAAATTTAGTGTGAGTGTAGTGAGCAATGCCGTAACTCAACCCTAATAAAACAAATAACGTAAGTAGTATTGTGATTAATCGTTTCATTATTAATTACAGCCCCCTTTATAAAATCTATATCTAAACAATAACTCATTTTGACTCATTTGGATATATTAACCTTTTTGTACTTAATTCCTTCTTCCACTAAACTGCTTCGTTAGTGCAACTACAATTATGAGACTATAGGGGGGAATTCAGCACGACTCCATAACCATAATGGAGTATGGACATCTATAGGTGCTATACCAGTTCCAGCAAGTGCCCTTTTCCAAGCTGAAGCAACAGCTTTTCGGTCTTCTGCTGCACCATTTAAGACTTCCTCCGTACATAATCCAAGTTTTATTGTAGCTTTTAAGATATGTGTATCTGGTGCAATGGTGATAAGTTCACGCGATTTCCAAGTAACATTGGTGTAACCCTCCAAGACATATAGCCAATAATTAAATATCTTTGGTCCAGAGAGATAAGGAAACTCTTTTTTTCTTAAGCCTTGAATAATCCCCTTCATTAAAGCAATGTCCGCCTCAACAGAGTCAATTAATCCTTGTACGTTTCCTTTTTCAGACGATATCTTTATTCCTTTTGCAACACGTTGCCAAATTTCAGGATGGCGATTTGGTTGCAAACCTACGCGATGTAAAAGCAAAGCTTCTCGTAATTCATCTATATTACTGTTTACTACAATAGTTGGATTAAAAATCCACTTGGTCTCCGGGTCTTGGTACGCCTGTACAACTGATTCCCATAATTTATAAGAGTTTCTCTGATAGTTCAACGCTATTGCAAGAGTTAAAACATCCATTAGTTCATCTTCTTGAACAATTCCAATTAATACATCTTCAGGCATTATTTCTCCACCTAAAAGTCCGCTGGAATGCATTTTTATTAAGCTATTTACATTATTTAAAAAGGTGCTATTTCTCATCTGGTCCTCCAAAAATCTGGTTTACCTATTAAATTCTCTTTAAATGGAAAATCCACCTTCTTAAGCTAACCTGCCCAGTTACTTGAATAAGAAAAGTCGCTGAGAATGGCAGTTGATCTATAACTATTGCCCCCGTTAATTAAACAAGTCTCCAGTACTCAATAAGTACTGGAGACTTGTTTAATCTTACAGGAACATAAACACGAAATACGTGATAATCCATAGCATCGGAGCTATATTGATGATCATAGCAAACCGTTTCTTTTTTACACGAAAGTACCAGGATAAAATAGAACACACAATCACAGCAACTGGATATAAAGAAACGGACAGAACAAAAGAAACATTATATAGATTTACACCATTATCAAAGCTCATAAAAGATAATCCCCAAATTAAAAACCATGGAATCAATGAAAGTAAATATAGGATTTGGCTAATAATTAGATAAGTTTTCATTAATCTCCCCCCAACATTTTATAGCATAGGGATTTCACATTTATATCCATTGTTAAATGATAAATATAAAATCAGGTTTATAGTCTTAAATAAACTCGAAGAATTTCGACATTGATTTGGGAATCACGTTTCAACAAAAAGTTCAAACCTTAAATATTCTGTAAAGCTGTATAGTGGTGTTTACAAAATAATAAATAGCTTAGAATTTGCTCTAAGCCACTTATCTTAATAACAATGTTTTTTCATTAAAGCACCCCTTACTTTAAGTGTAATTCTTCACAAAATGCAGACCTCACTCACTTCAACTATCCTTCTTCCCCTTCCGTTGAATCGTTTGATAGCTTCCTCGGTTACCGGTTCGAAGAGGTTAACGAGGTTTCCGTCGGGTTCACGGAACAACACAGCACTGTTCCCCCACGGCATCGTAGTCGGTTCCTTTACCCATTCGTCAACAAACGGTTTCAAGCGCTCGTATTCGGCATCGACATTGTGGACGCGGAACTCAATGATGACAGTGTGATTCTCGGCCGCCACTCCGGAACCAGCGCCAAACAGTGACACCATCTGCGAGTCGCCGATCGCAAGGGTGCACGATGGAACAATGAATTCGGCAAAGACTGGCACGGGGCGTTCCGCCGAAACACCCATTACTTTTTCATAGAACTTGACAAGACGATCCACGTCGTCGGTAATGATGCGTACAGAAGCAAAATTCACGAGATACCATCCTTCCTAAAATAAATAATACAATATCGTATCATATCATTTTGGGCCAGAACCAGTGAAGTTTCCGTAAAGGCCCGATTTAATCAGAAACTGAACCATTTGGTTCTATTGGCTGCTGCTCAATTGTTCAATAGTGAAATGAATTAAATCCTGTGGACGTTGAATGGCGGTGTTCCCAAACTGAAACAAGAAATACTTCGCATTTATCTCTCACCTCTTTATGTTTACTTACTCCGATTATAAAATGACGCTACTGACAGCAGTATGTCAGTAGCGTTTAAACATTTTTTGGGCTTCCTCACGAATCCTTTTTCGTAATGATTCAGGCTCCAATACAATCGCATCGGCTCCCCAGCCAAGCACCCATTGCAACAATTCGTCGAGTTGACGAACGCGTAAGACCACAAGCAATCCATCTTGATGCTCCCTCTATGTAATGATTGGTCGAACCTTTCACCTTATCTCCGATATCATAGTTAAATCGAAGGCGAACTAGCAAGTGTCGATCATCCGGAGGGGTATACTCTCTTAAGTTAAAATTTGTTGGTAGTTCGAATCGTTCTCCCAGATCGATAAGTTCCGTCATTCGGGACAGGCGGAAATGGCGAATGTCTTGGCGCAGATCACACCGGGCAACGAGCATCCATGATCCTTGAACGAGCACCAATCCATAGGGATCAACGGTACGAACACTATGGCGATTACCTTCGGAATCTGCAAGTCTTTTTGCATAATGAAAGCTGATCTTTCTCTCGTCTAATATCGCTCGACCGATCTTTTCTAGATATTCTTTTTCTTTTGACTGCCTAACCTGTTTATCAGAAATGAGTAAACACATAGTCTTACGTACACGAGATGTTTCATTGCGTACGCTTTCCGGTAGAATTGCCTCAATTTTGCCGCGGGCTTCTTGAGCTTTGACACGATAATCATCATCAAATCTTTGTTCGATAAAGTCCGTCCCAATCAACAAGCTCACAGCTTCTGGTACCGTGAAACTGATTGGCGGCAGGAAATAGCCTTCCATCAAGGAATATCCTGTCCCAGGAGCTCCTATGATCGGCACGCCCGCTTCACTCAGCGCCTGGATGTCGCGGTAGATGGTCCGCACGCTAGTTTCAAATAGGGTCGCCAAATCTTCGGCCCTTACCACTTCTTTACGTTGTAGCTCCAGCACGATGGCTAACAAACGGTCTGTTTTGTTCACTGGTTACCCCCTTGAATATTTACTGCAAACTAAACATAACACATCTTAATGGAGAAGATAATTTAGATAACCAGTGTAGTAACTAATCACTAATATCTATAAATAGCAGCTTTTCTAACTCTCTAATATCGTACATATTCCCGTCACTTACGAATTTTTCTAATTCAACTGTCCCATCATCCATAAATTCAACTTCCCATCGTTGTCCTTGAACAGCAATCTGAACCAGCATATCTTCATTTATAACTTTAGTAAGCTCGTAATAAATATTTTTGTCTTCCAATTTATTTAGGAAAGTAATTCATTCTCCGGCTCCCACCAAACTCACTCTCCATAGGTAACATTACAATCTATAGTCAACATTCTTATTGAACTCCCTGCTTCGTTAGTTGAAGAAGGATATATTATACTGGTACTCATTACGGCACTGAAATTGACAGTAGTTTTGGCACTCTTTTTTAATTGTACAATACTTTATTGTCCATCATAAAAATGATGGCAATTGCTATGCTAAAGTTAAAGGGATCTCGCATGACCCTTGTTAAAAAAAGAAAAAGACGTATGCCAATTCATACGTCAATTCTTGTGTCATTTGTTAAGTAAACACCCGAAAACGGAACCCATTACAACATGAAGTAAGGCTGTTATTCGTTTCATTTTTCTTACATCTAATGATTTATTTTTATTATTAAACTCCGAGTCTCAATCAAATGATCAGGATAAATCAATTAATCTGCTGCCTCCTCTCCATTTCTATGACTTTTTTAATACCTTTCCTATGTTACATCTATTCCAATTATAAGAACGTTTCTCTTAGCTGTACGTCAAAGAGTCAGTTTTTCCTAAATATACCCTTTTAATGATACGGCTTTATATTCACTAACTGAGGAACGGTTAGAAATTGATATCCTTCCTGGTGTAAAGTCTGAACTACATAGGGCAAAGCCTCCACTGTATCACGGAGGCTTTCTCCCCTGCCGCCTGCACAGTGCTGCAGTATGATGGCCCCCGGCCGAACGTGCGCTAAGATATTGGCAGCTACCTGCGGACCGGTAAGTCCAGCCCAGTCTAAACTATCGACATCCCAATAAATGATTTTATCCTTTAATTGAATAATTTTACGTATGACTTCAATATTTAATGCTCCGTAGGGTGGCCGAAAAAGAATAGGTCTGACTTTTGCTATACGATATACTTCATTGGCCGTTCTTTCAATTTGATCTTTCACTTCATTTATAGGAATTTTTGTTAAATTAGGGTGACTCCACGTATGATTTCCAATCACATGCCCTTCTCTGACCATTCTTTGAAGGACATTTGGATTTTGCTGTACACGCTGACCTACACACATAAAAGTCCCTTTTACATTTAGCTGTTTTAAAGTATCAAGTATTTTAGGTGTCCAAACATCATCTGGTCCATCATCAAATGTTAGTGCTACTTGTTTTCGGTTGGTTGGCCCGTGTAAGATGATCTCATTAGGGAACATAGAGGCCCAGTCCACATGCTGTGTATGCGGAGGGCGTTCTTCCATTCTTTCCGGACCATGCTGGTGCGGAGGTAATTGCCGTATAAATGATGGATCTACTCCTGGTTGTAAAGTGCTCAGGTCCGGAAGATATCGTCGATCAAAATAATACATTTTTATCCTCTCTTTTTAAACTCATTTCTTTTTCGAACACCGTTATTGGAAGACAAATCCAGAATGAATCAATGTATGATTTAAATAATATTAGATTTATGGAGACGTATGACTATTGGCCAGTATGATGGTGTGTATGGTGATGATGGTGGTGGTGATGAGTATGGTGATGAGTATGATGATGGTGGGTATGATGAGCTGGATGATGATGAGTTCCGTGTTGCTGCCTGTCGTTTTGTTGCTCTTCAGGATTTACTTGTTGTTGATCAGGAATAACTTTCCCATAATATGGGTTTAAGAAATTTTGATTAAATGGATTCATTATTGTTTTCTCTCCTCAGTAATACAATTTTAAAAAAGCTACGTTCATATATTATGATATGAAGTGAAATTGTGATAAAAGTTTATTTGAAAACTTGTATTTTGATAGCCTTCTATGAAGTATATCCAGCGTTTCACCACAGCGAATGAAAATGCTTTAGAACTATTTATATTAATTATTAATCCAGTCTTTATCGACCATCTTCTTTAGTATTATCTTTCTTCAGAGTGAAAGAAGGCTATTTTAATTGATTTGTACTCTAAAACAGAACCTGGTTACCCTCTTTTTACACCGAACTAAATGGAACCGCATAACATGCCTATAGGCATATTGATCAATCGAAAGAGGCGATATTTTTGGTTTCGTATATGGACTATACTTCTCCAGCCACTCAATATACATTTGATGTTAATACAAGTCCCTTATTCAAAAAAGATAACCAAAATTTTATTAATGTCTTAGGGATTCAGCAATTGAATACCCTGGAAAATCTGTCTTTGCTAGATATATTCTTAAGTGCAAATAATGTGGTGGAGCCACACTATCATCAAAATGCATCTGAATTGGTTTATTGTATTTCCGGCGCTGCGACAGTTTCAATATTGAATCCCTTCACAAAAGAAATACTCAATTACCCGATCACTCCAGGACAGGTGGCGAACGTTCCGCAAGGATGGTGGCATTATGAGGCCGCTTCAGTTGATGATACTCATCTTTTGGCCATTTTTAACACACCCACTCCAGAGGTGATTCTAGGGTCAGACCTATTAAAATTTACACCTGCAAATGTGATGGCAACTACTTATTGTATGGATGAGGAGCAGTGGAAGCAGGTTACCGCACCCGTTACTCCGTCAACCTATATTGGACCAGCGAAAGATTGCAGCAGGTCAAGAAAAAGATTTCCTCATCCATATTGGGAACCATCCTATCTGTCACAAGGACAACAAATGCCATACCTTCAGCAGCATCCGCATTATTGGTAAAATCAATAGCATGAGGCAGTGGCATGCCGTTTTGTTCATTTTCCATTAAAGGCAGGTTTAACCCTCCCTCTCACAATAAAAAAAGCACGCCGTGTCTACCAGCATGCTACCTTATATATCTAAAAAGCAACTTATTTTGCTTTTAAATAGAGAGAGGGTTCGCCCCCCTCTTATTCCTGCAATCCATCTGTTGGTTCTGATCTTATCTTTCGTTCATCCTGCTTTCACTACTTTGAGCGTTTTCCGTAGAATTTTCCGATTGGAAATACTCTTTGCCTTTCAGTTTCACTTCCGGCAAGAAGAAGGTGCCGATGAAACTGAGGCAAGCGAAAACCAATCCGACCTCGAACAAATGCTGAATTCCATATGTCAACGAAATTTTTACTGAGTCCATCAGCTGTAGATACATCTGATGCCCTGCAGCACCAAACTTCGTGAACGCAGCTGAGATGGATTTTTGTGCTTGTGAAGTTAAAAGCGCTTGTGGATTCAACCCAGTAAGCTTACTCTTAAATTGTCCGAGTGATGCAGGCAGCGTTTCGTTAAATTTTTTGGTGAACGCTTTGTTTAGGATGGATCCAAAAATCGGTGAAGCAATCACACCGCCAAGTGAACTAACAAATTGCTGTGTTGAGTTCACGGTACCCATCATCTTGTAAGGGAACGCATTTTGAACCACCATATTCATAAGCGGCATTAAGGAACCAATGCCGAGTCCAAGGACAATCATGTTGATGACGACCGTCGTCCAGGTTGTATGAATATCCATTCGGTTCAACAATAGGGAACCCACAACAATCACCGCACCGCTTAGCCAAGCAAGGTACTTGTAACGACCTGTTTTAGACATGACCTGACCAGAAACCACGCTGCCGAAAATAAACCCAAGCATCATCGGAGACATGACCCATCCACTGCTTTGTGCATTGAGCCCAAGTACCCCTTGAACATAAATGGGCAAGAACATGAGACTGCCAAACATCGTCATACCAATCAAGACGCCCAAGATCAGCGAGGTGCTGAAAATCCGATTTTTAAATAAGGACGGCGCGAGCAGCGGATCGGCCGCTTTACGCTCCCACAACACAAACAATACAAGAAAAATAACACCGCCGATAAAGAGCGTTAATTCCGTTGGAGAACCCCAGGCATATTTCGTACCAGCCCAGGTAAAACCAAGCAAAATCGGAATCAAACCAACCACTAAAATTAAGGAACCAAGCCAGTCAATCTTCACTTGATGTTCTGTCCGAACTTTCGGTAACGTGACAATGACCCCGATAATCGCAAGAACGGCAAACGGCAAGTTAATATAAAATACCCAGCGCCATGAAAAAGTGTCCGTAATCCATCCACCAAGTGCCGGGCCGATGATGCTGGATAACCCAAACACCGCCATCATAACACCCATCCATTTTCCGCGTTCTTGAGGTGTGAAAATATCCCCCACTGTGGCACGTGGCATGCTCATCATGGCACCCGCGCCAATTCCTTGAAAAGCACGTGCCCAAACCAGCTCCACCATAGAATGGGCCTGACCGGATACGGCTGACCCGATTCCGAACATGATAAGGCCAAACAAATAGAAAGGTTTACGTCCAAATACATCCGACAGCTTTCCATAAATAGGTATGGTTACGGAAGACGCCATCATATAGGATGTAAAGACCCAAGAATATAAATTTAATCCATGTAAGTTTCCTACAATCGTAGGCATTGCAGTGGACACAACCGTCTGATCCATAGACGAGAAAAACATTGTCAACAGGACCGTAGCAAGCGCCCACCATTTTTTTGAACCTGTAATCTGGTTCGTTGTTTGCACTGATACTTCAGCCATCTTACTCCCCCTCCATCGATAACCCCAGTACTTCTACTAATTCCATTTTCTGAGAAATGGAAGACAATTTTTCTAATCCTTCAATAAAAGGAATGAGTTCATTGGCATCCATTTGTTTAAAACAGTGCTGTATAATCGTTTTTCGGACTTTTAAAACATAATCCAATTCCCGCTCACCGGCATCTGTCAGCTCAATAATGACAACGCGTCGATCGGATGTATCACGTGTACGGCTAACAAAACCGTGGTTTTCCAGCCGATCAAGCATGACCGTAATGGCGCTTGGAGCAACCTCCATTTTTTCAGCCAGTTTTGACACACTGCTAAGACGTTCATTTCGAATCAAATGCAACATAAAAACCTGACCCGGGGTTAAATCCAACTGGGCTCGGTTGATTAACTGCGGACCTAGATTTTGCATCAGGACAATCAATGACTTATCAAAGCGCTCTGTCAATGAGTCGAGGTTCTTATGCATACCTCTACCTCCTTTTTCATGTTTTATTATTAACGAGTTTAATAGTTAAACTACTTAATGATTATACTATATAAATAAATATTAATCTCGTCAACAAAAATTTTCCAACCGTTAAATGAGATGTCCTGAAGCTGCAAAATTAGACGCTTGACTATTTTTGAATCGGATCTCAAGGAAAATAGCCAATATGAAAAGCAGCCGCGATGGCTGCTTTCTTTTTGTTCTTTTCTTTTCTCACTCAAATTTCTTTTAATTTTTGTTTTATAACCGTTTTAAAACACCTGTATGAACAATTTTAGTTTCACATTGATTTTATCAGGTGTTTACATGAACTCCATACTATGAAAGACGCTTTCACTCTTTTAGGTTCTATAATAAAACAATCTATTTATAGATACTTTAAAATAGAGTACTCGGTCTTTTCCTACTCAATGTAGCTCGTTTAAAAGAAAAGGGAGTGGTTAAAACACCACTCCCTTTCACGATCATTCAACTTTGGACGCTACACTTCGTTTAGAAACGGAATAGAAGAAGAAAGCAAAAGTCACTTCAAACAGGAACAAGATCCAATCAACGGAAATACTTTCTTGGAAGGCATTGGAAGGGTCAACGAAGAGTGTATCCCCGCCCAGAAGCGCATAATTTATACTCATAAATGCAGCAATAATGGCGGCCGCAAATCCGCATTTTGCCAAGGCGCTACTCATCTTTCCTCGGAAAATTTGAATCGCTACAATAGCAAAGGTTAAGCCAACCACTAGTTCTCCTATAAGGACCAGGGTGCCGATCAATTGGGATTGAGGAATGCCTACACTCTTAAATAAGCTTGCGTAAGGATGAAACTGAATACCAGACACTGATTGTACCATTTGCTTGTGCATGTTTTCTAAATAGTTTTTCGTTAATAGCTTGTCTACTGAAGCAATTAACCATTCATAGGCAATAATTAGTAATAGAACCGGAATGACTAAGGGATGCCTTGTTTTATATTCCATTGTATTATATTCCATTGTGAAAGATTCTCCTTTTTAAAAGTATTAGGTGAATGCCATTCTTGCTTTCATCAGTAATGGTAGAATATCATACAAATATTTGAATATTATTTGAAATATATTGTCATAAAAAATGAAAGAAAATAGAATTAAAAATAGCACGATGGCTGGTAGTCATACCTTAAACATTGTTCAGGCATTTATCCCCTGTATTTCCTTGCTTTCTAATATATTTTTTTAACCCTTTACGAATAGGGTGAATGTTGATAAAAGAAGTTTGGTTTCTTAATCTCATTTTTATAGGGTTTATGAAAAATATGAGTCGTAGCAGGCGCTAAAGGAGGAATGAGCCATGTCCAATTGCCGGTTACCTGCCTCCCTTGTTCCATTTCTTTTTGTTCAAATTTTTTAAACTGCTGGGCCGCAGTATGATGGTCGACAATGCTGACGCCTTTTTTCTTATATGAATAGAGAACAGCGACGTTTAACTCTAAAAGAGCCCTATCCTTCCAAAGGGATGCATGACTTTCAATATCCAAGCCCATTAAGCTCCCGATTTTCGGCAGCATATTGTATCGATCATCATCCGCTAGGTTTCGTGCTCCAATCTCTGTTCCCATATACCAGCCGTTAAAGGGAGCGGCTGGATACGTAATTCCCCCTATTTCAAGCTTCATGCTTGAAATGATGGGTACAGCATACCACTTCAACTGAAGGTCTTTAAACCATTCGTAGTCAGGATGCTCAAGTGGAACCTCAATCAAAAGATGTTTAGGTATATCATAAAAGACAGGTGGACGATTTTTTACTTGAATGACAATAGGTAAAACATCAAATGGCCCATATTGAGGCTCCCAGCCAAGTTCTATACAGGCGTTGGTAAAGGAAATAGAATCGGGATCTCCTATTATCCCCTGTTCGGTTTCATATCCTGCATATCGGATGAGCTGATGATTCCAAATCCTAAAGTCTTCTTCAGGAAAAACGGTGATCGTCGGCCTTATACGCCCTTCATTTGTTGCATAATCGATATGCTCAAATAAAGCTGTCATCATTTCCTCTTCAGTGTCAATCTCTCTTTTATCGATGACATGAAGACTTTGCCAAAAAAGCCTTCCAATGCAGCGATTACTGTTACGCCAAGCTAGTTTTGCCCCATATTCCAGTTCTTCTGGTGTGTGATGGTAAGAGCCTTTTTGTTCTATCTGAACCTTGATTTCGGCTAATCTTTTCTTTATTTCATCTTCGGATTTATCCCGTTCCCGGTAGCTGGAAGAGATAAACTCCTCTGCTTCTTTCATTTTATTGCTGTCCAATTTTGCGCCTCCTGAAAATCATCATTCTCTTATCATATCATAGGAAAATAAACGAAATAAAATCCGCCTATTCAAATGAAAAAGTTGAGATCCTACTGCATACATATAGCTTCATTAAAAAAGCGGGCTTTTGCTTAACGGGTTCGGTTTTGAAGTACAGACTTCGAAATCGCTGCTTACATCACAATAAGATTCGCATACGATCTAACAATTAAATTAACGCATAAGCAACAATTGGTATAAAAAAAGCTCAGAGGATTAAACTCTGAGCTTTTTTCTATATATCGGCTTATTGTGCGAACACACCCTTTAGCTTAAGTGAAGTTCTTCACAATTCAGCTGTTACACAAAAAAGAGTTATTTTAACACTAATAAATAAAGACAAATAACAGGGATTTTTGGGAAATAGTTTCTGGAATTAGCACTAGCGCCGTTTCATATTTCTGTTTTGTACATACTTTGTGATTATGAGAAAAGAAGGCACTGTCCATGGCAGATGGTGCTTGTTGAGCTGATTTTGCTCTAATCATTGTATGTTTATTTCTTACACCGCTTGAGTAGCTTAATATTATAAGACCGAAGTAACGGCTGGAGGAGTGCAAAACAACACACCTTTGCAATCCACTATTTTGAAATTACATAATAATCCAAAAAAGACTATTAAAATGGGGAAAAAAGGATAAATTAAAAGGCGGTAAGTACATGATCAACGTTTTATTTGTATGCTTAGGGAATATTTGCCGTTCACCGATGGCTGAAGCTCTGTTTCGCCACTTAGTCAAAAAAGAAAATTTGACAAACAAAATCGCAGTTGATTCCGCTGCAACCAGTTCATGGCAAATAGGCTTCCCTCCGCACGAAGGAACTCTTGATATTCTGAAGAGATACAATATCTCTTCTGATGGGCTTGTTGGACGCCGACTTAAGAAAGAAGACTTTTGGAGATTCGACTATATAATCGGTATGGATGAAAGCAACATAAAAAATATTTACAGGATAACCGGAAAGCCTAATCATCCAAAGATCATTAGGCTGCTCGACCTGACCATATACAGGAAAGATATCCCTGATCCATTTTATACCGGTGATTTTGATGAAACCTATCGTCTTGTTTCAACTGGCTGCCGGATATTACTCAATAAAATACGCAGAGAAAAAAACTTATAACAAGGCATCCATCTTAATCAGACGATCAAAATAATTTCTATTTCACTAAACTAATTTTTTGAAATTGTAAAATCCGATTACTAAACAAAAATTCCAACATAACACTGGCTTCGAGCCGAATATTGTTTGTGAATGTTCAAGTGTTAGGATCATTATCGCGTTAGTAGTCGCTCGTATGGGTGCAACTATTCTGCCAAAGTTAGTGATGTCTTCCTTTCCGATTTCGGAGTCTAAGATGTTAGTTTTACTTGATGCAACTTTCAATCTGTTGTTTGTATTGTATAGCTAAGGACGTCATCTTCCAAAGAGTGCGCGGGCTTTATCGATACTTTTAAGGAAGTTCATTTGTAATTGTAGCTTTTAACCATGTTGGCTGAACGATGACTTAATCAATTTATTCACCACGATTGAAGTAAACTGTCTCGTTAAGTCAAATAAGAAAAGTAATCTCCGCAGCAATCCCATTTTAAACTCTAGCTACCCGTTACTTTAAGTACAATGCTTCACAATCTAATTTCTCCATAGAACTAATAATAGCAATACTCTTTTCAAATAATATTATTCGTTAACATATATGAAAACTCTCTTCTTACATTAAAACCAACAAAATCATATTCCTTCTGAAAGAGGGAAATAATACTTTGGAGGTGAGTATATGGATAAGGAAAAATTAAAACTTACATCTTCAGAAATAGGTTCCTTATGGGGTGAGTATGTAAACGGAACAGCGGTAGATGTAGTAAATAGATATATGTACTCAATTATTGAAGATGAAGCAATAAAAACGGTTTTTAATGAAGCTCTCAAGACATCCGAAAAACAAAAGAAGAAAATTATCACTTTTTTTGAGAGTGAAGGGTTTCCTGTTCCAATTGGATTTAATGAATCCGATCTTTATTTAGGAAAACAGAGATTGTTTTCAGATGCATTCTGTTTGAATTATTTACACGTTATGACTTTACATGGATTATTAGGGCATATCACTGCATTAAGCATTTCTGTTAGAAAAGACTTAAGGGATTTTTACGACTCTTGTGATAACGATGCGAAAAAAATGTATCATCAAACGATTGAGTTATTGCTTGATAAAGGACTTTTTCAGAGAGACCCATTATTTTATGCATATGAACACCCTCAATTTATTTCAGGCAATGATTTTACAGATGGTTTTTTTGGGAAGAGGAGAACCCTTGCTGCTACAGAAATCATTAGTATTTCTTTTAACCTGAAAAAAAGCATTTTGGCTAAATCCCTTTCTATTGCATTCAGCCAGGTGGCGGAATCCAAAGAAGTAAGAAAATTTTTAACTGAATCAGAGAAAACTTCTGATGGTCAAATAAATGCATTAGCAAAAATACTCCAAGCTGATAACTTACCCGTTCCGAAATCATTGGAAACCGAAGTGACAATATCAACTGACTCTCCATTTTCTGATAAGTTATTAATGTATCATATGGGATTTTTGTTTCAAGCTGCACAAAACTATCATGGGGCTGGTCTTGCAACAGCCATGCGAACAGACCTCGTGACAATTTATGAGGCAACTATTTTACAAAATCTTATGGTTACTAAGAATTGGTTTAATCTTATGGTGAAAAATAAATGGTTAGAACAACCTCCACTTGCACCTAATAGAACAGAAATTGCAAAACAAAAATAACAAAACATGCCCTTCCAAATCGGTGGGGCATTTTATTTTTAGTAAATCCTTCTTCCACTATCATTTGTTATTGAAGATCGCTCTCATTAGTTTATTAAGAAGATTGTTTAATTACTTAACTCTTTAACAGAAACATCGTATTTTTGATGCCATTTCTCCCAATTTTCTTTAGGAAATTTGGCGTGATAATGTCCATTTAATAAATCAATCAATACATCAAGGCAAACGTGCCATCCAGCTAAATCTTTCGAAGTGTGATCATTTATTGTACTGATAAATTCTATTAACACCAATAAGCAACCTTCAGGTTTAGGATATAATTCGAAACGTACCCAACCGTCACCCCATTCATATTCAAAAACTTCTTTTTCTTTAAAGTCTCTTATTTTAATGTCAAAGGAATTACTTGTTACATCATTCATATTAAATTTGATAGTACCACCTTGCTTGAGGTCTACTACTTGAAGATTCGGCATCCATTTTCCTAACTTATCATTTTGAGTAATAGCAGCCCATACCTTTTCTACTGAATGTTTAAGTGGGCGATTGTAACGAGCGATGTGACCACCTTCAACTTTTTCTATTACAGCTAACATTTTTATTCCTCCTCCTCATTTAAGAATTGTTCAAGTGCATCCAACTTTTCTGACCAATACTCTCGATAAGGCTCAAGCCAGTTATCAATTTCTTTTAAAGGCTGTCCCTGTAAATGATAGATACGACTTTGAGATTCTTTGATAATTGTAACTAAACCTGCTTCCCGCAGGATTTTTAGGTGTTTCGAAACACCAGGTTGGCTTAACTTTGAAAATTCAACAATTTCATTAACAGTCCTTGGATTAATTCTTAGAAAATCAATAATTTTCCTACGGTTTGGCTCCGCTATTACTTCAAACAAATTCATCTTTACTTTTTTAGTTTGAGCAGCATTCACATTTCAGCAACCTCCCTAATATATATTTATATTTCTATATAGTTATATTACTGTATGGTTATATTAATTACAAATTATATCTTCCGTTCTTCAACAATTCTGCCCGTTTAAAAAGAAAATTAGTATCACTCTTTGACCCAACCAAAAAAGCACCCCGAAGGATGTCTGTGTTCTAAATTAAATATTTACTACTTCATAAAATAATTCATCTCTTACTTCGGTAAATGGAAAACCGCCCGATCCACTACTTTTACGGCTTGGATCAGCTATACCCAGATCAAGAGGATGGAGGAGTTACGGTTATTTTGCCGTAACCAGGAGTGAAGCAGTTAAATAAAGAAATCATCAGTCAATTACTGACCGCCAGTAGTATAACCTTTTCCACCTCTTTAAATACAATTTTCTTTCATTTAAGCATTTACTTTACCTTCTTGAACTCAAGCCTCCGATTGTTGAACTAGCACCATCCTAAGGATTTATTTGATATTAGATTCATCCTTTAGCTGATTCACCACCATCTATAACCATAACGTGCCCATTTATATATGAAGCTTGATCAGAGCATAACCAAATGGCAGAGTCAGCTATTTCGTTTGGATTTCCAATTCTTCCTTGAGGAATATCTGATTCAGTTTGGCTTTCAGTAACTCCTGTTTCCATAAATACCTTTTCTAATAAAGGTGTGCGGATCGCACCAGGACAGATAACATTAATACGTATATTTGATTTCGCATATTCAAGTGCTGAAGACTTTGTTAGACTAATAACTCCAGCTTTACTTGCAGCATAAGCTGATGCAGTCGGAGTTCCTCCTAAACCATTAATCGATGAGATATTTACAATATTTCCGTAACCTTGCTTTAGCATCTGTTGTATCTGAAATTTCATACATAGCCATACACCTTTAAGATTAGTAGTGATAACTGTATCAAAATCATCTTGTGTAATATCAGCAATTGGTGCAATACTTCCTATTACTCCCGCAGCATTACAAGCAAAATCCAGACTTCCAAAACTATCTACGGTAAATTGAATTAATTTTTCAACCTGTTCATAAGAACTCACATCGGTTTGAAATGAAAGAGCTTCTCCCCCCATTTCTCGAATTAAGTTCTGAGTTTCTTTAATGGTTTTAGGTGATCTTCCTGCCACAACTACTTTTGATCCTTGATTAGCAAAATTTATAGCTATAGCCCTTCCGATCCCTGAACCCCCACCTGTGACTAAAGCTACCTTATTTATAAATGAATTCATTTCCCCCCACCTTTCTTACCTTTAGGATATTTTCAGTAATTAATTTTATGACCAATACTACTCGTTAGTTAAATGAGAAAATCATACTCTTTAACAGAGCCTTAATAAAAGGAATTTGTGTGCTTTTCTCCTTACTGTACAGTTTTTATTAAACGCTCATCAAACGTTTTTCTTATTCAACTAAACTGCCACGATAGTGACATAAAAAAAGCTGCCCACAATGACAGCCAGATGTGTTTAGCTCTTGCACCCGTTAATGTAAGTGCACTTTTTCACAATTTTCCTATAAAGAATTCTTATTTTCAGTTTCCCCAAAAAGCTTAATTCTTTCACCAATTTCATCCCGTACACGTCGGAAGAATGCCCATTTTTGTTCGTCAGTTCCTTCTGCTTTTGCAGGATCATCAAAACCCCAGTGAACTCGTTTTACTTTTGGAGGTGTAGCAGGACAGTGTTCTTCTGCATGTCCGCATAATGTTACGACTAAATCTGCATTTTTAAGAATTTCAGGGTCGATTACATCAGATGTATGATTTGAAATATCAATTCCCACTTCTTTCATTGCTTTTACCGCATTTGGGTTCAACCCATGTGCTTCAAGCCCTGCACTTTTTACTTCCCATTCCTCACGCAAATATCTTTTAGCCCAACCTTCTGCCATTTGGCTTCGACAAGAATTGCCCGTACATAAGAAATAGATTGTTTTTTTAGTCATGATGTTTTCTCCTTATTTTTCATGTAGTATTTTATAAATGATTGCTGCACAGCTTGCCCCTAATATGGTTGCTACAATATACACCCATAAACATTGTGTAGTTCCTGATACGATTGCTGGTCCAATTGACCTTGCTGGATTCATTGATGCACCGCAAATTGGACCTGCAAACATAGCTTCTAAGCCTACTGTAGCACCAATAGCAACTCCTGCAAATGATTTTACTGCTTTTCCATGAACGGCTGAACCGAATATAACCATCATCAAGAAGAAGGTGAGGATAAATTCTAAAATAAACGATTGTTCCCATGAACCTCTTGGTAAGGTAGCACCTAATGAAGCAACGTTTCCAAATAAACATAATAAGGTTGCACTCGCAATAATACCTGCAATTAATTGAGTAATAATGTAATTTAGTGCTTCAATCTTGTTTATATCCCTATGGATAAAAAAACCTATTGTAACCGCAGGATTAAAATGGGCACCTGATATATACCCAAACGTGTAAATTAAAGCCATAACTACAAGCCCAAATGTTAAGGCAATCCCGACATGTGTTAAACTTTTTGTTACATCATCAATTACAACGGCACCTGTACCAGCGAATACTAAGAAGTATGTTCCTAAAAATTCTGCAATTAATTTCTTTCTCATCTGTACCAACCTATTCGGATTTTTAATCTAGCAGCATTGATTATTTGAAGTAACAGGAGTATTTACACAGCAACTTTCAGACTTTATGCTGTGAATTTCACTGTTTTCTTTTGTGTAGAAAAATTCCCATTCGTTTCCGTCAGGGTCAGTAACCCAAAATTTATCTTGTACCGCATAACAGCAAGTTGTGTTCATTTCCTCTCGTGCAAAGAAACCCTCTTTTTCTAATCTTTCCTTATGGGATACAATTTCTTCGGCTGTTTCCACTTGAAAACCAAAATGATTGACTTGATTTCCGTTCACTTCATCTCGAACATTAAGTGTAAAGTTAAGTCCGGGGGTCTTTAATAAAAATTTTGCATAGTCCTCTTTTACTTTTACTGGAGATACACCAAATACTTTTTGGTAAAAGGTAATCGATTTTTCTAAATTTGTAATATTGATTCCCACGTGAACGTATTTCATATTCAATTCCTCCCTAAGTGTTTTATTTAATCAAATAAATTTGATTTATAACCTAAAAAAATTAGCAACAACTTCCCTTACCAGTTTTTCTAAATATGCAACATAGTTCTTCTGAGAGTAGATTGTTTACTTCTGTATCATTCAAATCATAATAACTCCATGTACCTTTTGTCTCTTTTACAATTAGACCTGCATCCAACAAAATTTTTAAATGGTAGGATAACTTAGATTGTGGCATTTCAAATATCTCTGTTAGATCGCATACACATGTTTGACCTCTTTGGCAAAGGGCATACATGATTTCCAATCGCTTACTTTCAGCTAACGCTTTAAACTTCTTTTCATACTCCTGTAACTGTTGTACTATTTTGGTCATTTGTCATTTCCTTTCATCAATTTTTTTTGATGTTTTTATTATATGTGTGATTTTATTTATAATGCAATATTTAAATTCAAAAAATATTATATGATTATTTATATTTTGTACTCGAAAATAGAACCCGTTAGCTTTTGCTAGCGGGCTGGGTTTTGGAGTAGAAAAACTTCATTCACATACCAATTCGCACCTTAATTAGCAATAATTAACACCAGAAAACGCACAGTGATTGGTTTCCTGGGCGTTTTCCACCCTTATAAAATCATATGTTTGAATTTTTTCAATGTTTTATGGGTAGTTATGTTAAACTACTAAAAATGAGAATCTTTTGGAGGTTTACACTTATATCGGAGGCGTTAATTATGACTCAACTTGCACTAACAATGTATGACTATCATGTTTGGGCAAATCAAACACTATTTAATTGATTAAAAGAGCTATCTAATGATGTTTATCATCAAGAAATTCAAAGCGTTTTTCCCACTATATCCAATGTGGTTTCTCACATGTATATCGTTGATCAACTTTGGTTTCACATTATTTCTGGTAAAAACATGCCAGAAGCATTGGAAATAGACAAACAATCAGGGGAAGGAAAAGATATTGAAGAAATGGATAGGTTATTTTACAACTTATCACAAAAATATAAAGAAGTTCTAAACAAGCAAAATGATTTTGAAAAGATAGTCGTACTGGACATTCCATGGGAAGGAAAAAAGGAAACGAGTCTTTCTGAAATGGTCATGCACATTGTCACTCATGCAACTTATCACAGGGGAAATATCACTTCGATGTTACGCCAAATGGGTTATCCATCTGTCACAACTGACCTTACGCGTTACTGGTACTCGGAACAAAATTAAGTAC
Source organism: Heyndrickxia acidicola (assembly GCF_001636425.1). Taxonomy (NCBI): domain Bacteria; kingdom Bacillati; phylum Bacillota; class Bacilli; order Caryophanales; family Bacillaceae; genus Heyndrickxia; species Heyndrickxia acidicola. The sequence goes on from NZ_LWJG01000004.1 coordinate 239,639, forward strand.
TGTATATGGTGTATAACAAGCCTATATAAACTCCTAAATAAAGAATAGACCGATTGTTACTTTTTATAAAATGGTAAAAATAGATAATGGCTTCTTGGTAGGGTAAAAAGATGTAAAAGAAAGACACACTATTTTTTCATTATGAAAAGAAGTGTATAGTACAAAATAAGAAACAGAAAACTAGTACTGTAAGGAAAAGGAGGCTAGATAAAATGTTTTTATTTATTGGGATTATCATCATTATCGTGGTAGTGTATTTTTTAATAATTAGACCATTGACTGAGCGGAATCGGCCGCAGATATACGAACCAAGAAGAAATCTTTACGAGGAGCGCCCCGATTATTATGGAAATAATCCTAATAGAATGGGCAGCTGGAATGGTATGGGCGGCTCAGGAATGGGCCGGTTCGGCACCTTTGCGGGAGGGCTGGCAACGGGTGCATTACTGACATACTTATTGGAACAGGGCAGAATTGGTTTTGATCAGTACCAGTCTATGCAAAATTTGGGGGACCAGGAATTGTTGCGAGAATTACAAGACCAAAATATTTTGCAGCAGGACGAAATTAATCAACTGCGGGAGGATATCGATTCCCGGCACGATGACGGCGGGCAGAATGATTGGAATCAAGATAACGAGGATCAACGTAATGATAGAAGAGATGACAATTCCTATGGTCCTCAGGATGACAATAATTTTGATTATGGGAATGATAACTCGGATGATAACTGGGTGTAGTGAAAGAAAAGATATTCTGTAAGATAATAGGGCTCTGTCATTTTCAGGGTAAAGGATTTCAGCAACTTCCCTTTACCCAAAACATTGAAATAACAGAGCCTTGCTTTACCCATCTTGTTTAGAGTGAATGATTGTGTATCTCTATTCCGGTTATTTGGACGGCATGTATGCTGACAAGACTTCACCAAGACCATGCAGATTAAGAGAATGAAGCCAAACCGTACCTTCTCCTGTAAGCTTTGCTAAAAAGAGGCCATCCCCTCCAAGAAACATGTTTTTAAAACCTTTCAAACGCTGAACCTCAAATCGTACGTTGGAGTCGAAGGCAGCTAAGTGTCCGGGATGAACAAGAATGGTTTCTCCGGGTTCGAGGTGAACTTCATTGACTTCCCCATCCACAGAAATAAACGCAAGGCCACTTCCGTGCAATTGATTATAAATTAACCCATTTCCTCCAAAGAAGCCTGTGAACCCCAAATTCCCTATAATGTCCAATTTAACCGATTCTTCAGCACACAGAAAGCTGTGGCGCTGAACCTGAATGGAATGATAGTTTTCCATTTGGAGAGGCACAATATGACCGGGCATGCGAGTACTAAAGGACACATGTCCATCGCGGTCTTTTGCTTTAAAGTGATTTAACACAGCACTGTTGCCTGTTACCACTCGTTTAAACGCACCCGTTATCCCGCCTGTAAAATTGGTTTCGAGTTCAATGGAAGAAGCCATTGACAAAAGAGACCCTGCTTCACTATAAATCTTTTCCCCTTCCTCTAACTGTATATATAAAGCTTGCATGACGGTGCCTTTAATTTCATATTGCATAGCCATTCCTCCTGAATTGTGAACCATTGATGTGATGATTTTACTTATATACGTTTGCTTTCTATAAAAAGTTTCCTAATTTTTTTGGTAGAAGAAAATCTTTTCTCCCCTGTTCGTTCCTTAACACAGGTTGCTTCTTTGCTTTTGCTAAAATTATTTCAATAAGAAAAAAACAAACGACCACGAATTAGATTCTGAAAAAAGGAAGCATCATATCATAACCTTGGTATATTGTATTTTCTGCCTAGTCTAAATATGAAACGAATATGCACGTCTGTAAATTACCTGGCTAAATGAAAGATTATCTAACTATATAAACGGGTATAGTTGAGATAGCTATTGAGCTGTCATGAACATTTCATGGTGGCCCAATGGTAATTCTCGGTAAATAGTTGGAGATGTTTTCTGTGTTACCCGAAAAGTTAACAAAGGCACTGAATAAGCAATATACAAATGAATTCCAGGCTGCTCATTCTTACATGGCCATGGCTTCATATTTCTCTCATTTAGGCTATAAAGGTTTTGCAAACTTTTGGCTGGTGCAGGCAGAAGAAGAAAGGGAGCATGCTATGAAATTTTATCACTTTCTGGTCTCTTCTGAAGAACAGCCCATTTTAGGTTTATTGGAAGAACCGAAAAGTAATTTCAACAGTCCGCTAGAGGTAACCCAAAAATCATTAGAGCAAGAAAAAAGTGTCACACAAAATATTCATGCTTTAGTCGATCTGGCGAAAGAAACGAACAACCATCCTACGTTGAATTTTTTGCAATGGTTCATTGATGAACAGATGGAAGAGGAAGAATTATTCCGTGATATGATTAAAAAGCTTGAAGGCATTGACGTAGGCGGAGATTTTTTTATGATGTTAGATAAAGAGTGTGGAGAAAGAAAATGATTATCAAAAAGGATTATCCTTCTAAAAACCTTGCATTTCAAAGAAAAAATGCAAGGTTTTTAATTAATCATACGTTTGATTAATATCTCTATGTTTAGAAAAAAATGATGCCAAGCGTGGTTTTTCTTTTTTCCACCGTTATTCAAAAGCTTCATCTGTCATATTTGCTTAAGATGAGCGACAATGGAGTTCTGGACACAATAACTTTTTTGTTTATTAGTCAATATTTTAAAATAGGATGGATAAACAGGCCTTCTCCTCTTCTTTCTCTCTTTTCCCTTGTTATTTCTTCTTTTTGCATGGTCACTTTTCCATCTTTCCATGTTTCCTAGTTCATTATGGGGAAGGAAGCAAGTTTTTTAATGAAGGTATTGATATTTTTAAATACTTTTAGTTTCATTTGAACACACACTGAAGATAACTGAAAACGAAGGAAGGAACGAAAAAAATGAAGAATAGACAAAAAGAAAAGAATCTCAAACTCATCCAAGAGGCATGTGAAAAGGCTAAAAAAACGGTCTTAAATTGGTAAGTGTAAAGTAAGATACAATTCTAATGGTAAATAAAAAAGTACTTTAAAGAAGTACTTTTCTCATGCTTTCATTCTGAAACCCGAAAGTTCTAATTTGCATAACCTCTGGAAGGCTAAAAACCATTTATCCTTCAATAACCATTTCCCCTTCTCCATTTGGAACCTCGAATCCATGAAGAAATGAAAGAAATAATTCCTCTGTTATTGGAAAAGCGGCATTGGCATCAAACCGGCTGCTTCTAATCTTTAAACGTTCACGCAACTTATTCGGATGAACCTTCAAATAAATTAAACGCCATTTCCCCCCAGCCGTTTCAATTAACAGCTTATACTCATCTCTTTCAGATTTCCGCCAAAAGCTTGAGTCAACCACTACCTGCGCTTTATTATGAATGAATGTAACTAATTTATTCCGTAATCGTATATGTGCGTAATCCAGATACTCTCTATATTTTTCAATTGGATAATCTATTCCATATCGCCCATTAGAAGACCATACTTCTTCATCTATAGACAGACGTACAAACCCTGCTTTTTCTAGCTTTTGTGAGAAGGCGGTTTTTCCAGATCCAGCGATCCCACACATGATAACAACTAAGGGGTTTTGTTCATCTTTTTCTCGATTAAGTATATCTAATACATCCTTTTCCATAAGATACATCTCCCCTCTTCTCTCCATTCTTTTCCTGAGTGATATAACGTATTCTGTGCGACATGATTAGATTCCTTCTTTCACTCCTTTTTCTATAGATCAAACAGAATGAAAGAATAGCTGTTTAATTTCGTTTAGGTTACATGAAATTCGTGCAAGAGGTTCAGAATAACAAACACAACCTGCATTGTTAAATTTTTTTAAAAAAGGATGCATAGTATGATAAAACCTCATTGGCTTTTTCCTTTTAGCTTAGTGATTTGCATAGCCGCTATGTGCGAGCAAATAATAAATCAACCAACAACAAAAACGGGTTTTCACCGCAATTCTGTTCTCTTTAAAGCGGAGACCGTTTCTTTGCCAACAGAGCAAACACTAAATTACGGCGACCCAACTCCCTTGACTTCAGTAACTAATCAATCTCACGACTATCAGCACATTTTGACGAGCGGGCCTGTAACAAAACGTGAAATTGCTTTGACGTTTGATGATGCACCAGATAATGCTTTTACTCCAAAAATACTCGATATATTAAAAAGCAAGGGTGTCAAGGCAACGTTTTTTGTGGTGGGATGGAGAATGGAAGCCTATCCGGAAATCGTAAAACGAATTGTTGAAGATGGACATGTACTCGGAAATCATACCTATAGCCATGCGAATCTTCCGAAATTAAATGATGACTCATTCCAACAACAGATTATGAAGACGGACAATCTCATTGAAAAATTCACAGGGTTTGCCCCCAATATTGTCAGGCCCCCTTATGGAAACATTACCAATAAACAAATCCATTGGTTAGGAAGTCAAAAAAAATATGTTGTGAATTGGAATGTGGACTCTTTAGATTGGAAGGGATTAACGGGCGAACAAGTGGCAGCGAATGTTCTATTACATGTTCACCCCGGGTCCATTATTTTACAACACTCAGGGACTGGTAAAGGTGGAGACTTATCGGGAACAGTAAATGCCTTGCCAACCATAATTGACAAGCTCAAAAGCGAGGGATTTGAATTAGTAACCATACCAGAATTATTGGGGATTCCAGCTCCATAATGGTTAAGTAAAGCTTAGTTCAGTGAATTGTATAAAGCAGGATGCATTAAGCTAGTTCGATTTGATCTCTAAACGATGCAGTAATTGGAAAAAACAAACAAAAAAACCAGCCTTGTTTAGATGGAAGGCCGGTCAAGTTCATACAGCTTACGATAGTGTTCATTGCTTTCAAGGAGTTCTTGATGCGTTCCCCTCATCGTAATTTGGCCGTTTTGCATAAAAAGAATTTCATCCATTTGCTCCATTCCTACCAGGTGATGGGTGATCCAAATGAGTGTTTTTCCTTTTAATGTTTCAAATATGGTGGCCAACAAGGCACGTTCTGTAATGGAATCAAGGCCTACAGTCGGCTCATCCAGCATTACGATGGGAGTATTTTGCAAAAGAATCCGGGCAAGAGCAATTCTGTGCCGTTCTCCACCGGAAAATCTTTGTCCTGTTTCCTCCATAGACGTTTGATATCCTTCTGGGAGAGACTTAATCAATTCGTGTAATTTCACCTGTTTCATAACGCTGTATACTTCTTCTGTTGTTGCGTCTTCTTTTGCAAGGAGTAAATTATTTGCCACACTTGTATTGAAAAGGTAAGGATTTTGATTTAATACCGAAATCAATTTAGGAAAATCATTTTTCATAAGATCTATGGGTATTTCGTTGATGGTAATGGTACCTTTTGTTGGGGAGGCAATCCCTTGAAATAATTTCAACAACGTGGTTTTACCTGCCCCGCTTTTACCAATAATGGCAATCTTTTTGCCCTGCTTAACAGATAATGTGATATCCTGTAACACGTCTTTATCGCTGTCGCCGTATTTAAAAGAGAGGTTTTCTGCTTTTATTGAAACAGCATCCGGAACACATTCCAATGGCTGACTTGCTGTCTCTTCAACGAGCAGCATATTTTCTAGTTCTATTATACGTTTTAATGATTCTTCATAACGAGGCCATTTTTCTAATGCGTTGGCAACTGGCACAACGGCCTCTGACAATGGGAAAATGACCAAGACAAACGCGGCAATGAATACTCCGGGAATTTGGTGCTGCTGAAAAAGTAATGAAGAAAAAACGATTGCCGTGACAATCATTGCAGCCACGATGATTTGAGCAATAAATTCCCGATAATATGTCCACTCTTTCGTATGTCCTTCTTTTTTATCCAAGCTCTCTTCCAGTTTAGCATAGCTCTGGAAAAAGCGTTTTTTTTGACCGCTCAGGATCCAGTCGCTTATACCAAGTACTGCATCCGTCACGTGTTGATAAAGTGTATCTTTTTGCTGTTTATATGCTTGATGGGCCGCTCTCACATGCAGCATCGAAAAGAGAGGCATTGCAATGACTAATATAAATAAATAGACAGCCATTAAAATAGCAAAAGAGGCACTAAAATAACCCAAGGCAATAACGGAAAATATATAAATAAGAATGGCAGCGGCAGCAGGCAATATCGTCCTTAAATATAAATCCTGGAGAGCCTCAATATCCTCAGCCAACACACCAAGTACTTCCCCGGTTTTAAACTGTACGGAATCCCGAATGATATGAGGCTCAATTAATTGGTACAGGCGTGATCTCATGTTGGCTAAAACCCGGAGAATCCAATCATGGCTGACCAAACGCTCAGAATACCGGAATACAGACCGTCCTATTCCAAACGTCCTCACCAATACAATAGGAACATATACCAGCAAAATGTTATCCGGGCGCAGTGAGGATTTTGAAATCAAGTACCCCGATGTAAACAACAGGGCACACGCGGATCCAATGGTTAACAGGCTTAACAAAAGGATGCCGCTTAAGCGATATTTATATTGTTTTACATATGGCAGTATCCAATCGCGGTATTTCATACAAGTTCCTCCATTTGTGATTGTATTAATCGGTAATAGGCGCCCTTATGTGCAATTAATTCATCATGTGATCCCTGCTCTACAATTCTCCCTTGCTCTAAAACGATAATCCTATCCATTTCTTTCATCCAATGTAAGCGGTGTGTAGCGAAAAATAGTAATCGATTCTCAGCTAATTTAAGCAAAACTTTTTTTAATTCGTATTCTGTTTCAATATCCAGATGAGCAGTCGGTTCATCGAATAATAATACGGGGCGATTACTAAGAAATGCACGGGAAACGGCTATCCGCTGTGCCTGGCCGCCGCTCAATGGTCTGCCCCCTTCTCCAATCCTTTCATCCATACCACGGGGTAATTGATGGACAAAGTCCTTTAAGCCGGCTTGTTCAATCGCCCACATCACTTCTTCATCTGATGCTTCTGGTCGGTAAAAACAGATATTCTCTTTTACGGTACCTTGAAAAATGAACGGATGCTGCGGAATATACGTTGTTTGTTTCTGCCATGCCCCTTCATGAAGGAAAACGTGCTCATTATCGATGTTCACGGAACCTGAAGAAGGCGATAAAAACCCGCTCAAAACATCAATGAGTGTTGATTTTCCCGCGCCACTTGTTCCGATGATGCCTATTTTTTTCGCACCTTCCACGGTAAACGACACATCTTTTAAAGAAGCCTCTCCATTGTTGTCATGTAATACAGAAAGCCGTTTGACTGTCAGGGTGCTTTTTGAAGACCATATACTTTCAGGCTTGTCTAGAATTTCTTCTTTTTTATTCTTTAATAGGGCCAAGATCCGATCGCCTGCTTCTTTCCCATCCAGCGTAGCATGATAATCATTTCCCACTTCCCGAACGGGCAAAAAATATTCAGGGGCTAAAAGTAGAATGAGCAAAGCCGGCTGTAACAATAAAGAGCCATTAATGAGACGTAAACCAAGGGTCACGGCAATAACAGCGACAGAAAGCATTGTGAAAAAATCAAGCGCAAAGGTGGAAAGAAAAGCAATGCGAAGAGTACTCATCGTTGACTTACGGTATTGATCGCTAACTTTATTCACCGTTTCGATATGTGATTTACTTCTTCCCAGATATTTTAATGTTTCCAATCCGCGTAAAGAATCGACGAAGTGGTTGGAAAGCAAACGATAAGAGCTCCATTGATCGTCTATTTTCTTTTGGGCAGCCCAGCCTAATAAAATCATAAAAATAATGAGAATGGGCATTGCAGCAAGCAGGATAACGGCAGAAAGATAGTCCTTCGTCCATATATAAATGGCAATCAGCCAGGGAGTGATACCCATTGTCACCATTTTAGGAATAAACAGCTCCAAGTAGACACGAAGCTTTTGACAGCCTTCTATGATAAAAGTAACTAGATTTCCCGTCCCCTCTTTTTTAGTAAAGCGAGGACCTAGGGAAAAAATCGTTTCCATTAGGGCTTCGCGTAGCTCTTTAACCGTTTTGGTGCTGAATCGCAAGCACACTTTTCTGATTACCAAACTCATTAACTGTCTAAAAAGAAAAGCCATTACGAAATACATAATGGCAGGTATTTGACTAGATAATGAATGATGATGGAAAAGCGCTGTAATGACTTCTGATAGCCATTTGGCTTGAAATATAATTGCCAATGATTGAAGAAAAACCAATCCTGCTACTGCTATGAGTACTGTTTTTATCCCTTTGTAGGCCATTATATTTGTTTTCATTAGTATTCCATACGCTCCTTATGATTGACGCGTTTTCTAAAAACATAGTAGCTCCAAATCTGATACCCCAAAACAAAAGGCAAAAGTGTCAGTGAGAGATACGTGATGATTTTTAACGAATAGCTACTGGATGAAGCGTTATGAATCGTTAGGTCATACTGACTGCTAATCGAACTAATCAAAACGTTTGGAAATAAACCAATAAAAACGGAAGCGATGAGCAAAATAAGAGTGAAGCCGGACATAACGAAAGACCAGCCATCCCGTTTTTTGGTAAGAAAGAATCCAGCCAGTAAATACACAAGAACACCAAGAATAAATAAGGATTCCAGCAGCATCCCGTGATGAGCGAAAACATCCGTCGAAAAGAATGTCATCAATATGAATACCAGTAAGAATAAAGCGTTTATAGGCAATAATTTTTTTGCAGCTCTCCGACATCGGTCACGCAGGTCATCAACTGTGCGAAGGGTGGCAAAAATCAACCCGTGCCATAAGCATAAAACCGTAAGCGTGATGCCGCCTAGTAGAGTGTAAACATTTACTACATCCGTGAAGTGTAAATGGATATTCATCTGTTTATCTAGAGGAATTCCTTTAAGAAAGGCAGCAAACACGATCCCCAAGATCATAGGCGGGAGCATGCTTCCAAAAAATATAATCCAATCCCATGTATTTCTCCAAGCCTTGCTTTCTGATTTTCCTCTAAATTCAAATGCTACCCCTCTGCCGATCAAGGCAAGAAGCAAAAAGACAAAAGGCAAATAAAATCCACTGAGAAGAGAAGCATACCAATTTGGAAATGCTGCAAACATTGCCCCTACAGCGGTTATAAGCCATACCTCATTGGCATCCCAAAATGGGCCAATCGTATTAATAAATGCCCTGCGCTCTATATCATTTTTTGCAACAAAACGACTCGACATCCCGATACCAAAGTCAAATCCTTCTAGAAAAACAAAACCGACAAACAATACAGCAATGAGTAAGAACCAAAGCGCATTAAGAGATAGCATGGTATCCCTCCTTCGTAAATGGATCATGAATAACCGATGTATGATCCTCTTCATGTACAGGCCCTTTTTTAATTTCCCGAACGAATAGAGTGACCATCACAGCAAATAAAATAAGATAAGAAACGGAAAAAGCAATAATCGAGAACAAAAGTTCACCTGCAGTTACATTAGGTGAGACAGCAGCCTGTGTTTTCATATAGCCGAAGACTACCCATGGTTGACGGCCGATTTCTGTCATAATCCATCCTGTAGAACTTCCAATAAACGGAAAAGTGATCGCTGCAACCATGATGCGCAAAAACCATTTGCTTTGCTGCAATTTCTTTCTAACCAGCAAGTAGGTTCCCCAAACCGCCAAAAAGGCCAATCCTCCACCTAAAACAGCCATTATCCGAAAACTCCAGAAAGCAGTTCGCACTGGCGGGAGATAGTTTCCCGGTCCGTAAAGCTCGGTGTATTTTTTCTGGAGTTCATTCATCCCAACTACCGAACCGTTAAATTTTCCATACGATAAAAAGCTTAATAGATACGGAATTTCAACTTCAGCGGTATTTTTTTTATGTGCTTGATCAATATTGGCTGTCACCGTCCAAGCTCCAGGGTTGCCGCTGTTTTGCCATAAACCTTCACTTGCAGCCATTTTCATTGGTTGTGTTTCAACTAAATACTGTGCTTGTTCATGTCCGGATAAAGTAATGCCAATCCCGGAAAACAATCCAACGATGATGGCAACTTGAAAGGACTTTTTATAGAATGCAACATGTTTTTTCTTCAACAGCATTATGGCACTAATACCTGTAATAAAGAATGCACCTGTTGCAAAGGATCCCAAAATGGTATGCGGGAATTCTACCCAAAGCTGACCGTTCGTTAAAAGTGCTAAGAAATTATTCATTTCTAAACGACCGTGTCTTAAAACAGCACCTACTGGATGCTGCATAAAGGAGTTAGCCGTCAGGATAAAGAATGCAGAGCACATTGTGCCAATGCATACCAGCCAAATACATAGGCAATGAACCCATTTCGGCAAACGATCCCATCCGAAAATCCAAAGGCCTAGGAAAGTGGATTCCATGAAAAATGCCAGTAAGGCTTCAATGGCAAGCGGTGCTCCAAATACGTCGCCCACAAACCTGGAATACTCAGACCAGTTCATCCCAAATTGAAATTCCTGCAGAATCCCCGTTACTACCCCTACTGCAAAATTGATTAAAAATAAGTGTCCCCAAAACTTTGCCAATTTTTTGTACTGCTCGTCTTTTTTTATGACATATAAAGTTTCCATAATGGAAATAAGAAAAACGAGCCCGATAGAAAGCGGAACAAAAAGAAAGTGAAACAAAGTGGTGGATGCGAATTGTATACGTGAAAGAAATACAGTATCCATTGTCATAGCTCCTTTTATTAAAGAGTTTGTGAACAATTTCACATAAATATGTTCAATGTTTCACAAACTTTGTGTTACTACTATTATATGCCTTGTGTACATAAACTGAAGATAAAAATTTGAACAACGAACGACAAAACCTTGTCAATTATGTGAAAACGTGAAGACTTAAAGATAAATCCTCATACATTGGTAGTTTTCCCCACCTAGTACATTCTTTTTTAAACTAAATAGGATCCATACAATTTAAGTTTATGGATCCTATATTTGCTTTTGACACGTCATTCATTAGATAGATAATGAAACAGAATTTCGTAGCATCACAATCATTCAGCGAATCAATTCTGTTTGTAATACTGGAAAAAACGTATAAGCTAGAATAATGCTGATAATAGCAGCTACGACCATTGCTAAGCTTGCAAATGTTCCTTCCAGTTCCCCCATTTCAAATGCTTTTGATGTTCCAGCACCATGCGCTCCCATCCCAAGCAGCAGTCCTTTGGCAGTGGAAGACCGAATACCAATCAATCGAATTAACAAAGGACCTACTACTGTTCCTGCAAGCCCGGTAACGATGACAAAAACAGCCGTCAAGGTCGGTACCCCTCCTATGGTTTTAGAAATGTCCATGGCAATAGGGGTCGTGATAGAACGCGGTACCAAGCTATTAATTAACGAAGGACTTAGTTTAACCCATACTGCAAAAAGAAAGGAAGAAGCAATGGCTGTCAAAGAGCCTACAATGAGACTGATAATGATCTCAACCACATGTTTTTTTAGCAGTTGGTAATGCTTATACATCGGGACAGCAAATGCAACGGTTGCTGGTCCTAAAAGCTTTGTGAGCCACTGTGCGCCACTGTTGTAAGTAGAATAAGATGTATGGGAGATCAATAACATTATGATTAAGATAAGGGGACAAATTAAAATGGGTGTGAGTAAAAGAGATTTTCTTTTTTTATATAGCTTTTTGCATAAAACAAAGATGGCTGCAGTCAGGATCAAACTAGCGATTGGCAGAAGGTGTTCCACGTTTTCCACCCCTTCTAAATTTAGATAAAATTTCAGCTGATATTCCAGTGAATGTCATGACGAATAAGGTGCTCACTAAAATGACCAATACAATTTTAATTCCTTGAAGTCCCATAATCTCTTTGTATTGAATAATCCCCACTGCAGAGGGCACGAAGAACAAAAGAAGTTCCGATAAAAGCCAAGCAGCTCCTAAATCCACCCACTCTACTTTAACTATTTTTAACGCCAGTAATCCAAACAGCAAAAATAAGCCGAATATACTTCCTGGTATAGGTACATGCAGAGTGCTTGACAGCACGTTTCCAATGAGGAAAAGGATGTAAAAAAAGCACACCTGCCATACCATTTTCATAACTTTCATTTTCACTCACAACCTTTTGGTATTGTGAAATGGATCACAATTTTTTTAAAAAAAGAGCCGTCTTTCTATGGACGACTCTTTCACTTTGCACTCCGCTGTCCTCACCCTAAAATCAAAATAATGCGTTTTAGAGCTCAGTGTGTTCTGGGACCTGTACATGTCGCTGGTTGAATACCTTTTTAGCCACTGAAAGAGCATTCAGTACACGCTGGAACCCTGTATAAGGAATCAATTGAATGATAGCTTCCACTACTTCTTCCGGTGTTAAACCGGAAGTAAGTGCTGTATTAAGATGAAGTTCCATCTGTGGTTCGGTTCCTTGAGTGATGAGTGAAGAGATGGTGACAAGTGCCCTTTGTTGATTGCTTAAACCTGTCGGGAGTATATGTCTCCATACGCAAATTCGATAATATATTTACCAACATCAGGAGCAATCTCTTCTAGATCCTCTGATTTTTTTTAGTGTGTTGAGATATCCTTGTTAGAAGTCAGTGTATATTCCATTAATTTGTCTAAACCTTGATGTAAGCGATCTTTTTCCAAAACGTTTTGCCCTCCTATTAATCATGTTTATTTGTACGTTACACTAATTCTTTTAACAACTTTTGTTGAGTTCCCTTAACACTTTCTACTGTAACTCTTATTCTTTCATTCGTAAAATTCATATAAATAATATTATCTATTCATATTAGTAATAGTTTGCGCTCAAAAGGCTAAATTATTAAGGAGTGTTTATGGATTTCTAGGCATAGCTTACCAATCATCTGTTATACAATTTGTGAAACAATTATATAGAAGATACAAGGTTATACAATAGGATGAAAAGATACCATGACATCAGATGAAATTTTTAAAAGCAACAAGCAATGACGATATAGTCATAATGATTCACATCTATCTAAGCATGTAAAAGCATACGCCATCTTTGACTGGGGATTAAATGTATGCATAAGTGACTCCCTAATTCATTCCATTAGAAATTTATTAGCACTGGAGCATTCAGCCATAATTCTTGTCACTTCTTTAATGAAAGTTCAGCTATACAATACAATTAATCATGTATTTATAAAAGCAAAAATTGTCACTTTTGGTTTGTGTTTCGTACTCACGTTGGATGATTATTAGGTTAACGTCTGAGTTTTTCCTTATACTAACGGATGTTAAGGATCTCCGTTCTTTGGAGTTCTGGCTGGAAGGATGCTCTGACACAGAATGGTGAACTCTTAAAGAGGAATTATTACTATTTGTTATAGATTTTATAAAATCAATTCATTTTACTCATATTAAGAACAGGTGTACACTGGTTATGTCGAAAACATTATTTACTAGGAGGCTTTTGAAATGGAAAAGTTGTTAGAACAAAAAGTGGCTCTGGTGCCTGGACTGCCCCTGCTCGTTTGCAATTATTCGAGCATGTACTTGCTCCAATGGCGGATCTTCCAGTGCTTGAGGTAGTACATGCTTCTCATATCTTAACAGATTTATCGCTTTCACCAGCGCTTCCGGTGTACGACTATCTTGAAGATAAGTAAAATAATCCTTAAAATTTTAAAGTAGTTAGAACAAGATTGAAAAATCTATTTCTTGATAATAGAGCTATTAACAGTGACAATCTTTTACTGAAAAATGAGTAAGAGGTTGTCTTTTTTTTTGAGGTATTGAGTATTTTCTTTAATTGAAAAGCTGCCAATATTTTTTAAAAGTAATCATCTTATAGCTGCTGTACCCTCATCTTAACATTAATCAAACGTTTGATTAATGAGAATCACTTCACTTTTCAATAAATATTTGGATATAACCCTTTTTATTTTTAGGCAATTAGGTGTATTTGGCAATTTAAAATGCTATAAATGGAAGTTTTTCTATGTTGAAAGAGGCAAAATACGCAAGGGGTGAATAAAAACTTGGATATTTTAGGTTCTTTAAATTTTATTTCTTATTGTGTTAAAGCACCTGTTACTTTAAGTACATTTTTTCACAATATCAGTAATTGATTTTATTGGTCAATGGCGATTACATCATCCCTTGCTGGTACGGAGCAATAACTATTAACTACTGGTTTTTAAAAAAGACAACACGTCATTTATAAAATTCCGTAGATTTTCGCTGCATCGCTCATCGTGTAACTCTTGCAAAGCTAATACAATCCATTTGTTCTTTTTACGGTTCCCAAATCTAGCCACACCTCAAGTTCTCCAACTGGAACCACAAATAAAAGGAATAAATGAAATTTATTTATTTTTAAATACTCCTTTTAGTGTTGCTTTATTTACGGGTCATTCTTAACGGTTATGCCACCAATCCAATCGTTTGACTATAAAGCACCAAGTTATGTAGAAGCATGTTTATTGTAATAGAGTTCCGTTAGAATAGATAAAAACCCGCTATTTAAGTAACGGGTTTTGAAGTACAAAACTCGAAAAAGTAAGCAAAAAAGCACATTAAATAACAGTCAAAAACACCCCCTTTTTAAGTCGGGGTGTTTTTCTTTTGAAATAAATTAAATATTCTTATTCAACGTACCCGTTACTTGAATAAGAAAATTAAAGTATATGCACATCAGTACGAGCTTAGTCATAACTTTAGAAATAATTTCTGTAATAAATTATTATTGCTACAAGGGAAATGATGGTATAAGTCAAGGAAGTAAAAAAGGAAATATTTGGTGAAAACTCAAACTTTTGTTGTTCCATCTTGTATCCAGCTCTTTTAATTTTCATGGGAGTACAACAAGCTAATATAGTATTAGAGGTATTTTTCAGAATATTTCTTTTATTGATTGTCTCAACTCAAATCTATCTTTTTTTCTAGGACCTACCAATAATTTAATTGCTGTTCTATTTTCATTATTAATTAAAACATCTGTAAATGCAGGAACAAAAACCAGATTAATACCACTAGGAGCGACGAATCCTCTTGCAATCGCAATGGCTTTAATCGCTTGATTTAAAGCACCCGCTCCAATAGCTTGAATTTCTGTATTTCCTCTCTCTCTTAATACGCCTGCAATTGCACCTGCAACAGAATTCGGATTTGATTTTGAAGATACTTTTAATACATTATCCATATAAATTTTTCCCCCTGTTATTTAATCTCTTGATATGATCACTGGAAAGAAGGATGTAATTAACGTTTCTTTATTATTATTCAAATTCAAATCAAACAGAACTATTGAGCTTATTCCTTTGATACTTGTGCTATCCTGCTTACTTTAATGCAATAAGAAAAAGCCGCCAAGTATGGCAGCCGGATCTTCGACTTTTACACCCGTTAGCCATCCATGCAGCACAAAATCAGTGCTGCACCACAGAGAATGAAAATGGTTAGTAAGTGTCAATACTGATACTGACCTTAATCCAGTCAACCCTAATCCATAGTCTTATTAATTAACTCTCTCCTCTTTTTTTTAACGATTGAGCAGGGTCTTCTTTAGTTTTGTCATTTTTGACTCTTGTACAAATTTATTTTCATGGTAGTTTTCCATGTATCTGTTCTTCTATAATAAGCATCTTCGTACTTTGAATTAATGATTATTTTCCATTCCTATAATCAGAGCTCCAATTTGTTCTTGTGAAAGTTGCTCACGTTCAATCTCAACATCTTTTCCGCTTCCAATCAAAACTAAATCATCATGATTTGATAAAGGTTTTCTTCCTCTGGGTACAGATTCTGTGTATTTTTTCCACACTCCATTAATCTTGGCGAGTGATACATCACCCCTTTTCATCATCAAACCACCAATACTTTTCGGCATCATCAAGCCTCTTATAAATTGTTTTTTCGAGAAATAAAAATCTTCTTCCATTTTTCCATCTCCTTAATAGTTAATAGTATATGTCAATTAGGACATAACCATTTATGAATTTTCATCGTTCTTGTTTAACTACCCTGCTTGTTGATACATTAAGAAAAGGCAGCTGTACCAATCCCTTTGATTAGCCCAAACACCAGTAGGTTAAAGATCAAAAATGAAATATCAGCGAAAGTACGATATTTGCAAACTTTTCCGTTTTCTGTTATGATTATAAAGAATTATTTTTGTTCGGTGTAAAGGATAGTATAAGTATCGACTTTTCGTCTTGATGATCACTTTGGGCAAGGATAGTAATACATTGTGTGGTTACACACTAGGAGGCAACAACAATGGAACAAGGTACAGTTAAATGGTTTAATTCAGAAAAAGGTTTTGGATTTATCGAACGTGAAAATGGAGACGATGTATTCGTTCACTTCTCTGCTATCCAAAGTGAAGGCTTCAAATCTTTAGATGAAGGTCAAAAAGTAACATTCGACGTTGAGCAAGGTGCTCGTGGAGCTCAAGCTGCTAACGTTCAAAAAGCTTAATCTAAATAAAATTATACAAACAGGCTCTATAAATAGAGTCTGTTTTTTTTATATGTTTTTAGATGATACTCAATAAAAAACCCTACTTAACAAGTAAGCAGGGAGTTGATACAAGTACTGTAAAATGATTAAAAACTTAAAAGGTTGACTACAGTATAACATATAGATTGATAATATGCGGAGTTTTATATGATTACCTTTCTCCACCATTTGAATTTATGAATATTTTCTCTTCAACCTGCCCCGTTACAATAAGAAAAAAAACTGCTCATAATGGCAGCTGAATCCTTTACACTTGCACCCTTTAGTTGAAGAACAACCAAACATTATAATTGGCTTTATTTATAGATAAAACCTTAGCTTCTGAACAATAAAAGTGGAAGTCGGTTAACTAATTCTAAATTTTTTATTTTGACAAAATGCTCAACGCCGCTAAAAATTAAGTTTATTTTCTGTTCCTGAAAGCAACCTTTGTATATTTTCCCTATGGCTGAAAATAACTATTAACGCCATTAGGCACGCAAATATACAAAAATATAAGTTATCCCCAAAAACAGGAATAAATGAAATAGCTGCAAAAAGCATTGTAGCACATACTGTGCCTAAAGAAACATAACGGGTTAAAGCTACTATTATTACAAAAAAGCCAAGGCATAAAAGGGCCATAACCCAGTTAACCATAAACAGCACAGCCACTGCTGTAAGTGCTCCCTTGCCCCCTTTAAACCCAAAATATATCGGCCGGTTATGCCCTATAATCGCTCCTACCCCTGCCGCTAAAAGGCTTACGCAATCTTTAGCCTCTCCCGTATAAAAGTAAACGCTAAGGGACAAGCCTACAAAACAGGCAATTATCCCTTTTAATACATCTCCCGCAAGAACCAACACCGCAGCAGATTTCCCAAGTACCCTCAGAGTATTGGTAAGCCCGGCGTTTTTGCTTCCGTGGTTTCTTATGTCCTTGCCGTATATCTTCCCTACAATCACCGCTGTATTAAGACTGCCTATAAGGTAGCCCAAAGCTAAGGCCGTAAAAAGCTTTAAAATATCAATCATCACTTTTCTCCCTTGGATTATTCTAAATTTCTTTTTATTTCTTCATCAATACAGAGTTTATCCTTCTAAGAATAAAGTTGCCAAAATCAGCAATATACTTAGCATTTGCATAATTGCTTCTCCTCTAACATTTCACCACTATTTAACATTAATTTCTATAGAGAGGAGAAAAATTCCTTCTTGCGCTAACCTGCACGTTAGCCATCCATGCAGCACAAAATCAATGCTGCACCACAGAGAATGAAAATGGTTAGGAAGTGTCAATACTGATATTGACCTTAATCCAGTCAACCCTAATCCATAGTCTTATTAATTAATCCTCTCCTCTTTTTTTTATGATTGAGCAGGGTCTTCTTTAGTTTTGTCATTTTGTATTTTTGTACAAATTTATTTTCATGGTAGTGGAACAAGAAAAAAAGAGCTGCCACCGCAACCCTTTATTATGCAATAAGCATCCGTTAGTTCAATAAGAATGGCGATACATATTTGCATCGCCTAAATAATTCAATCAATATTTATCTTTATAGCTCTTGTTGCAATAAAACATTTTATATATTTATCTAACGGTCTACTCCCACCAAAGTCATCTTCATATAAACCATTGAGTACAAAACCTGCATCAAATTGTCCTTGAATTTGGTCTTCTAATGTATGCCCAAATTCAATTGTTTTTTTGACTTTAATATATGCTTCAATTTCCTTTTCCGTTAAATTATCTAAGGATGACGACGGAATAGAGTTTTTTATCACTAAATTCCACTTCATATCTTCTTCATCATCAAAAATAAATAAAAGTGGATTTGTAAAACCAGAAATAAGAACTCCTTTATCTTTTAACACTCTTGATGCTTCTTTCCATACAGGATGAACATCTTTTACAAAAAGATTTGAAACAGGATTTACAATCATATCAAATTGTCCATCCGTAAAATCAGAAAGGTCAGACATATCACTTTGAACAGTTCTTATTGTTAATCCATCTCGAATGGCAACAAATTCATATGTTCTAACTGCTTTTTGGAAATATCGGTAACCGTGACATCAGCCCCTGCTGCTGCTAATACTGGACCTTGTTGACCTCCACCAGAGGCTAAACAAAGAATTTTTAATCCTTCCAATGATTTTGGAAACCAACTTCTTGGTACGGGTTTTCCTGCCGTCACGGTAATCTCCCAATCACCCGCTTTACTTTTTTCAATAATTTCCTTAGTAACAGCCTTTGTATAGACGGCTTGTTCTTCAACTTTTTTATTCCCAAGCAATGCTATTCTGCTTAACAGTATCCATATATAATCCCTCCCGCTTTGGAACAACATACTTGTCTGAAATTATAGCATATAATCATCTGTTTTTTCTGACTATTTTTAAACTAAACTGCAACGTTAGCGCAAGAAGAAAGAAGCTCCCTCTACTGGCAGCCTGATAGTCCACTTAAAGGTACCTCGTATGCTGTATTTGTTCCACATCATCTATATGTTGGATAAGTGACTTTAACTATTGCTCGTGGGGTCATTTTTAAAAACTTTTTTTGTACCTTTACTTATATATGGTTTTGCATTCTTTTTTTTGTTTGCACTAGCTTGCCAACGATTCCAACCCTTCTTGTCTGTTCCTCTCCCTGTACCGCCTTTTCCTTTAGCTTTACTCATAAAATCACTCCATTATTATTCTAAGTTGATTTAACTATCGAGTTAGTTTTAGTCATTTAACTCGGTTATTAACCAAGCATCTTGCAATAAACAATATCCTTCCACACTCCCATACTAATGTGAAAAAAAAGATTCCAATAATGGTTATTGTCACTTAATTTCTGAATCGGCAATTGCTACTATAGAAAGAATAATTTTTTCCACCTTTGACAAAGTAAAAAGAAACTATAATAGGCATGTTACTAGAATATCTGCAAGGATGTTTGGTATGTGATCTCTTTCTTAACTGATCCTGGGTAATAGAATAATAAACTCTGTGCCTCTATCCTTTTCACTGTTCACTTGTATTTTACCTTTGAAAGAACGGACAATTTGAAAACTTACCATCATTCCTAGTCCTGTTCCACTTTCTTTTAAAGAATAGAATGGCGATCCAAGCCTGTCAATTTGTTTTTTTGTCATGCCGATGCCTTGGTCCTGAATGGTAATTTTAATATAGCCATCATCCGTTGAAGTACATGTAATCCAAACAATTCCGCCATTTGGCATAGACTCTATCGCATTTTTCAGGATATTAATGAAGGATTGGTTTAATTTTTGATGATTGGCGTACATCCAACAGTCCTCATTGATATCTGTATGAATTTTAACATTATGGTGTAGAGAGTAGCTTTGAATAATATTCACTACCCGACGTAATTGATAACCGACATCTACTTTTTCATCGTTATTTACTGAGGGTTTTCCAAATGATAAAAAATCATTAATAATTTCATTTGCACGATCTAATTCTTCAATGGATATTTTGATATATTCTTTTTTATTAAGAGGCAAATCAGGATCGTTTAGAAGCTGTAAAAAGCCGCGAGTCGCTTGCATCGGATTTCTAATCTCATGAGCGAAAACACTTGTTAATTCACTTATAACTCTTAATCTCTCCGTGTTTTGCATCTCTACTCGTAAGTTGTGAATCTCCCTGATCGTTTCAATTAGTATAGTGAAGAAATAGGTAACGATCACAGCAAAGATAAGTTCAATCATCTGTACCATAAGATAATTTTTTGAAAAACCTCTTAGAATAATGAAAATAGTAAGGCCAAAAAGACTGTAGTAAAAGGAAAGACTCACGGCAATTTTAACCCTTTTATCTCTTTTCGATCGTGAAAATGATTTTTGGAAGATCAATATAACAGGCAGTGATAAGATTAAAACAAGAACAGTATTATAAAATCCAATACTGATTCCAAAATGAAGCCGATAAAAAATGATAAGGGCTGATAGGAAAATGCTTGGCCACAATCCACCGTATAAGCTCCCAAATAAAAGAGGAATAATCCTTAAATCCAAACGCGCATTTTGACCAAAACTCACTGGAAATGACATGCACAATAATATGGATATGCCCCATATAATGGAAAATAATACTTTTCTACTTTTATCACTTTTTATCTTCTCTGTAATAAAAGTATAGTAAATAAAAACGGGTGTTATCGTAAGCGTTAGTTGGAGCAAAAAATCCTTTATTATATTCATCGTTATTACCTTTCATCTCTTTTCGATATCCAAAACCTACAATATAAAGGCCATAAAACGTTCTCTACAAAAATCTATATATTATAATGAACCAAAATATATTAGTAGTTATTCCTTATTATACTTTATAAATTATACTTTAAAGCCATACTGATTTGGTGATTAGTGCGAATTTTTATTTGGGCCTCGGAATGGAAAATACAACATATAAGATTATGTCCCACCAATACCGTATGCAATTTCAAAAGACAAATGAATATCAGCAATAAAACAAAGAAGATACCGTTAGAGATAACACTGAATATAGCGAAAGATTTATTTTTAGTTCTAAACCCTAAAAACATGGATACTAAAAAACCTATATCTACAATTTAAAGCAAGATTATAACCACTCTTAAATTTAAATAATACGGATTGATTCTGGCAGCAACATATATTAACCAAACAATAATGACTAACAATATGGAAAAAATCATTGTTCTGGATTTTTTTCTCTTCTAATTAAATCCCCCTTTTTCGAAAGTAGAATCAAGTCTTGTTAATTTTGTATACGGTTGCTTTATTGTTAATGGTTTCAATTCTATTTACACTTTTTTATAAGCTAATTCTCATCTTGAAACTAAATGTGGATCTTTTTGAATAATAGGTCCCGTGTTACCTCATGGTTTTATAGAAAACGTGGTTTTTTAATGATTTATTCGAGCGAACACCATAATATGATCTATCCAGTGTTCTTCACAAATCAGGACGTATTAAATAAAATCTTCCGTTTCCTATGTAAATTACTTACAATAAAACCAATTTTAATAACCCAGAACAATAATTAAGAGTCATTTCTGTTCGTGAGTTTTTATAAAGCATTTACAATTTCAGTGCTTACTAACCTTCTCTTTCCATGTATATTTCTTTCTCAATTTCTACAAAAAAATCCGTGTTTCTTCTATTATATACACAATTACAATGAAGGAAGTAATCTGCAGGTCCCAAAGACTTAAATATATAAAGCAATTCTCTTTTTTTTTTTAAAGTTGAATAAATTTTAACCCAAAATGTATTTACTCTTTTCCTAACTACCGATAATATATAGTTATCGGTAGTTAAAGATTAAAAACCAGCAGCGAGGTGAACAACGTGCTCAGCCCAAAAAATGAAGATTTTTTGCAAATCGATAAAGAAAAGTTAGAAAAAATAAAATCCTACATGGCAAACTCAAAAAGCCAAAATACCCAAAAAAGCTATTCCTCCGACTGGAAGCATTTCACGGATTGGTGCAGCCTCCATCAACGCTCTCCCCTCCCCGCCAATGCAGGGACCCTTTGCCTTTATTTATCCGAACTGGCTGAAACCCATAAATTCTCTACTCTTAAAAGAAGACTGGCTTCTATTAATCAGGCCCATCGATTTAAACACCTCCCCCCTCCTTCTAAGTTCATTGAAGTGCAGACTTTAATGGAGGGAATCAAGCGGGAAATCGGTTCACACCAAAAACCCAAAACTGCCTTGATGCTGCAAGTTCTGCCCGAAATGATTGGAAAAATGGATACCCAC
Source organism: Heyndrickxia acidicola (assembly GCF_001636425.1). Taxonomy (NCBI): domain Bacteria; kingdom Bacillati; phylum Bacillota; class Bacilli; order Caryophanales; family Bacillaceae; genus Heyndrickxia; species Heyndrickxia acidicola. Next base: position 261,825 of record NZ_LWJG01000004.1, read on the forward strand.
TCGCTTATTGGAATAAGAGATAAGGCCATTCTATTATTGGGGTTTGCCTTAGCCAGCAGACGGTCAGAGCTGGTTGCGATTAATATAGAGGATTTAGAAGTGAACAGCTTTGGCATGGATGTCAAAATCCGTGAAACCAAAACCAAAAATGATGATCTAGTGAAGGGTGTAATTTTTACGTACAATGAATATTGTCCGGTAAAAGCGACACAAGCATGGATCGAAGCAGCAAACATCACTTCTGGAGCCCTCTTCCGATCCATTGACCGACATGGAAATGTGAAAGAACGACTGGGAGATAAGTCCATTTCCCTCATCATAAAAAAATATATTGAAGCCCTTGGAATGAATGAAAAGGATTTCGCGGCTCACAGTTTAAGAAGCGGACTTTCAACCAGTGCAGCCATGATGGGCATGACAGAAATGGCGATCATGAAACAAACCGGGCATAAAACGAGAGAAATGGTGGATCGTTATGTCCAGGCGGGGTTGCGATATAAAAATAATGCAAGTAGTATTTTGAAGCATTTATAAATCAGTAAATATCAAGTTTAATAATTTCTTCATTATTTTTTACAAATTTTAGGTTGCTTGAGAATTCGATTTTAAGGCAATTATCTTTTCTTTTACGTATACTAACCAAGTTAAATTCCTTATATACAAATTAACAGTAAATTCAATTAATAATTAGCTATAAATATATTACGATTTTAAGAAAAAGTTCTGAGTATCACTAATGGCACACTAATCTCCTATTACCTTGCCTTCGATAAGGTTTTGGAAGACTGGAAATTTTATTTCATAAGGAATCCTATTACAGGCTTACAATCTAATTTTATCACCGCGTTCTTTTTAATTATCAATTCTAATAACCGGACGGACCTTCCGAAAATAAAGGACGCTGGACGGGATGTCATAGAAAATTGGTACTTCCCTGTCATGGCTTATAACGGCACAAAGCCAGTAAACAGCCCGCTTATTCTGGCGAATGGGACTAAAAATACGACAGCTTATCAGGAAAAAGTGTTTACCCTTCTCGAGCAGGACAGCTTTTTAGGAGAAACACCATTAGCACAATACCCATTCAGCACTGCGGATTTTAGTTATCAGTCTGACAACGATCAAAACATTACGTTCAATAAACTGGAATATACCCTTACTGACCAAATGCATGCTTCTAACTATCTTTTTCAAGCAGGAGACCATGTGGTGGTTATAAATGATACAAAGTTACGTACAGCGCCTACAACCAGTTCTAATCCAACTAATTTAGCCAAAAATACACCTCTTATCATCACTGGAAATTTCGTTTATGATCAAATAAATGCGGAAAATCAGTTTGTCTGGTACCCGGTCAAAACCGAGACAGGAACTGTATCAGGTTATATATCCTCTGCTTATATAACGAAAAAATTGGCTGCACCTGCAGTCAGTCCAGTTGATGATAATGATGTGACGATTACCGGAACTGCTCCTGCCAATGATCAAGTTAGAGTCATGAACGGAACATTCTTGGTTGGCAGTGGACAAGCGGATAGCAATGGGGACTTTAAATTGGGCATCATACATCAAAAAGCTGGGACAGAACTTACGGTTACCTATATTGACAATCTGAATGCAACAAGCCTACCGGCAACTGTTAACGTGTTAGATAAAACGGCTCCAGCAGCCCCGAGCGTCAATACTGTAAACAATACATCTAGTATAGTAACCGGTAGAACAGAAGCTAATGCAACCATAACTGTGACCCTTGTCGGTAAACCTTACTACTCCAAATCGGATAGCTCTGGCATTTTCAAAGTAGAAATCCCAGTTCAAAATACGGGAACCAATGTATTCGTGACCAGCAAAGACACCGCCGGCAATATTAGTACAGTAAAAATATTGACAGTCGTAAGAGTTGCTCCTAACATACCTACTGTTAATACAGTAAAATATTATTCTACATCTATCACAGGAAATACTGAAAAAAATGATAAGGTAACAGTTAAAATTGGAAGTAGGATCTATACCACAATAGCAAATGTATCAGGGAATTATAAAGTATCTATTCCAAAGCGAAAAGTCGGAACCAAATTATATGTGAGCGCGAGTGACGCAAAAAGCAAAGTAAGCGCAATTAGAACTGTTACTGTCTTAAAATAAATCAGTTATAGCCATATCCAAAGTTTTTTTATTAGTGTCAATAAAATGTTTGACATTAAATGTTTAAATCCAGTGTTACACATATAATATTACAAAAAGGATAGATGAACAGGGAGAATACCTGTTTTCATCTATCCTTTTTGTGCAAGATATGAACCCTTTTACCTTAACAAAATTTTTGGTTATTCAAATAAAGTCAATTAGAAGGGAACCTATCTAATTAACGTTAGAATGTACTTCCCCCTCGCCAAACCATGATTACGCTATTAATTATACACGGCTCTCCCATGAGTAGACATACTTTCCCGCTGTTAAATTTAATAATTAGTTAATTGAAATAAATCCTTAAATGGGCCATTAGATCCGCAGGGTGGGAAAAATCCCCTTCTGTACAATATGACTTGTAACCAAAACACTCTTCTCCTCCCTCGCGACTAACAAAAGGCCTTTTTTCTATTTTTCTGAGAGGCATTATAGCGTTACGTCATCTTCCATATGGATAATATTGAAAGTTGAAGGATATCATCATTCGTCTTTTTTGACTATATAGTCTCCTTGCTTTTTCCTATTATCTTTAAAATCATTTACTAATAGACCATATAGTACACCAGCAAATTTAAAGAAGAAACCTATATTCAATGAGCGTTTCATTTTATAACAAAGAAAAGCTTCTTATTAACCACTTTTTCTCCCATCATTTCTTCCCAAGCCTGTTTAAAAAACGATATTTGATCATGATAAAATTCCGCTAAAGTCGTAAATTGTTCTGGCTCAACCGAATTGTCTGTCTTATAATCAACAATCTTCCAAGCTTCATCTATTTTATAAAGCAGATCAATTATGCCTTTGACGATATATGGATGGTCTAATTTTTCAGATGAATCAATCCATTGATAAAGAGGACTATCCTTCGTGACTTTTAATGTAAATGGCACTTCTGTTAGCACTCGTTCTGCTGAATGAAGCTCCAACCAAAAATCAGATCGAGTTAACGCTTCAATTGCTTGCCTCACCTCTTTTTCTCTCTCTAGTGATATATCATATTGATGAATTAGAGATTGAATATAGTTCGTTACTTTTTCACCTTTTACAACCTTTTCAAAGACCTGATGAATAATGGTTCCCCAATCCTTACCTTCATGCTCTCCCCTGTCAATGGTAACAACCTCTGAGTAATCTTTATCCTTTGTTAGTGACCAAAGATCAACATGACCCCTTCATTTTGAGTCTTCTTTTGATTCCTTCACGCGAGCAGTAATAATTCACTGTCACTCCTCTTCAATCACAAAGGAGGATGCAACCTTTTAATATATAAAAAGCACCCCTTTGGATGCTTTTTACTACCTTTCTCTTTTAAAAACAAGTACATTTAATTCTAGATAAAGCTCCTCTAATTGATCTTCCATGTTACTGGAGCTAGAATACTGCGGGATAATATTAACTAATTCCCATCCTGCTCTTCCATATTGTTTAGTGTATTTTGTAATTCATCTTCACTATACAGAGCAGTCTGTAATTTTAAAACTTTATATTCCCAGTTTTTCACGTCAATCCCTCCCTTCGTCTATCATTTCGACAACCGGATGTATTCCCCTGCTTTTAATCATCTCTTTTCTGATGATGATTTCTCCAGCACAGATACCTTTGAAATATTTTAGGCCCTATCATACAGTAATTGGCCTCTAATTTTCTGAAGGTATTTTCAATAGGTGCACTGCCATTTCATACGGAAAATATCCATATTCTTTTATTAACTCGCCAATATCAGTTACAATCCTATCCATATTCATTACCTCTATGTATTAATACGCTGTTAATTGGACGTTTTTTCCTTTGAAGAACATTTTTATTAGTATATATCATAGTTTATAATGTTATATATGTTATAAATAATTTTATTAAAACTATATATATTAAATTATAGTCAATTTCCTTATGATTATTTGATAATTTTAGCAATTCAAAGTTTCTGTTATTTATTAACTTTGTAAGGTTGCTTGCCTTATCCCGAGCTAAATTATAAAGAGACTTATCAATAATTCCACTTTAAAAAGCCACTTCGAGTTCATCGGCATATGGTCACATTCAAGTTAAGTCCTTATCCTTTAAAATAAGAGAGGACGTGTTCGTATGAAACAAAAACGATATTACCAAGAATTTAAAGAAACCATCGTTAATCTTTATGGTTCTGTTACACCCGTCAACCAACTTTCCAGCGAATATGGTGTTTCTGAAGTAACTATCTATAAATGGATTAAAATGAATACCCCTATTGAAGGGGCAAACGGCCTAACACCTACCGACGTATAAGAAATTCAGAAAGGAAACTTACGCTTGAAACAAGACGTAGAGATTTTAAAAAAGGCTATGACCATATTCACGAAAAAGTGACGGATTAAGAAATTATTAAGCATATTAATGAAGAAAAGGCAAACTATTCCTTTCAAATGATGTATCGCGTTTTAAAATTACCTAAAAGTAGTTTTTATCAGGCCGCGCATAAAAAACCTTCGGTATATGAGGTGGAAAAAGAGAAATTGTTAAAACGAATTTGCGAAATCCATAGTGAAAGTCACGGCCGTTATGAGGCACCTAAAATCCACCATCTATTGTGTAAAGAAGGATATATCATCAGCATAAAACGTGTGCAGCATTTAATAAAACAAGCTGGCGTTCGCTCTACTATTGTGAAAAAGTATCGACCTGCATCCAGTCAAGGCTTAGTAAAGAACGTGAAAATCTTTTGAACCAAGATTTCCAAACAACTTCCATTAATGAAAAATGGGTAGCTGATATTACCTATATTCATACACTAAGAGATGGTTGGTGTTACTTGGCTTCCGGTCCTTGATCTTCACTCAAAGAAGATTGTAGGACACAAGTTTTCGTGTCATATGACAGTAGAATTGGTTACGGAATCCTTAGAAAATGCCATCCTAAGTCAAGGGCCCTCAGAAGGACTTATTATGCATACAGATTTAGGGGCCAAATATACCAGTGAAGCCTTTCAAAACCAATTAAAAAAGCACAAGATGATCCATCATTTAGTCGTAAAGTTTGTCCTTATGACAATGCCTGTATTGAATCCTTTCACGCTACTTTGAAAAAAGAAGAAGTTTATCGAAACCGCTATATGAACTTTGAAACAGCAAAAGTAGCTCTCTTTCAGTACATTGAGAGTTGGTACAATCGCAAATGAATACACGGAACGATCAACTATTTAACACCAAATGAAGTAGGAAGATTATGCAGATCAACAGCCTGACTAAACTTTGTTGTGCCCAAGATATTGACTTAGATCCAGACCTTGTACTCTGAAGGGGTTGTGTTCTATCGGAATCGGTAATTACTTCACTTAAGCGCCCATCAATGAAAGAAGAAAGTCAGTGGTTAATTCCTTTTTTAGTTATCTTCCACCACTTACATTTATAATTTCTCCTAAGATGTAATTTGAGGCATCGAAAGAAAGGAAAGCAATTACCTATGCTATTTCCATTGGTGTTGCAGCCCATTTAATAGGTACAGATGAAGCCATACGCTCAAGACGATTATCGTTTGGAGCAAATTTCTAGTGAAAAGGATTACCGAGGCTCTGGGTAATTACTTATACAAGCAGTCAAAAATCATCGGGTAATGAACGGGTATTGAAGAATTGCTATTTTAGTACTATTTGTATTTCTTGATAATGTCACTCAATGGCTTCTTTTTCTTCTCCACTGGTTTGAGTTTAATTGCTACAGGTTTAATGGATATGCTGTGGCTTTGTGTAAGGACGTTAGAGAGGATTTCTGTTTGTTTAACGATATTAGTCTCAATTTCATTCAAACGCTCTGTATTGAACTGTAAACCCGTTAGAATGGTATATACGTCACCTTTACGGTTGTTGTAGTATCCTTCAAACGTAGTTAGGGGGAGATTTTTAAATTGACTACAGTATGATTGTATATCCAAATAATCCATTAAGCATTCTTGACCATTAAATATTAGGCCGAATTTATGGATCTTATCTAATGATGGTTTAGTGAATATTGATTGTTGCCAGGATTGGATGATTTTTTCTGTTACTGTTTCTTTGGATAATTTGATGGATTCGTTTATCTTAGAGATATCAGCATATGAAATATGAGCAAACCCTTTAGCGGAGAATAGACTTAGAAGATTATTAGTATCCATATTTCCATACTTAGAGTTCATTTCTGTGTGCTCAACAATAGTTACCATATCTTTTACAAATGATTCATTAACACTCCGGTATAATTGACTCTTACTTCTTTCTTTACGTTGAGCATTATCTATGGTAAGAATGCAGATATCTAATTCACTCAACTCTTTAAGGCATTCAAGGGAATTTATTTGTGCCTTAGTGGATTCAGTTGAGTCAGGCAATATTGGACAGGCCACAATTACCTTATTCTCAAATTCGTTTGATAATAAATCACACATTACAGGAGCAATACCACTTCCACTACCTCCTCCAGTCGCAAATACAACCAATATCATTTGAATAGATGACTGAGATACGTTGTTTCTAATAAATGAGACGGCTGTTTCCCAATTGTTCTGTATAAGTTTAGTCGCTTTAGACCTCTCACGTCCCACACCTTCACTTCCTACAAGGTGCAATTTCAAATCTAAATGATCCAATGATTCAAGATCCTTCTCTGAATAGTTAATTGCCATTGACAAGAATCCTCGTTCAGCAAATAAATCCGCAACAGTACCTCCAGCCTGCCCTAAACCAATAATCCCTAACATTATGCGTTCGCTCCTTCTGTAATGAGATTAATAGCTTCCATTCCATAATCAGTTAGATAAACCGAGTGATTCTTACTGCCTGTAGTTATGTTTATTAGTTTTAATGTCTCTAACCTACCGAGAATCTTCCTAAATATAGCTGTGGAAAGCTCAACATTCTGTGCCAATGATTGCTTAGTGATTGATTTGTAAGAACAGGTTGATTCATTTGTGTAAAGTTCATTGAGGATGAGTAGATCCTCTTGCTTCAAGCCATCAATAATTTCACTGAAATAATTCATGTATTATCCCCTCTTTGATTTTTGATGATTTTCAAGTATCCATGTTAATTCTTAATTATCATTGTGGATTTTTGTGGATACTCAATTAACTTTGTCGATACATGATATTCGCCTATTGATTGTCTTGACTCAAAAATCACAACTTTTTTATTATTTTAAATAATATTGATTACTGAGCTAAAATCGCTCCTTAATGTCCGTTAACTGCAAGGGTAACTGTTCCATTCTGTACTGTGTAGGTGGTGCCAGCAGGAACCTGGTTGTTAAACAATACAAAATTAACTAAATCTAAAAGGAGAAGGATGGATAGGCTACACTTAGTTGGACAGAATTTTTAAGATCAAGTAGACTACAGTTAATAAACAAAGGGAGAATCTACGATGACTAAAAGAGGACGTCGATCATTTACCGATGATTTTAAGCAACAGATGGTGCAGTTATATCAAAGTGGTAAGCCAAGAAAAGAAATTATTCGAGAATATGACCTTACTCCTTCATCTCTGGATAAGTGGGTGAACCAAAGCCAACAATCAGGCTCATTTAAGGAAAAAGACAATTTAACGGATGAACAAAAAGAGCTGATGGAGCTTCGTAAACGAAATAAACAGCTCGAAATGGAAAATGACATTTTAAAGCAAGCCGCGCTGATACTAGGACGAAAGTAAATGTGATAAAGAACAATCAGCACAAATACTCGATATCAGCAATGTGCAAAGTCCTCCAGATACCAAGAAGCACTTTTTATTATGAAGCCAAGGAACAACCAGTTGTAGAATGTGACTTCTGATATCATTGAGATTTTTCATGCAAGCAGGAAAAATTATGGGACTCGAAAGATTAAATATGAGCTTAAAAAGCTTGAAAAGACTGCTTCCAGACGTCGAATAAGTAAAATAATGAAAGAGCAGGGCCTGGTTTCTTCCTATACCATCGCTCAGTTCAAACCTCAATCAAAAGATACCAATGAATCGGAGCAAAAAAATGAATTGAATCGTGAGTTTACTCAGAATCAGGCTTTATCTGTGATTGTTAGCGATTTAACCTATGTAAGAGTCCAAAATAAATGGCATTACATATGTGTCTTTGTTGATCTCTTTAATCGAGAAATCATTGGGTATAGCGCAGGTCCAAACAAAAATGCACAACTCGTCTATCAAGCCTTAGCCACCATAAAAACAGATCTAAATCATGTTCAAATGTTCCATACAGATCGTGGGAGTGAGTTCAAAAATACACTCATTGAGGAAGCATTAACTGCATTCAATATCCAACGGTCATTAAGTATGAAAGGCTGCCCCTATGATAATGCCGTGGCGGAAGCTACATTTAAAATCATTAAAACGGAGTTCGTGAAAGGCTATCATTTTAATAGTTTAGAAGAGCTTGAAATAGCGTTACACGACTATGTTCACTGGTTAATCACATTCGTATTCATGGAACACTTGGCTACTTAAGCCCCGTTCAATTCAAACTTACAAACCTTAATAAAGTTGTCTAGTTTAATGTTGCCAATCCACTAGAACAATTTAGATATATATAGTAGATGTGCAAAAAATAACATTCTCACTGTATTAAGATAAGAAGATCTTTTTTCCACTTGCTATAATTTTTTACTCCATGTGTGACGACGTAATGTCTTTTTTATAAAAAGGACCTTTTTTTGATTATCGAATCCAATAAGATAATGTCTAATTAATCAGCGATTAACGCCAGACTATCAGCTTTTTTTGCAATATGATCTATGGCTGCCTTTAGTTCCTGAACACTCGCCGCGTTTTCTACCATATTCGCTGTGATTTGTTGGACAGATTCATTTAAGAGTTCTACAGCTGTCTGAATATTAAACAATTGATCTTCAATTTCTTTGGCCGAATCCTTGCTTTTTTCTGCCAACTTTCGTACTTCATTAGCTACAACTGTAAATCCCCTGCCATGCTCACCTGCTCTAGCTGCTTCAATTGCTGCGTTAAGTCCTAGTAGATTTGACTGATTTGCCACCTCATGGACAAATGACACGATGGATTTGATTTTTTCTACGTCCGTTTGTACACCCTCGGATGTTTCAGCTAGATTTCCGATTCGTTCTGCTACACTATTTGATGCTTCTGTGACTAGATCTGATGTTGCCGACATTTTTTCTACCATGGCCGCTAACTCGGATGCACTATTGCGTAATGTATTCAGTCTATCATTTTTAACAATTGCGTTTAGAACACCAACGGTTTCACCGTTATCTATGATGGGAGTGGCTGAAGCAACGTAGGCAATACCATAAGCTTCTGCATTTCGTTCTTCTCTCAGTTTTTTGCCGATTATCAACGCTTTAAATGCAACGGTTCCTTGATATTTTTCAACCGGATCTCCGACATTCATTTTGAAATCTATATTTTCCCCCGGTAAATATGCAAGAACCTTATCAGTATCGGTAACCACGATACAGGCGTCATCCGGATATGTATTTTGGTAAAACTTCATAGATTTCAACACATGTTCTACCGCTTCATTCATTTATAAATGACCCTCTCTTTTTTCACTAAATAGAAATGCAGATAGTTTGACTGCGAAATTTAGATAATTTCTGATTCGTATTTGCATCGAATGATAGGCATTTCTTCTTGTTTTCTGTCTTTTTAAATGGTTTTGCATATTTACAGGTTAACCATATTACGTTGGCGTTTGGAACCACCTTTAAAAAAAGGTTAAGAGTGCAAACCACTCTTAACTTTTCTATAAAAACCATTCTAATGATAATAAAGAATTTCATTTAATAATCAACTATGATTAAAATTTAAATGAAACATTGTTAAGGAAATTAATTTTACCTTTCCATCTTTCGTGTATAACTCCAATCCCTTACTTGTAGGATCCGGGAAAATCTGATCAGTGAGAACCAATTCACCATCGTTCACAAAAACTTCAACAGAAGCGCTGTCTACAAACAGGTGTAGTCTTACCCGATTATTCTTTGCTTTTAAGGAAAAACCATGACGGCATGGGAAATCTTCATTGAAATAAGAAACACCAGATTTAACTCGATCAATAAATAATGTTTCCTCCACAGCATTATAGCCGATTACCGTTTCTTCTATTTCGGATTTACGGATCTTGAAACCAAATTCCCGGGACGAATGAAGCTCCATCTCGGCTATGATTTCCAGTTTATCACCCATTACATCCGATAAAATATTTTCTTCCGGGGCAATGGTAAGACAATCCCAATAGTGCTTTTCCTGTCTAATGGTTTCAACCTCTGCTACAGGAGTTTGAAAGAGCCTTACGCCTGCAGAGGTTTCACATAGCGTTAATTCACGAGGAAGTGTCATGGAGCTTCTCCATGCTTCAGTTGGGGTTTCATTTGCATATCTCCAGTTGCTCATCCAGCCAATAAAGAGACGTCTCCCGTCCTCTGGTGGAATATCTGACCATGTTACGCCTGCATAATTATCCCTTCCATGGTCAAGCCAAAGAACCGTGTCATCTCCATTTTCATTTGTAAAAGTAATTCCATTAAAATCCCCTATAAAATACTGTGTCCTAGAACCTTCTGCATACGCCGGGTCATTGCCAATACTCACAAGCATGACCCATTTGCTGTTAAATTTATCTCCATCCACCGGCAATTCAAACAAATCCGGACATTCCCAGACACCAGCATGAGAACCAGACTCTGTACCAAATTCACTGGCAAAGTGCCAGTCTTTTAGATTGAGAGAAGTATAGAATCGAACATGATCACCTGCAGCAAGAATCATGATCCACTTATTCGTTTTTTCATGCCAAAATACCTTTGGATCCCGGAAATCCGTAATGCTTTCTTCTGTTAAAACAGGATTCCCCTCATACTTAATCCATGTTCTTCCTTGATCAGTACTATAAGCAAGACTTTGCCTTTGTCTCGGACGATCTGAATTAGGATATAGATCTGCATGTGTGAAAATGGCTACAAGGCCGGATCCGCCATGAAAGAATCCTGTGGTATCATTCCAATCTACGACAGCACTTCCTGAAAATATCGCTCCATTTTCATCTGGTGCCAGTGCAATCGTCAGATGCTCCCAACTCATTAAATCCTTGCTGACTGCATGGCCCCAATGCATCGGTCCCCATGTAGTCCCGAACGGATGATATTGATAAAAGAGGTGATATTCACCAGCATAATAAACCATTCCATTAGGATCATTCATCCAGTTAGATTTTGGTGTAAAGTGAAACTGCGGACGAAACGTTTCTAAAACCCCTGTGTTATTCATTGAGATACATTCTCCTTATTTAACCATTTTGTATTTTTCTCCAGTACAAGAACTTCTTCAATAGTTGGCATGGCAGGTATGGCGCCTTTTTTAGTAGTGACAAGAGCCCCGACAGCATTTGCAAACGACACCATCTGATCCATATCTTCCAAATCAAGACCAGAAAGAGGAACACCTTTTTCCAGTATTTGATAAAGCATTCCACCTAAAAATGCATCTCCAGCACCCGTCGTATCGACCGCCTTAACGTGGTATCCACTGCGGCAACCCGTTTCAGAACCATGTCGGTAAAAACAGCCCTTTGATCCCAGGGTTACAAGGATGAGTGGAATGTCAAAACGGTCTGATAAATAACTCGACCCTTTCTCAAGGTCTTTTGTTCCTGAAATGAATTCAAGCTCTTCTTCCGATATTTTCACAACATCCGCAAAGAACAACCCCTGTTCCATTCTTTCCTTCGCATGCGTTAAATCGTCCCAAAGGTTTTCCCGCAAATTAGGATCATACGAGATAAGAACGCCGTGCTCTTTCGCATGCGCTGCCGCCTTTAATGTGGCAGATGCAGCTGGTTCATGCGTCATAGAGATGGAACCAAAATGGAAAACACGTGCATTCGAGATCAACTCAAAATCTACTTCATTTTCTCTTAACATCATATCTGCCCCAGGGCTTCGGTAAAAACTGAAGGAACGATCTCCCTGATCATCCAGATGTACAAATGCTAATGTTGTTCTTGTATCTTTTGAAAACACCAGCCCTTTTGTATTCATTCCGCTTTCCCGTAATGTATTATGTAAATAATGGCCGAACTGATCATCGCCCACTTTACCTATAAAAGCCGTACTCTTTCCCAGTTTTGCTAACAAAGAAAGAACATTTGCAGGGGCTCCTCCCGGATTTTGTTCAAATCGAACCTCTCCGGTTTCGGATTTTCCTGCGGGTGTAAAATCGATTAACACTTCACCCAATGCGATTACATCCAACATGATCTTGATCACCTAACTTTTTAAAAGTTTTTATAAATGCTCTTCCCTGTTAAAAACAATCCGAACAGAAACCAGTTCTGCTCGGACTTTTAATGCATTTAGATATCCATTACTACTCGCTTATTTCCCTGAAATATATTTGTCATAAGCTTGTTGTTTTATTGTAAGGATTTTTGGAAGTCCATCGTTGTTTAGTGTTTTTAAGTAATCACTCCATTGTGATTCTATGCCGCCGTTTAAAATCCATTGCGCTTTCATTCTTTCAACATAAGGTTTTACTGTTGCTTCAAGCTGCGTTAATTGATCCTGATTATCGCCATCTAGAAATACTGGCGGGTAGTTATATTCCGCTTTCATATAAGGAACATAAATTTTATGCAGGATGTCCAATCTCCATTTGGCATCGTCCGGCTTCGTTGTGACAGTTCCAAAGTATTCATTTAAAACAGCTAAAGGTCCATCCACGCTTGTTTTTTGTCTTAATTCAACAGGTGCAGTACCATCCAACGGTAAATGCTGAAGGGTTCCTTTGCTTGTCAGCTTGAAGATATTTTGCTGTGTCTTGTCTCCGTAAGTACCCCAGTTGTTTTGTACGGATTGAATGGGAACATAGCACTGATCAATCCATTTAGCTGTTAAGTCAAGATTTTGGTTGGCGCTTGTAATCACCATTCTTCCTCTGTCAAAGCCATATCCATTTGTTCTAGGAACATTGATGGTTCCATCTGGCCCTTTTAATGGGGGAAGCGGTACATAGTCATTGTTACTGCCAGAAATATTGGCTTTGTCCCATGTAAAATATAATCCGTAGCGTTCATTCTTTCCTTTTGCCACATAAGTATTCCAGTCCTGAGTAAACGCTTCTTTATCAATTAATCCTTCTTGTTGAAGCTGGTGAAGCCATTCGATTCCCTTTTTATATCCTTCTTGATTTGCCGTGTAAATCACTTTTTGATCGTTTGTCACTTCATAATGGTCATCATTATCTCCCAATCCAAACGCGCCAAGGAGCATCGCAGGATCTTCACCGCCATGGTTAATCATAAAGGACATGGGAATCGTACCGCTTCCAGCTGGTGCTTTTTGTTTAAATGCAAGAAGTACTTTCTCCAATTCAGCTGTCGTAGTCGGCATTTTTAAGCCCAGCTGATCCAGCCATTTTTTATTGATCCACGGTGTATCATCCAAAGCCTGAATAGCCTGCTTGCCTGTACCAAGCTCCTCGATCCATGGGAATGAATAAATGTGGCCGTCTGAAGCGGTAATCAATTTTTTATATTGTGGATGTGTATCCAGAATTTTTTTCAGATTAGGCATATCTTTATTTATTAATTTCTCTACAGGGACAATAACGCCTTGTTTTGCATATCTCAAGATATCGTTATCACTTAAACCCGCATTAAAGATAGCGTCTGGAAGGTCTCCACTTGCAATCTCTAAATTTCTTTTATCTCCAAATTGGTCTGAAGAATAGTTTGTCCAATCAATATGAACGTTTGTTTTCTTTTCAAGCCTCTGGAAGATCAATTTTTGATTTGGATCTTTTGGTGCTAAAGGCGAGCTTTGCGTCAGAAATTTTAGCGTTACCTTCTTTTTTAATGGTAAGTTGACATCTTTAATTGCATATTTTGGTGATGAATTTTCCCCTTTGGCGCTAGTGCCTGAGCTTGAAGATGAGCATCCGGAAACGAGTAAGCTTGTTACAAGTGCCGTAGTGGCTAAATAGCCTAATTTTTTTTTTCTCATTGGTAAACCTCCCCTAAAATGTAAGTCCTGCTTTTTATCCTTTAATTGATCCAACCATTACTCCTTTTTCAAAGTACTTCTGGAAGAATGGGTAGATGATAATTAATGGCAAACTTGAAATAACAATACTCGAATATTTAACCATTTCAGATATTTGCTGAAGCTGCTCTGTATTTTGTGCATCCTGGATCATACCAGGTCTTGGCTGCATCTGAACCAAAATGGATCGGAGCACAATCTGTAATGGCTGTAAATTATCACTTTTCAAATAAATCATGGCATCAAAATAAGAGTTCCATTGGCCAACAAATTGGTATAATACTAGAACAGCGATGATAGGCTTACTAAGCGGCAGTAATATTTTAAAGAAATATTGCATTTCTGAGGTACCATCCATAAGGGCAGCTTCCCTTAATTCAGTTGGTATTCCTTGAAAATAGGCTCTTGCTAATATAATATTCCACACATTGACGGCACCAGGGATTAAAATCGCCCAAATGGTATCGAGCATATGTAGGTCTTTCACTAATAAGTACGTTGGAATTAATCCTCCGCTAAAGAACATCGTGATGATGAAAAGGGTCATAATCACTTTTCTGCCGACAAAGTCCCTTCGAGATAATGGATAGGCAGCAAATAATGTGATGGCAACCGAGATAATAGAAAAAGCAGTTGAATAAAACAGTGAATTTCTAAATCCGGTTAAAATGGATCCATCCTTGAAAATCCTTATATAGCCCTGTAGAGTCAATTTAGCGGGATTTAACGTTAATCCACTGTTCAATAATGTATTAGGATCAGTGAACGACGCCATAAAAACATAGATTAATGGCAGTAAAATGGCCAGAACAATCAAGGTCATGATAATCGCATTCATCGTTAAAATGGTTTTATCCGTTTTCGTTTGATGTTTAAACATTTCTCTCACCCCTTATTGAATTTATAGTCCTTCCCCTTCATTCAGTCTTTTCACTACCCTGTTAACGCTTACAAGCAAAATAACATTGATCACAGCGTTAAATAGGCCAATTGCAGTTGAATATCCGTAATCTCCCATTTGCAATCCAATCTTAAAGACATACGTCGGCAGAATTTCAGATGTTGGAAGATTCATAGATGTTTGTAATAAAAATGCTTTTTCAAAACCAATGCTCATAATGTTACCGGCAGCTAAGATAAACTGAATAACCATAATCGGTTTAATCGTTGGCAGCTCGATATGGATGATTTGTTTAATAATGTTGGCACCATCTATTTTGGCTGCATCAATTAAATCCTGACTGACATTCGTCAATGCTGCCAGATACACTACAGATGCCCAGCCAGCAAATTGCCAAATATCACTAATGATATAAATGGATCTAAAGTACCCTGGGTCTGTCATAAAATCGATGGTCTTTCCACCAAAAAAGCTAATGATATGATTGATTGGCCCAACCGGAGATAACATGATGAAGACAATTCCGACGACCACAACCACAGAGATAAAATTGGGTGCATATAAAATTAATTGAATGTTTTTCTTTAAAGCAATACTTCTTATTCGATTAAGCATAAGTGCTAAAATGATTGGGACAGGGAAACCAAATAAAAGTCCAAAAACACTTAATTTCAAGGTATTCTCTAATAAATTCATAAAATCCGGCGTACTCATAAATTTTGCGAAATTCTGAAACCCAATCCAAGGACTGTGCAGAATTCCTAACAAAGGACTAAAATCCTTAAATGCGATTATGGCTCCATACATGGGAATGTATTTAAAAATAATCAACAGGACTATAGCTGGTAAAACAAAAAGATATAATTGATAATTCTCTTTCATGTACCTTAATTTTTTGGCTGTTTTTGTACCAATCTTTCTTTTTCCTGTCTCACTTGGATTACTCTCAACCTTTTGGTATGCCTGCTCCACCACGGTCTCTCCTTTATTAAAGATGTATTAAAAACCACATTTAATTGATCTCAGCATGAGTGAAACAACTTTTCGAGAAATCGATTTCTTGTGTTTCCAAAAATAATAGTAGTCTTTTAAAATCTAAAATGTCATTTAAAATCTACTATCATTTTTAATTCTATGAGAAAACAGTCGGTATTCTCGTTTTTATTGTGGATTCTCGAATGATCAACTCTAAGGGAAATTCATAGTTTTCGTATTTTAACGTCGTTCCCTCATTAATTTTTTCAATCAATACTTTAATTGCCTTTTGTGCAATTAAATCAATCGGCTGGTCAACAGTTGTCAGGCTCGGTTCAATAATGCTGGCAAGCGGCTGGTTATCGAAACCAATAACAGCCAGATCATTCGGTACGTTCCAGCCGAATTTCTTAGCTTCCGTAATGATTCCCACAGCTACTTCATCACTGCCGGTAAATATGGCAGTAGGAGGCTCAGTCATATTACGTATTTGATAAAAAAGAACTCTGCCATCCTCAAAACCCGACCCTGTTTGCGGTGTTTCACTATTAAAATAGTACTTTTCATCAAAAATGAGATCAAATTCTTGAATAGCCTTTAAAAATCCTTTTTTACGCAGCAGGCCGGTTTTACTGTCATCGCCGCCCATGCAATAGGCAATTTTCGTATGTCCCTGTTCCAGCAAATGCTTAGCAGCTATGTATCCACCATATTCCTGGTTGGGTGATATAACAGGAACCGTTGCGTTTTGGACTGTTTCATTACATAAAACAATCGGCCCGGAAGCAAGATATGTTTCAATCACTTCCCACTCATTCCGAACAGCTGCCAGGATGATTCCATCGACCTGCTTGGTTTTAAGGAAATTCAAGTAATTCACTTCTTGTTCGTGCTTATATCTTGATTGGCAAATTAGAAGTTGGTACCCTTGCTTTTCCGCTTCAATGGCCATTGACTGTACTAACCGGCTGAAGAATGCGTTTCCAACCTCAGGTACAACAACAGCGATATTGCCAGTCCGTTGATTCCTCAAATTCCTTGCTGTTAAATTGGGAACGAAATTTAATTCCTTCATCGCTTTTTTTACTTTATTTCTGTTTTCCTCTGATACAGTCGACACTCCATTTATTACACGGGAAACGGTTGCTTTTGAAACCCCTGCAAGTTTGGCAACATGTTCAATGGTAGCAGTCACCATCAGCCCCCCTACTCAAGAAATCGTTTTCTTGAAACCATAATACACCCTGATATTTAACCAGTCAACACAATTTTTAAAATACTTCGGTGAATATAGTTTTTAAATTTTTCATTAACTCCTGTTCCAATTGATTCATCGTACATTATCTAGTAGCCTTAGCCATCTATGTTAGCAAAATAAGAGAACAACGTGCGTGCTTCATCAATCTGCCGATAAATTTCTTTATCAAACTTCATCTTAATAAAAACAATTCACCCTTTCTAGATAGAAAAACTTTGACCTGGCTTCTACCGTAAATCCATGAATGTTACTGAATGCTTTTTTTACTCGACTATATATTATTAGTTTGTCACTTGGTTTTTTCTGATAATTTGTAACTTGATAAGAAATCCTTTTGTTTCCTGTTTAAATATTTCGCTGCAGAAGTCAAAAGTGATTCTTACTAAGAAAGAAAAAAGAAGACCCAATTCATCTTGAGTCTTCTTTTTCTACATTATTATTTTCCGTTTCGAATATGATTAATTTCCTCTTTGCTCAGTCGATAAGGAAATAGTTCGCGCTCTGACTGAATATAATCCTTATCAATTAAAACCTTTATCTTTTCCTGTGTATGCTTCCATTTTATTTGGTTCATTTTAGAGGATAGTTCTTTAAATATATGTTGATTCACGCCTTTTTTCCCTCATCTTTTAAAAATAATGATTTTTAAATATATATCATTCTAATTAGAATCTCGTTTAACTATTATACCCTAATCTCACCAAAATTTACAATCATCTCTTTTTAGATTCTTCTGTTGCTTGTGCGAGCTTTTAAAGCATTACAGGGACAACCATTATAACTATATTATATAAGGATTCTATTTGGTTGTGTTATTAGATTTAAATGGTATTTACTGTAAAATTTAATTAAATAGACAGGGTTGGTTTATCTTATGTTTAGCCATTGATAAAATCGTTTTGGATTTAATTTTATTTGAAAGAAAGGAATGTTTTAATTGCATAGCAAAACAGGAATCCTTTTACGGAGGACCCTGCTTTGCTATGTAAAATATCCATATTTCGGTACTTGCCTTTCTATCATAGGAATGGAGTGAGTTTTCAAAATCGAAATGATCATATTTCGTTCTTCTTCTGTCAAGATAACAGGCCGGAAGCTCTTATTTCCCTTTTGATTAATTAAATAAAAGGTATAGCAATCCTCCCCCATTTCGATTCGGTCTGAGTATTTATGAAATTTATCTATAAGGTGGAACTCAACAGATTTTATGTTTGCCCATCTCCAAAATTTATCCCGATAAATAATACCGTTCTCACCTATAATGAATTGATTTGAATAATAGGATAATCCGATGACAGGAATAATTACAATTGATGTGTTGGAGAACTCACCTTTTTGCATCACAATTACAAAACATATTATGCTCAACAATATTCCTACCAAGTAAAAGCTGATTTTTATCTTTTTATCTCTTGATGTAAGATAGCATATTCTTAAATACTTGATTCGTTTTTTTAAAAGGAAATACTTGCTTTCCTGCCACACGGTTTATGCCTAAAAAATAAATCAATCCCCCTGTATACAAAATGAAAAAAATGATAGTTTCTATTAATTGAACTGTATCCATTTTCACCTCTTCCCTTCATTATATCTTTTACAAAAGAGATGTAAGAAAAGTTCCATTATATCCTCCATACTAAGTGGCCAGGTGATCATTGCTTTACATAGTGTAGATAAATCCATATTTGTTTTTCTTCATACAAACACCAGGAATCGCATATTCAGTCCCATCATACTCTTTGTTTTGTTCTTGATTGCCTTAACATTAGTAATTGCCTATGTTTCTACCTCTTCTTCTGATAAATCCGTTATTAGGAGAACGATTTTTCTATAAGGTCATCCCATCCAAGTAATTACGACTCCTATAAAAACAAGCCAGATTAAATAGAAATCAAATAAAGAAAAGAATAAATCCCAGCCAATACAAGGAAACTGCAGCGAGGTGGTATGATAAAAAAATTGTATTGCCACTTTTCATTCCCATTTTGTTTGCTATCACAAACACGACTTATGCTAAAACGCTAAATGAAGCCGATACTCCTTTATGGACACACTGAAATATGCTATAATTTCGCGTCTAAGAAATTCGGTTAATCAAGCCGTCAATGAGATTTATAAAAATGAGAAGATTGCCCCTTAAAACCATACATGTGCTGCCTAAGATACAGAAATTCTCCGAAGCAAGCAAACATATGGAGTATCATCTTTATTATGGCAATGATGAGGTAATCGTTACTACCATTGGGAAACTGATAGCTAGCATTTAAAAACTATCCACTAAGATGGGAACCCCCCCTCAAGTATACTGAGGGAGTTTTTTTATGTTGTTTCCTGCATCCGGATTTTCACTTCTTCAATTACCTCCATAAAGAGACGAATATCTTTCTGAAGCTCTTTTTTTAGGCTTTCACTACGTACTTTTTTCAATTCTTCCTGAAGGCGATGGAGTTCGTTTATAAACATTGTGAGTTCGATGTCTTGATTCATGTTCCCAGCCCTTTCAACATAAGATGGCGATCGGTTTTCTCTTTAAAAAGAAAAAGCCGAAAAGAACAGGGAACCCCCTGCTCTTTTCGGCTTATGTCCGGCACAATTTGTCCAGTTCATTACTGCCTATTATTCATTTGGTTTTAATATAAAGGAAATGACACTGTTATCAAGTTCAAAATTCCAGTCAACGAAAACATCCAGCACGGCGGCATTCAAGACCTTGGAAAATAGTGTGCTTTTTTTCAGCATATCACCTTCCAGCTGTCTTTTTGCTACCCGCAAAGTTTCATCAAATCCGAGAGAAACGAGCTGCTTTTCAATCGGAACTAGGATGCCGCTGCGGAATACAACAAGAGAACGTGGATTTAACATATTGGAATGGACTGCATCAGGGCTCTTTTCTGCCCTCTCACTGATTTGGATAATTTCTTTGTGTACCTCATCCATACCATTGTAAGAGGCTTCCTGTTTATCGTCCCTATTGGAACTGATGGCTATAAAGACCCCAGTTCTATTTTCCAGATTCCAGTCATAGTATATATGCTGAACTTCCATATCGGTAATGGCCTTTATCTGCCCGCGCATTTCTGGATCCAGCGAGATCATTAAATGCTCCCGGGTTGTCTTTACGGTTAAATCCTGGCCCTGGTCCAGCAGTACCTGCTCCATGGCAGAAACAAATCCGTTCACGTACACAAGAACATACGGCTGTGAGATGGAAACATAAATGGCTTCCGGTCCTTTGCCAAATTTATCCCGAAGCAGCTTCCCGAAGTTATTCGCCAGCTTGGTCTGCTGTGCTTTAACATCCATTTGAATTGCCACCATTTCTTTTAGAAAGAAGCATTGTATCCTCTCTCCTTTTTTTCATCTTACCATTTTCCATGTGAAATACATAGATTAGGATAATAGATTTTACCCTCTTTTTTTCGCCAAAAAACGGCGGAATCAGAAAAATTTTTTAGAAGATAAAGGAATTCTTTCCTGGAATAGAGAAGTATAAGGCATAGTCATATCTTCTCCTTTCCGTTATACTAAAAGCATCTGGTGTTTCGCCAAATGACATTCGAGCACGGACGGATTTGGGATATGAAGCCTGAATTTTCAAAGGATGACGAGAATGGAATTGAAGCGAAAAGAAAAAGAACTAGGTAGCTTTATCGGAAGATTACTAAGAGAGCATTACGGAAAAGGACCCGGCTCGGTGTTTGCGACCATTTCCCATCCGTATATCGCTGTATACATTAGGGATTTCATGTCACCAATCGAAAATAAGCTCCTCTCTACAGAGCAGGGAAAGCACGTTCAGAAAATTCGGGACATGATGATGCCTACTATTACAGAAGAAATAAAGACTTATATCAAATTGAATATAGATATGGAAATCAGCGATTTTTATTATGACTGGAATTTAGACAGCCATTCGGGCATGCTTTTAGGAATAGCCGCTGACTTAAACGAGAAAAATGGCTCTGAGTATCCCGGACAGGCTGGAGTTGATCATGAGATCTATGAGCTGAGCAGAGAGGCAGAAAAAGCGCCCCGAAGCATTTTTTCCCAACTATTGAATTCAAGAACCCTGGTAATCACTAGGGATAAGATTTTGATCGCCGTTGAAAAAGAGTTAATTCATTTAGGATTCCATGAAGCGCTTCGTCTATCCAAAAGAAATCTTGAGAAGAGGCTTCTTCAAAAGCATAAAGACCAAATTGAAACCTGTTTGCATGCAGAAGTTGAAAATTCTTTTGTTGCATGGAATTTTGAAAAAGATAAAAGTGTCATTTTATTGATACTAAAGCCAAATACTGATTGGCAGTAATGAACTAGGCAATAGAACTAGACATAAGCCAAAAGAAGGGGTCTCGCCCTTCTTTTGGCTTTTTTGTACAAGTGACAGCAGCCATCTACGGGTTTATGAAGCACACGAAATTAACCATCAAAAACGATTGTTTTTGATAGGGAGGGAAATCATGAATACTTTGGCACTGATCCCTATTCAAACTGAAGAAGACATCATCATCGCCCGCAAAATGGGAAGAGAGCTTGCTCAAACGCTGCAATTCCAATCTCTCGATAAAGCAAGAATCATTACCGCTGTATCAGAACTGGCTCGCAACATCTACCGGTATGCAGGAAACGGCCACATTCAATTCGAACCGCTTGAAGAACCATGGAAAATAGGACTAAAAATCATCGCTTCAGACACCGGACCGGGAATACCAGATATTCAAAAAGCACTGGTACCAGGCTACTCCACCATTGGAGGACTTGGCGCAGGCATACCCGGCGTAAAGAAGATGATGGACGAGTTTTATATCGAATCTTCCCCTCGCGAGGGAACAAGAATTACGGCTATAAAATGGCAGGCAATAAAATAAAAAACAATGTGGTTGAGAATGCTGAGTTTTTTATCAGTGGTGAATGACGAAGAAATCTTCTTAATTGCTTTACCAATCAGCTTTATTTACTCTTCCTCATTTAACGATTTAATGATCATCCATCCTTATCCATCTCTTATTCTCATAATTAAATCTATACCCTTTCCGACTTCCCGCTAAGCCTCCCTAACTAAAAATTTCCTTCTTTGTCTGCTTTTTGTAAAATTCAATCCGTTGATGGTGATTCGCCACAAAATGTGGGTCATGTGTTAAATAATGCAAAAAGCAGCACTCCCCTAAGGTACGACCATAATAAACTATAAAGAGAGAGATTTCGATTGTCTCATCAATTTTCGTTCTGAAGTATTTTGACATTGTAATATACAGCGCAATCCGATTGGATGGGGCGCGAAATTTTCTTAAAAATAAACCTCCTTTAATGCGATGAACCTTTTTAAAAGTCAAAAGGATTTAATATACAAATTAAGCAAATAACCATAATTAATGGTTTTTAAGTTCTTCTTTTATACATCCTTTTTATCTTTCATTCCACCTAAAAAACAGGTGCAAGGAATCGGGCCTACTAAAGGAGAGTTCCCTTATATGTCATAGTATATAATGTTATATATGTTAAAGATGAATATGTTATAGTTATATACATTGCAATAAAGTACTAAAAGACTTTCTAAAAAACAGGCTTGTCTCTTCCTCCCCTAATTGCAGGATCTCCCTTTATTCTATTAAAAATTTGAAACACTGTTTAGGTTGTGCAGTCATTAATGGATGGAATCAAGAGGGAAATCGGTTCGCAGCAAAAATCGAAGACGACATTGATGCTTCAGGTCCTTCCTGAGCTGATTGTACAATGGATACCCATTACCTTATCGGAATAAGAGATAAGGCTATTCTTTTATTGGGAGTTGCCTTAGCTAGCAGGCGATCGGAGCTGGTAGCCATTAATATAGAAGATTTAGAGGTCAATAGTTTTGGGATGGATGTCAAAATCCGTGAAACCAAAACCCAAGAATGATGATTTAGTGAAGGGTATTATCTATACCTATAATGAATATTGTCCGGTAAAGGCATGGATAGAAGCAACAAATATTACTTCTGGTGCCCTCTTCCGATCCATTGACAGGCATGGCAATGTAAAGGAAAGACTCGGAGTTAAGTCAATTTCTCTCTTCTTAAAAAAATATGTTGGAGCTCTTGGAATGAATGAAAACGATTTCGCAGCATACAGTTTAAGAAGTGGACTCTCTACAAGTGCAGCCATGATGGGGATGACCGAGATTGCGATCATGAAACAAACCGGGCATAAAACGAGGGAAATGGTGGACCGTTATGTGCAGGCGGGCTTGCGATATAAAAATAATGCAAGCAGTATCTTAAAGCATTTATAAAGGGGATATAAAATTCCTGTTTGTCTTTTTACAAATATTAGGGTGTTTGAGAATCGAACTACAAGAAAACTATCTTCTATTTCACGCGCAATTTATATTGCTTTCTAAGAATATCCATAAAAAAAGAGGAGGAGAGAACTCATCGTCAAATGATTCCCTTCTCCTTTTGTAATTTTATAATCATACTCATTAGAACGGATGTCTTAAATTATAAGCCTAACTGATTTTCTTTTGTTTATGCGCTTTAACTTCATTTCCTTTTTCGTATCTGCTATACATTAACCATGCAACAATGGAAAAAATAATAGGTCCTGCCACACTCCAAATGGTTGTTTGCATATCCCCTTCTATAGCTGGCTGGATGATACTAAAAAGATTTGCAAGTCCAACGGTCACAACAACAATGAATGTCCATATGTTTGCGCTAGTTTGCGTTTTATAAACGATAAACGGTTTATTGATTTCTATTTTTTTCTTAAAATATGGGAATGCTAGTGCTATAAATACATACGGTAACGTCATAGCCACATTTGTCATCGATACGAGGATGTTAAAAAACGTGGCCATTGTGCTTCCACCAAAAGCAATTAACGCAATCATGATACAAACAATAACAGCTTGAATCCACATAGCGTTAACAGGCAGCCCATTTTTTGTTTCACCGATTTTTCCAGGCCATAATCTCTTAGGCGTTCCTTCAATCATCTGCTTTAACGGTGAATACATCAAGGTAAAAAATGCACCGGACAATGCCAGGAACATTGACAATCCAATAAATCTTGCAACACCAGAGCCCAAAGCTGCAGCGGCAGCATGGCTTGCTCCAAATGCGGTTCCTAGTGAGTAGCCTAAATTAGCCATTACGATATAACTTGCGTTACCTAGGTTAACATTCGGAATACCCATTACAGAAGTCCAGTTCGTAAATATACCAATTAACAGTATACCTAATGAATAACCGACAGCGATGATGGCTGCAGATAAAAGAATTCCTTTCGGAAAAGTTTTTTCCGGATTTTCCGTCACATCTACTAAACCGCCTACTGCTTCAAGTCCGCCATAAGCAAAGAGGGCATAGACAACAAAGGCTAACGAAGCAATAATATCCCCCGCATATTTAGGATTAGGTGTTTGCGTGAATGAATGGACCCCTGTAATCGGCTGAGCCAAATGTCCATGATTCCCTATTAGTACGGCAATGGCACCAACCCAAAGAAATACATTCAATAATAGAACCGCAGTTCCTCCTAAAGATGTCACTTTCTTAATCTTATCCAGACCCTTTGTTGATGTATAGGTTACGATGAGAATCCATACTATTCCAAAAATCCCCAGAACTTGAGGTCCATGAAGATTAAATAAAGTCCAGCTTTGGGTTGTATCTTTTCCAAAGATCGCATTTGACACCGGAACCCACATACCAGATGCGACATTAACCATCCAAGTGATATAAGAGAAATACCACATGAACGTTCCTATAAAGGCAAATTTGGGGCCGATGGATTTTTCCATCCATGAATAGATGCCACCCTTTTCCTCTTTAAAGGAGGAACCAAATTCAGCTACCATTAATGCAAAAGGAACAAAGAAGGCAATGGCTGATATTATAAACCAAGGAATAGCCGCATAACCCATCTTATAAAATGATCTTGGAATGTTGTTGAATCCATAGACAGAAGTAAAAATCATTAATACTAAGGATACTATGGTCAACTTCTTGGTTGTGTTTGTGTTTGACACACATTTTCCCCCTTCATTTTAGTTATTTTCTATCTTCCAAACGGAATGTTTTTTCCTATCTTATCTTAAAATGCTTAGGGATTAGTAAATAGGAAAATATTATAGATGTAAAAAATGTTTTCAAGTTATACAACAATGCTTGTTGGAGTTTTTATCGAATCCTTTAATGAACCAACAATCACCTATATTACTATTTTGAACGTATAAATCATTATAGAATGGGGTGTATAAATAATTTTAATTTAATATGCAACTCCTCTGCCGCTTAATTAGAATAACATTGTATCCGCTTTCATTCCTAGATTTTTATTATACAAGAAAAATTGTTTCATTTCATTATAATTAATTTTTTGAACTATTCTAAAAAATACAAAGACCTAATTGATAGATATTGCTTTTTTAAAAAACTATTTAAATCTGTTCATCACTCACCTATTTATGAAAAGATGAATAAGGGTGGGATTTGAAAAAAGAAGGTTCTAATCCACATAGTTGGAGATGATTTCTTCCTTAGAATGTCCTGGTCAAACAGTGTATATTGAAAAGTTTCTATATTTAATCATCTTTCATCCCTCCTAAAAAAACAGGTGCAAAAAATCCGGCCAACTAAAGAGGCATTTTCTAAGAAGAATTTTATACCTATATGTCATAGTATATTACGTTATATATGTTAAAGATAAATATGTTATAGTTATATACATTGTAACCAAATACTAAAAGACTTTCTAAAAACAGGCTTGTCTGCCTCTCCTAATGGTAGGATCTCCATTCATTAAATCTATTGAAAATTTGGAACACTGTTTAGGTTAGTCAATTTTTTAAAAATATTTCATAGGTGTTACCTCAATCTCCAATTTTTAAATTGCCGTACTGATAAATTTTTAATTAACTTAGATAATCAACTCTTCCCTTTAGTTATTTCTTGCATGATTTGCTACAATTAAAAAGAATATATATGTAAGGAGATTTATCATGAAACTTTTACGGCACAGAAATCATTCAGATTTACTTGTAAATGGTGCCAATTTTATAGAATCATACTGGTATTCCATTAAGGATCAGGAACATGAAATAGGAATATTGGCAGGATATCGCTTGAATATTCCTTTACTATTAAATGATTTATTAACCTCTCGAGACTCGTATTTTGAATTGGAGTCCATTTCAGAACTCTGTAAGGATCTCTGGTTTTATTTGGATCAGAACCCGGATCTCCTTAAACATAAAAATGGTTATATTTACTTTTTGAATCATGTGTATATGGAGAATCGAAATTTCAGAATGGAAAAGCTCACTGAAGTTCTAAAACTTCTTCAATCAAAGAATGAGCTAATTATTTATTCCTTAGATTATTTTGAATCTGATGATAATTATTACAAAGAGTGGGAAGCTCAAAACGGAGAAGAAATAAAAAATTTACTATTGCAAACAGGATGGGTTTTGGAGGAAGAACTTGGCTTTTTCCTCTATACACTTCATCCTCTTGCATTTAAAAAGAAATCAGCTCTTCATGATGCTTCTATTTACACCGCCCCCCTTGAGCATTGGGTGAAATGCAAAGGAATGGATTGGATTACAGGATTATGGAAGGGAATTTTAAAACAAGGAAAAGTAGAGAATGAATTAACAGCAATTAAGCAGCTTTATCTCGAAAATAAACACGATTATATGACACAAGGATATATGAAACCGACTGATTTTCTTAAGAGATTGAAAATCGTTGATTACAAACAATTTGCTGTTCACTCGGAGTATATTGCCCAAAAAGATCCTCGAGACTTAAGAAGTGAAGGCCTTATCGTTCGATTTGATAAACAACTGTATGGAATCTTTTTTAGTCAGGATTTTGTGGAAGGGGAAAAATTCAATACGATCAAAATGGGTATATACGATGAGAAGACTAAAAGTTTTGTTCTAAATAACGCCAAGAAATCGGATGAAAATATCATTCAAAACTTGGTTAAAGACATTTTGAGTGAACTGTTTAACCGAATCTGTATACAATACAGAATCGAAATAGAAAGTATGGATTATCAAAGTATATTTAGAAGAGCCCTTTCTAAGCGCTTATTAGTATATCCCCCTGTATCCTACAATTAGTATACATGTGGTAAAAAACATCTCATTAAGGTATCGCTCTAACCTTCCGGCCTGCCTGCATCTCGCTATTACAATCACTAACAAATGCATATTTAATTGAATGGGAAAGTTCCTGCTGAACTCTATCAGTTTTTTAAAAGGAGATTGTTAAATATTAAAGGGGTATGATGATGAATTTATTTAAAAAAGTGGAAAATTTTATGGTTATTTTACTTACAATGACCTCTGGGTGTGCAGATGCTATCAGCTTTCTGGCACTTGGACAAGTATTAACAGCTGCCATGACTGGTAATACGGTTTTTCTGGGTTTGTCGATCATCCATGCAGATGGATTAAAGCCCATCGGTTATATAGTGGCTCTTTCTGGTTTTATCTTGGGTGTTGCCGCTGGAGCCTTCATTGTAAAGAAAAAAAGGCATATAACGGGCTTGAATCCCATCGTAACCATTACCTTGTGCCTTGAACTGTTTGCTTTGGTTTTATTCGGTATTCTATCTACATGCTTTAATGCGTCTGATGGATTGGTATTAATCCTTCTTCTTTCTTTTGCAATGGGCGTACAAGGAGTGACAGCCAGAAGAATTGGAGTAAATGGTGTGCCCACAACGGTTATTACCAGCACCACAACAGGATTGATTGAATCATTGATCTGGAATATAAAAAGAGACGCAATAACTCCCTCTGTTCCATCAAGCTCCATTTTCATTTGGATTTTTGACATCATCATTTATTGTGTGGGTGCTGCCATATGTGGAGCTGTGGAATTAAGGTGGCATCTAAACGCAGTATGGCTGCCTGCTGCTATTGTTTTGATCGTCGCTTTAACCTCATTTTTTTTTCAACTTCAAAATCAACAAAAAAATAAAGTGAAATCAGAGAATTCGATAGGTATTTAACGATATCTAATGATTCTACAATTTAAAATGTCCATAAAAAGAACCAGCTTATTTCTTCAGTTGGTTCTATTCATTTTTTTCTATGGGAAAAATTCATTGATTAACTTTCCAACCAGTTTTACACCTCCCACTTAGCACTTTCCTGATTTAGCGGCTTAAACTGAAGTTTTTAACTGATTTTTGCTTAATATTTCTTATCAACAGGTTTTCGTTTATGTTTGTCATTAATGATTTTCTTTTTGAGAATCCTTACTTCACCAACCATTAATAACCTCAAATCCTCTACAATGTACTTAGCTAACTCTGTCATCTCCATCAATATCAAAGCGAAATTCCTGTCCTTGAATTCCACCTCCGTTCGTAAAATCGATTTCAAAGTCAAACTGAAATCTTTTATCCATTTCGAATCTCCCTACCTTAGAGTTTTAAATGTAATAATACATAGTCTAGCTTTAAAAGACATATACCTTCCTCTACTCCCTGACGTGTTCGTGCTAACGCAAAAAAAGCTACCAATAATGATAGCTGGTCCTTAGTTCTTGCACCCATTAACTACAATGAAATAAGATAATATAAACATCATCTAATAATAAGTATTATTTAATCCTTTAAGATAGAGTTATATTAAAATTTTTTGCTATAAAAGAAACTAAAACTGCAGGTTTAAAAAACGGTCCGAGCTTAAAGTTAAATTCACCACCTTACGATTTCCTCAACAGCTTTAATAGATTACTACCAAAACACAGAGGTCATTAATTATTTTTTGAATATTTATTTAATTAACCGTAAATATTCATGCTATGGTTGAACAAAATTTTAAGAGAGCGCGGTGGCGAAAGATGAAAAGAAAATGGTTTCCACATGGGAAATGGCCAAAATATTATATCTGGATTCACAATTACTCGATTGTATCTTTCATGTGTCTCATCTTAACAGGACTTTTTCTATATATCCCATTTTTGCATGTGAGGTTAATACGGTATCTGTCATTCTTCTATGATGTGCATATTTTCCTTGGTATCGTATTCTTTCTATCTTTATTTTCTCCATTCTTTAAAAAACTGCCAAACGGGAAGCGCATTCGAAATATAGATTGGTTTATGCCCATTTTTTTCGGTATGGCAATCGTATTAACTGGACTTTCTTTATGGCAAATTAATTGGTTTCCCGCAAGCATAAGAGAGGCAGCCTTCGCTTGGCACGGGAATTTGTCCTATATCTTAGGATTTTGGTTTATCTTGCACGGTTTATTAAAAGCAACCGGGACAAAGTATCCCTCGACTTTGGTGACGAAAAAAATGGACCCAGAACGTAGACAATTTCTGCGTTGGGGTGTTGCAGGATTGGTGGTCGGAGTGATTGCGATGACTCCGTTTTCAAAGCTTTTCACTTTGCGCGAAAAGTTTTCAACACCTTCGAAAACAGATGTACACGAGTTTCCAGAGTACTTTACCGTGACGGACAACTATCCGAAAGTCACGCTCGACAAGTACCGGTTGAAGGTCGATGGATTGGTGACTACTCCAACATCCATCACCATTGAACAATTGAAGTCATTCCCTGTCACAAAACAAACCAAAAATTTTCAATGTGTAACAGGGTGGACGGTAGCGGATGTGGAATGGGAAGGAATTCACATCCGTGAGCTTGTTTCTTTGGTAAAACCCAATTCAGAAGCTTCATTCATCACCTTCTATTCTGCAGACGGTGTTTATACAGAAAGCTTGTCCCTAAAAGAGGCTATGGAAGCGGATGTTCTTCTTGCTTATAAGATGGACAGACAGCCGCTTCGTGTCGAACAAGGTTTTCCGCTTCGATTAGTGGTACCCAGAATGTATGGGTATAAATCCATCAAATGGGTAAATCGTGTCGAATTTGCATCCACTCGTATTCAAGGTTACTGGGAACAACGAGGCTATCCGGCTGAGGCAACGTTTTGATCAAGTATAATGCATGATCTATAGGATTAGATTTTTCTTATTTATGGGTTGGTCCCTAATTCACTGACAGTTAAGAAGAGTCATCATGTTAAGTCAGTGAGATAGGATTCAAGAATGACAAAAGAGAATTCAAAACAAAACGGGTTCTGTTTTGTAGTACAAAACTTGAAAAAGTGCGCTAAACAGCGTATCAAATAACATTAAAAACACACCGTAATTCGTTAAATATACATTAAGCCCATTAAGGCTAGATATAAAAAGCCTTTATCTTGGTTTACTAAGTAATAATTGATAGGTTTGGCTTTGGATTAATTAATAACAACAAAAAAGCTTGTTAACTGAAAACAGTTTAACAAGCTTTTTTTAATTCGTTTTATGAACTAGTGAAAAGCACCAAAAATTAAAACATCTTAAACTAAAGCACCCATTAGTTCAACAAGAATCTTATGTTTTTCAATTACCTTCATCTCTTTATCAATACGGACAAGTCGCCCTCAAAAACTTTTTCGTCTCTATCATTAAAGGTAGATAAAGATACAGTAAGGATACCTGTTTCATCTTTAGTTGCTTTCTTATCAATAACTTCAACAATGATATGCAATTCATCTTCAGGATACACAGGCTTAATAAATTTAATATTATTCATCCGTGTTCCTGCAATGACATCCTCACCGTAGAAACCTTCTTCAACCCAAAGCTTAAAAGAAATGGCTAACGTATGTATACCAGAAGCAATAATTCCATCAAACCTTCCCTGCTTTGCTTTTTCCTCATCCAAATGCATATATTGAGGGTCAAATTCACCTGCAAACCTCATAATATCTTCTTTTGTTAATTTTAATGATTTAGTTTGAAACACCTGTCCAATTGTAAACTCATCTAACTTCATTCTTACACCTCTATTTTGATGTTGTAGTCGTTGTTGTCCATTTTTATTTTAGCATCAACTCAACAAGTGGAAAAATATTAAAGTCTTCTTGTTCAACTCCCTCAGCTTAATACGAATATCTCTCGAATGCTCACTTATTCGCAGGATTTCAAAACCCTTGTATGTGGATTTACGTGAAATTGATATGAGTTCAGATCATTTTGGTTTCGTGAAGGCATAGTTAAATAAAGGAGTCAGCTACCACTCCATATTTTACCATATAATGCACATCTCCACGCCGCCCCTGGAGGCTTTCCCTCCCATGTCTCAACGGGTCAATTGCCCTCTCATTCCTTCGTCATGCCTATCCAAGGGGTGGAGGCCAGTTATGCTAACCTGATGGGTCACTGTGCCCTTTTGTTGAATAAACCTGGTACTCCGTACATATTTGAAATCCTACGAATAAGACAACATTCAATATTAAAGAAACTATTTAAAATACGTTTTTTCTTAGGCTGCTAAAGGGATTACGGCTTGGATTTTATTGGGACAGTAAGACTCGTTTCTTCTAGCTATTCCTACAAAAATCCTTGCTAGTTTACCAATCAATTTCATGATTGATTTCATTTTCTTTAACTTCTTTCCCTTCACATTATGGGAATGGAGGGCTTTAAATTCAGGGTTATTCATCACAAGGCTCATAGTTGCTAAGTAGAGGAATCGTCGTAGTCTGGACCTTCCACGCTTTGAAATAACAATCTGACCTTTCCATTTGCCTGAACTTGCTTCAGCTAAATGTAATCCCGCATGACGTAATAGAGAGTTCCCGTGAGAGAAACCACTTAGATCGCCTGATTCACCTAATATCCCGGCTAATGAAATTTCACTTATTCCCTTAATCATAAGTAATTTTTTTGCAAATGGTATTGTATTGTATTGTATAGAGAACTTCTTTAACTTGTTGTTCAACTCTTTCGAGTTGTTTTACAGCGAGGTCATATTCCTCTAATAATTGTTCTAAATGGAATTTATAAGCATCAAGAGCTTGTCCGGTCCCAATAGAGGATTTCGCTAGATTGATTAGTAATTGTGCCTTCTTGGGTCCTGGTTGTCGTTTCATTAAAGACTTCCAACCCCTCATGACATCTAGTGTTTCTAGTGAAGATATTTCATCTGGTGTAGGAAATAAACGAAGGGTTGCGATGGCCCCTTTGCAGGATACATCTTTAAATACTTGTCTGAGTTCTGGAAAGACTATATCCACCCATCGATTTACTTGATTAATACCCATCACGAGACGTTTAACAATTACATCACGGCTAGAAATTAGAACTCTAAGTTTCTCAAATGATTCTGATGTTTGACGAACAAAGGAATAATAGCCGTTTTTCACCATATCCGCAATTACGAGGGCATCTTTTTTATCACTCTTCGATTGAGTATTATCACGATTCTCTTTATTCCTTTTTACTAAGTGGGGATTGACTGTTACTACCTCAATGTTTTGGTTATATAACCATTTGGATAGATTAATCCAGTAATGACCTGTAGGCTCCATACCAACTATTGTTGAATCTAATTTTTTTAGTTTTTGTAAGTTTTGAATCCAACTTAATAGTTTTACGAACCCCTCTTCATTATTTTCAAATGAAAGAGGATCTCCAACTACAATTCCACGGAAGTTAACAGCTCGAGCAACGTGTAGTTGTTGAGCGATATCCACACCAACAATAAGGTGTGTATCGGAAATTCTTTCAATTAGTTGATTTTGTTTGTCTTGCATTTTAAAATTCATAGTAGGGCTTCCTCCTTAAGACAATGAGTTTAGATTGGTCTCTATACTCGTATCTTACTGAGGGGCTCTATTTTTTTCAAACCTGATATTTAACGATCTACAGGAATGCTAAACTGCCACGATAGTGACATAAAAAAAGCTGCCCACAATGACAGCCAGATGTGTTTAGCTCTTGCACCCGATAGTTTAATAAGTAAATGGGAAAAACAAGCTTTATTTTGGATTAAGTAAAATAACAAATAAAATATCAATTACCACGGCAAGAATTAAAGAAATAAGCTTACTCCACCATTTTTCTTTAGAGAATATTAAGATTACAGCTGAAATTATAAAAAACAACCACTTTGATGCGGTTAAACTAAAGTGCAATGTACCTGGTAAGATAACAGTAGTTACAAAAAGCCCTACTCCTAATATTATTGAATATATAAAAATCCTATACGCTACCAAATAAATCACACTACCTTACCTTGAATTGTTGTTGAACTCTAGTGCCCGTTTGTTTATGTACATTTTTAACAATATAATATTTAAATTCAAACCCAATCAATTCCCTTACCAGAAACAACAAGATGAGGGACATTACCTTTTCGGTTAAAAAATCTCCAGTGTTCACTTTGTTCATCTTCTTCTGAACTATCTGGAAATATTTCTAGCATATACCCATTAGATAAAATGAGCTTGAACCCACCAAACATATCAGGTTCAACTTGCTGTACAATTAGGTTTCCTTTGGCTTTTAAGAAGGTTTTAATGCGTTCATCGAATCTATTTTCACCTTCTATATCCCATTCAAAATCACCTTCGTTACCTTTCCAGTCAGATCTAGGAGAGTAGAAATCCCTTGAGGCAACAACAATCTTATTATCCGATGTAATTCTCCACGAACATTGAATATGTAACGCATACTCTGCCGTTTCTTCTGTTCTTCCTCTCCTGTTTACTAAAATCATATCCCCAAACCCTAACCAAAAAAGATTGGATGCCCTTCCAGCATACTGTAATTTTAAATCCATTAATTTACCTATGTGAGATATAATCTCTTCTCTCATACTTGACTCCTTTTATAAACAAAATAATTATTACATATTCTAAATATATCACCTTTTGTTCTTCAACTATCCTCCCTCAATAAAAGAAGCGAAAACGCCGATTTACTCATGTTTTCTTAGAATTTCATAGTTGTTTACCAAACGGTAAATGCCTTTATATCTGGAGGATCTTCACTTGAAAGGATATTTTTGGACAGAGTGAGAAAAAAGGGCTATAACCCATTAACCAATCCATTACAGAAAATGGTGGATGAGTAAAAATATAACCGCACTGGTGGATGTCCACATTTACTCATGGAGGTCAACCCTCCCATGCCTCACAGAGTCTTCGCTCTCAAATTCCTTCGTCCAACCTTTCCATGAGGTGGATGTCAG
>NZ_LWJG01000007.1 GCF_001636425.1 Heyndrickxia acidicola
TTTTTTTTTTGGTAAACACATCTTTTCACCTCGTATTCTAGAAAAATAGGTTGATGATAATAGTATTTAACACATCAGCAATCGGGTGCAGGATGTCTCTATGGACACCGGTTTTTAATGTTTGCATTCCATAGTCAATCAGCTTATATAAGTCCTCTGTCGGTCTGAATTGCTTCATTTCCGTCCATATGGAATAGTCCGCGACACAAACGGCTTCGTGGATGGCGTGCCCGTCTACACATTCATTCATAACCCCGTTATAATTTGTAAATAAATCTTTGTCGGGGTGTACGTGTTGCCAGGGAAGATTATCATAAGCAGATTCAATTTTCTTGCCGATAACACCCCAGCCTGAATGCTTCTGGATATAGGGGATAAGATTCTCATTATTAATGGTAGTAAAGTCTTCGTGGTTAATTTTTACTTTCATCTCAATCACCTCCAACTCGATTGTCTTGATAGAGGGATTTTGAAATTTGGTTCCCCCTCGGGCTCCCCCTCCTCCTCACTCGCTCCTCTCGTTCTTAACAGATTTTTTATTTCTTGTTTTTACAGCCTTTTCTCTTGTACAACTGAAGTAATATAACTTAGTAGATACTGTGTTCAAAACTAGTTTCTAAAACAGTTATTTTCGTGTTTTTACCCTGTTGTTATTGTGTTGTTAGCCTATTTTATGTAACCCTGGTTGTCCAAGTTGACTAATTTAATCACCAAAAAAGGTATTTTTTTTAGGCTTTTTGGACATTACTTGACCATCTAATATTGTGGATGGGAGAGATTAAGGTGTTTGGATTAGGAAAAAAGCGCAGCAAACTGGGAAAATGGTTAGATAAACGAGGAATATCGCAAACTTGGCTTTCAAAGGAGTCAGGAGTAAACCGTAATACAATAAATGAATTGACTTCAGGTGATTCGGATCGTGCACCCACAATCAGGACCGTACAGAAGGTTTTAAAAGCATTAAGGAAAATAGATCCAGGTGTGAAATCAGACGATTTCTTTGATTTATAAAGGGAAAAAGGTTTAACATATCGAATGACATAGCAACAAGGAGGGAACGTTATGAGCGAAACTGGAAGGGAGTACAGTACAAAGGATATCGGGAACATACTCGATATAGCAGATAGTACAGTTCGGAAGTATTGCCAGCTGCTCGAAAAATCGGGTTATCAGTTTACCAGGAGTGAAAATGGATACCGTCTTTTTTTTGAACGGGATCTAAGGGCATTATCAGAGTTTAAGAACCTTTCAAAAGATGGAATCCAAGTGGATGAAATAGCTAAAAAGATCGTGTCGGCTTCCGGCACAGGCGACCCACAAAGCCCGAAGACAAAGGTTTCTGACGATATGCTGCTTAACCTTATGGAAACTGTTCAAACGCTTCAAAAACAGAATGAAACACTCCTGGAACACTCTGAAATTCAGGCCAGATTTAACGAGGAATTAGTAAAAAGGTTAGATCAGCAACAAAAATACATAGATAATAAGTTATCAGAGAGAGACAAACTTCTAACTGACTCATTAAAGGAGTCAATGGAGACAAGAAAATTAATCGCTGCTGCTAAGGAAGAAAAGAAAAGTGGATTCTTTGCACGTTTGTTTAATAAATAATCACTGAGTGCCCATTTACACACCCTAATTAATCTAGGTGTTCAATGGGCCTTTTTTACGCACTCCGTGTAGCTTCGTTGAGATCAACCGAGAACAATCTTTATCATATTGTAAAAAAACACTAAAAATCCTAATGTTGCTACAAAATTTGCTAATGCATTGGGCAATTTAATAACCACTCGTAAGCACCACTTCAAGAACAGGCCAGCAATTAAAGGAACTATGAGTAAGATAGCTAACTGTAATACCATATGGTCCATTTGACCTTGAAATGGTTTGAGATTTAGATTTACATTCATTTTACACCCCCACCTTATTTATCGGTAAAAAGTGTAAATTTTTATTTATTGAAAACCATAAAATAAATGAAAAACCCCACCAATTAGGCGGGGTTTAGTAGGCGCGAGGCCATAATCACATGAGCGCGTTTAAAAACGCTGGACGCTAAGGTCCATAAATATTAGGTGGTATTAATATACACCTGATGTATTTAGAATATACCACGTTATGTTATAAATGCAACATAATAGCGTTCAAAAATGATAAAAAAACGTGAAAAGAGTATATAAAAACGTGAAAAAGTGGATCATTTTCATTTTCAAGAAACATTTTCATCTTCGCTCTGATCACTTATGATTTGTACATTTAAAAACTCTATTCTCCGGTTCAATTTTTCAATTTCCTTCTCTTTTTCTTCCAGAAGTTCATTTTTAGATGCTAATTCTTTTAATAAGTGGTCTTGATGTTTTATTAAAAGGTTGTAGCTATATGGAGCCATGATTTTCATAAGTACTTCATCAATCTCATTCAATTTATCAGTATTGGATACACGTTTGAATTTCCGTAATATACGTCGTTTAGAAATAAATCTAGATTGTTCTAATTTAATACCACAATTGTTTTTTACTTCCCCTAAATCGCGAATGTTTTTACTTAAAGATACATGGGTATCTACACCATCGTTAAAACATTTTGAAGATATTGGCGCAATAATAACACCGTCAAATGTATCTGCCAAAACAATTGCTGGATGTTCGAATGTCAATTCTGTCCCAAAATGACCGAAAAAATCGACCAGAACAATTTGTCCTCTGCTAAAAATATGAGAATCCTTAAACTTCGGAGATAATGAACCATTTTTATCTTTCACATAGGCTTCAAATCCCAAAATCCAATGGATACCTTCTTCAAGTTTCCACTTTCGAATCTGATCATCCATCATTCTCGCGTTTTCAAATACATCAACAATTAATTGTGGATCTTCAGTTACCAGTTTTCCATCACAAGGTTTTGATCTTATCCCTCTGTCAAATTTAGTCTGTATCTTGTAATAACTTCTAGAACGCATATAACTCCTCCTCTTCAAAAAAGATTTTACCAGAAATCGACAAAAGTTACTGATAAAAATACTAGTTAAAAAATAAAAGATAAAAAAAGGTGAGTTATTGGCTGAACTATTTAAGAAATGGGTTTTCATCACTATTCTAGCCCCTTATCCTGGCTATTTTACCGCCTTAAATAAAAAGGTAATGGTTTTGTACCCTAAACGCTTAAAAGGGCTAAAAACCCCCTTAAAAGCATAAAAAGAGCCCATATAATATGGACTCTTCGCTTTATGTAAGGCGGGAAGACTGGGTCCTCCCTTTCGGGTTGCCCCGATGGAAGTGGCGTTTCGTTTCCAAAACTGTTCTTCCTGATAACATATTATTCTAGAGTTTCATATGTGTTACTGGTTTTTAAAATTGTACATCTGACGAGGATCCGTGAATCCTGTGAATAGGGGTTATTGCTTGAATGGTTATTTGCTGCCCAAAAGTAACATTAAGCAAATTTACATATAAAAAATAAGTTAATAATACATATCTTTTAGCCAGCTTTTGAGTCTGAAGAAAATTCATTTTGCAGCGTCTTCCGGAATATCTTTGTTATGTGCAACAGACCTCTCTTTGAAAAGGAGGTGATCCGATGAACGCTTTTGATGTAGTAAAGTTTGGATTTGATACTTTTTTCCAAACGACCACTTTTATCTTTACACTGTTAATCCTCATAAAAAATAGCCCATCTAGAGAAGACAGACCCAACCGAAGGTAGATTATGCGATTCTAACACCTTTAAACTGACATTTTTTTATAGAAAAATGAGACGTGGCAGCGTCCGTTTTTCTTTTTTTGTTTAAATATAGGACAACTTTAAAGTGGTAAAAAGCATATTCCGAAGAACATTCCGTGTAATATACCTAGTATCTCCCTGTAACCCACGTGTAGACTGCGTTAGAGTAGCGTAATCATACCGCTAATACAGTGTATGATATATAAATTAAATTATTATAAGGGATATTTAGGCTTATATATTTATTTTCATTATCTGATCTAAAAAAAGTCATCCTCATCTTCTTCTTTTAAAGCAATGGCCAGCCTTGCTCTGGATGTTGGAGAGAGTCCAAGGTCGGAAGCAAAAACCCTCATTTGTGCTGCAGCTTTATCCAT
Source organism: Heyndrickxia acidicola (assembly GCF_001636425.1). Lineage (NCBI taxonomy): Bacteria > Bacillati > Bacillota > Bacilli > Caryophanales > Bacillaceae > Heyndrickxia > Heyndrickxia acidicola. Next base: position 4,098 of record NZ_LWJG01000007.1, read on the forward strand.
CTTTGCAAAGAATGGGTTAGGCTTACCATCAACCCACTTGCCCTTTGCTTTTATTTCTCTTTTGTAGGATAAAAAGTTTGAATAAGCATCACAATACAGGGCTAAATGGTTAATATCAGCTTCAGAAATCAATTCCACAGATAGAAGGAGATCTGCAAGGCGCTTAAATTCTTTCTTTGCTGTGGCATCCAGCCAAGAAGGAGGAACGATATTTTCTGAACGCATTTTTAATTTATCTTCATTTGCAACTCGTCTTTCTAATTCTTCCTTTACATACCGGCTTTTATTGCCCTCTAACAGGGTCAATTTTGCGCTTTTTGGTGGTCTTGGCATATTTGTATTACCGCCCTTCAAAAATTTAAAATTTGCCCTTTACAAACGAATAACAGCAATGTACGATAAACCCAAGAGCACCAAGGCTTTAAGCCGGGTGCTCTTTTGTGTGCCCAGGGCTGAAAAAAACTTTATAAATCGAATTTTTTACGAAGGATGGTCCACACCGTTTTTCTCAAAAATAGTTGAAAAAGTTGAAAAGGCAGGGGGGACATCAAACGACAAAATAAATTGTTTTTCCGTTATAAATAGACAATCTTCGCCTTGATTCGACAATTCATATCCATATGATTCCATTCACATTAGGTATCTAATACCTTAGTAAACTGTTTGATTATCCATTTACCAGCAATGCTGCATTATCTGAAGCTAATAGCACCTTAAGTAATGCTGTTATGCATTGATAATCAGGTGTTAATGTTAGTTAATTCCCTTTAATATCAACGTTTCCAGGTCGTTTATTCCTCTTTGTTGACCTTTAAACAGTTAAAGAGATAAATTGCATTGGTTTTAATTAAATAATGAATGATATTGTAATGAATTATCGTTAAAATCCATCAAGTATCTTGAATATCAAGATGGTATTAGCATTATCCATTACTCTTTACAGCTATAAGCATCATCTGTATGCCTTTGTAGGTGTATTAAAGGTGTGTATGGTTCACTGTACCGCTGTTACTCGTTCAGCACCGCTTCAAACCGCTGTTTCATCTGCTTTTCACACTTAAAACCGTCTAAAACCACTCATTTTGCACTCTAAACGGCTTATATCAGTACAACAAAGCCCTTTCTGCACTCAATACACCTCTTACAGCACCGTACACACTCTCTGTCTGCTCTTTCCACACTCAGATACGCTCTACACAGTCTATATACAGTTATATAGAGTTATATAGTCTTATATAGGTTATATACACTCATACACCACACTAAGACTGCTATCCGTTCACTCTACATCTGTAAGGAGATACACAGTACAGCAACCGCGTTGCTGCTGCTTACATCACATACTCATATACAATGTATATAAGAAGACTGCCCAGGCTATATGAGCAGTCTATTCTAATTGGTTTAGCTAAGTGGCATTAAACCATATTGATAGTCGGTATTTGCTACTTGCACATCGAATTGATCAATGAACCTTGTACTAACCATTGCTTGATTAAATTTATAAGAAAGAGACGATTTCAACAATGTACCCTTATCGAAATACTTTAATGATAGGAATAACGATCCAAACACGAAAGGAGCCGATCCGTTTACATTCGGAAGTTCTTCGTCTGAAACATAAACAATCCTAAATCCGTTGAAGAAAATAACTGGAGAATTGTAGCCATCAATCATTTTATAGATTAGGAAGTTCTCAAGATTACCGGTGCTGTCTAATGTAGATACAAGTTTTGAGAAACCTGACTGATTCGTTGCAATGACAACTGAGTCTTTTAGTGCTGGATCAATATCGTTTATGAGCGATTTTTCAAGATCGAGATGGCTAGATAAAGTAGATGGTGTGGCAATGGCATTCTGCAACATTTTAAATATCTCGATATTTTCAGTTCTCGCTTTTTTCTTTTCGTGGCTGGCTTGTAAAATATCAATTACACTTTCCGGTGAATCCTGAATGTTTGATAAAGACACTGGAATAATTGAACCGAATCTGCGAATTTTATAACGAATGCTCTCGAGTTTTTCATCATCTTCTTGTATTTGAGAATCATAGTCTACAAGCTCAGTTAATTCAGTAATGCCACTTGGATCTTCAAATACGAATGTACCAGCAAATGTTTTAACCGGAATCACGTTGACGAATTGCTTAATGGATTGGAAAGGACGTTGAAAATCTGTGAATACCTCTTCTTGCCATACTGGATTACCTGTCCCATCATCAATAATTACGAGTGCCTTCTGTTCTGCGGTCATTGGTTTTTGTAAAATTAAATTCGCATATGCAGCTTTGATTTCTTTCTGTTTTTGGTTCATCTTATCATCTCCATTGTTTTCAGTTTGTCCGGCATTTAATGCGTTTTGATACTTTAAATGTGCAATATCCAGTTTTACTTCAGCTGCTTCTAATCGGGCACTTAGAGTAGCGATTTCTTCTACACTCACATTTTCATCCAGCATATCTAATGTTCTTTTTGCTCTTAAATCTGAAACCCTTTGCCCTGCTTGAATCCAGGCAGTATTTAATTCTTGAAGAGTTTGTTCCATAATTTCACCTTCTCTTTCTTCTTTTTATTTGTAGGGGCATATTTGTTTCCTTTGTCCCAAATAGTCCTATTTCTAGCCAAGATATAACCCGTTTCCGCGTATGGAGAAAATCGAGACTTACAAAGGGCTCCATAGTGGCCGGCTACATTTGAATGATGATGATCCTCTTTGCAAAAGTGGCAATAGAATGATAGATTTCCGGCCCTGTCTCGCTCGTCTGCTGCTATGACAGGTACGTTTGCGTGATTATAATTCATTCAGGTTCTTTCTCCTTTTTAGAATTTAAAATTGCTGTCTAAGATTAGGCTTTGATCCTCACCCCCCTAAAGTTTTGATACCTTCTTTAATTCATAGCCTGTGATTTTATATGGGCTCTTTTCATTGGTGCAATGTGCTATCCTGTGTCCTTCCCCTGCTCCGTGATGATGAAATTCCACACAGTAACTACACCAGGCACTTAACATCCCATCTGAATTACGTTCAAATGCTTCTAAAACCGGTATTTCCTTCATTGCTTTCTTACTTGGGAATAATGGAAGATTAGCCAGTTCCCGATAACTTTTGTCCGTCCAATTTTCCCATCTCTTTTTCTCTTGGTTGTACTTAAAGCCAATACGCTTTAGTGCGTAATTGATTTGTGCCGGGGTTTTTTTTATTTCTGCAGCTATATGTGTATTTGTATAAAATTCACGCATATTAAAGTAATTTTCGACTGTAAACAAGAGCTCACTCCCTTTGTTTTTTTGTCTTTTTATATCCACAGGAGGACAGATGGACAATAAGGACAGAAAGGACAGTAAATTTCAATGTCTGCAACATATATAAAAAAACATATAAATTTAAGGCTAAATACACCCTTTTTCCCTTATTTTTAAAAAATATCAATTTATATGTTTTTTACTGTCCTTACTGTCCTTTAGTGGATAAATCCCTTTAGTATCAATGGTTTGAGTGAGGACAGAAAACTATTTTTTACTGTCCATATTTTTTGTTTTACTGTCCTTACTGTCCTCCATTTATTTACAATGGAAATTTCTTACTGTCCTTACTGTCCTCTTACTGTCCATTTACTGTCCTCTACCTGTCTTTATAAAAGTTGTCTGTTTTCCATAGTGTTTAAATACTGTCCGGCTTGGTTTTCGCTCTTCCCATCCAGGTATTTTTCGTATAATGTCAATAATTTCTCTGGCATCGTGAATTTTCATATTTTCAAAGTCACGGTTTAAACATTCGCACCAAATTTCAGCCGCACAAACTTTATTTCTTTGAATGGAACCATTAGGATTTATTAAATAATTTCTACGTTCAAATATTTTCATAGCATCCCAATGTGAAGGTAATGTGGTATCTAAGTATTTTTCAATCAATCCTCTTCTTGGATCCTCTTCCATATGGCCTTCTTGAACCTTTGCTGCTTCTTCCTCTAAAACAGGGTCTAAATAAAGCTTTTCACCTTGTTTATAAAGCTCCATAGCTTCAGCCCATATTAGCCCTATAATGTCTTCATTTAGTTGTGTAATAGGGTTGTATTTTCGTTTTTTAGGGTCCACAGTTACGGGCCAAAACCTTCTATTTCCTGTCTTATCCCTTAGAAAGTCCTCTTTGTTGGTTGTTCCGATAAAAACGCACTTTCTAGGAAATTCTGAAACTACTCGATCATAAGCAACCCTGTAAGAATCAGTTTGCTTTGTGATAAAAGCTTTAATTTCCTCGACTTCCCCTTTTTTCATTGCTGCCAATTCGCCAAACTCAAATATCCAAGAGTTTTGTAAATGCTCTCCAGCTTCTTTGTTATCAAGGTTTTTTAATGAATCGGAAAACCACTCTCTAGCCAAGGCTGAAATGGTACTACTTTTACCGGCTCCTTGAGGTCCTACAAGTACAGGCATATAGTCAAATTTGCAACCAGGTTCATAAATTCGGGTTACTGCTGCAACTAGCCATTTTCGGGTAATTGCTCTTATATATGGCGTGTCTTCGGCTCCTAAATAATCAATGAAAAATGTGTCTACTCTGTTGTTTCCATCCCATTTTTGACCTTCTAAATACTCTTTAACTGGATGAAAGGAGTTTTGCCGGGTCACTTCGATATAAGCGTTTTGAATGATGGAAGTTGATTTAAAATCATACTGTTTACCGAAATAATGCAGTAACCGTTTATCGTCTGAACCTAACCAGGGCTCATATGGACGAAATGGAAGTTCTCTCTTTCTCCAAGGTAGATCCCCTTTTATTGCTTCAGTATTTTTGAAAGCATCATAGGCTAGTACGCCTTTGAATGGCTTGCTGGATAGAATAAATTCCGCATTGCGTGCATTTGCAAGGACTTTATCCCCTTTTGAGTTGTACTCAAGTTCCTTTAAACCGTCCTTTTCTTTTTCATCTGAAACGTATATTTGAAACGTCGTATTTTTAGGAGAGTTATAGTCTGAAAGAGTGCTGGAAGTATCATCTATAGCCCTTTGAATGGTCATTTGGCCATATGTTGAAGATCCTCGCTGTTCATCCCACTTTTCACGCATTAAACCGGATTCCCTAAACATTGCATCCATTTGTATAGGGTCTTTATTCGTCCAAAAAGCTAATTGGTTAGATAGCGCCATATCTGCTGAACTATGGTCACTTTCTATAAATCCATCGTATAAAGCCTTTATTGCTTGTCCGTTTTTACTGTTGAACATAGCCTGCCAAATTTGGCTATTACTCAAGGATGCTGTTCTTTTCCTCTGTGGACGGCTACTCTTTTTCCTGGCTGCAGGCTGCTTTTTAAAGTATTGTTCTAGGACACTTAGCAAACCATTCTGATCTTGATTTATGGGCTTTGGACTCTTTGTAGATCCGGTAATTGTGAAATATCTTAAGTCGCCATAAACCTCTAAATTAAGATCAGTGTTTTTGTTCTTATAACCTTCTGGAAGATCACCTTTAAGAATGATGTGTATTCCCGTTCCACTAACTGATTTTTCATAATAGGAGTCCACAGATTTTAGAATGTTTTTTGCGTGCTCTGATAAATGGCCTTGTTCATTAATAGCGCCATCAATGTCTATTCCAATAATTCCATCACCCAACATAAATCCAATACCATCAAATTTTTTAGTTTCAAATGCCCGTTTTATACTTTCAAAGTTTGACCAGGTACTTTTATCATTACTCTTTGCAGGGCTTCCAGTAGGTGTATAAGGTACTTTTGTGATCTTTCCCTTTCGTTCTTGAGCTTTCCAGCAAACCCACCTATCCAGCTGCTTCATTTCTTCAGGAATGTTTTCAAAAATAGGTGTTATTATTGATGTTTCTTTAGTTAATGCCAAAACGTTTTTCACCCCTTCTCTGGCTGACTATAAAAATAAGCTTTGCAAGGTTATTAACCTTACTTTTCAGTGTTTCGAAATTTTTAATAATCCCCTTTGTTCTTTTTTAACTCGTTCTTTATTTCGTGAATGGCCTTATAAATGGCCGCTTTCTTATTCTCGGGGAGTGGTTTTTTCAGCCATTCGTGTAAAGTATTTTCCCGAATTTTTAATTTCTCTGCTAACATCCAGATAGCAATTTTCCCCCTGGCACTGCGTATTTGTTTGTTGTAAATCGGCCCTGCCACAACGCCTCCCCCTATCGTTCAATTTCAAATATGTCCTCAAATTCAACTTGTAAGGTATCAACAATCTTTTTTGCTGCTACTGGACCCGGGCATCTGGTTCCATTACTAATCTGAACAATGGTCGGCTGTCCTAAATTAGCTGCCTTTGAGAATGAATTCTTTGAGAAACCTTTTTTAATAAGCAATTCATTAAAAAAAATAGGATCTTTAAGCTTTATCTTCATAATTATCACCTCGAAACTATTATTTTTTATAATAATTAATCATATGATATCTATAATTATTATTTTTTTCAATACTTTTATTTATTTTAAATAATATTTTCAATATAAATAAACAATAATATTGTAAATAATAATATTGTTGTTTATGATATAAGAAATGAAAGGTGATGACAAAGATGAAAAATACATTTGGAATATATCTGCGTGATTTAAGAAAGGAAAAAAAAATAACACTTGTGGAATTAGCTGAAAAATTAGAGTTATCTCAGCCTTATTTATCTCAAATAGAGAATGGAAAAATGAATGTACCAAAGCCTGAATTATTATCCAAAATGGCTTCAGTTTTAGATGTGGATTATTATCTTCTAATGAAAAAGGCAGGATATATCACAGAAGAGGAAGCTAGACAAAGCCAAAAGGAAATGGAGCTTGTAAATGTTGAGCGCATACTGCAAAACAACATTGAAGAACAAGAAAAAAGACATTTAGAAAACATCAACTATTTTTGTAAAGATTTTATTGAAATGTACGAAAACGGCAATCCAAATGCGATCGTTGCAGCTGAAAAAATTGCAAACTACCTTAAAGAATTCAATGACCTGAAAAAGACACAAAAAATTGTAAGTGATGCTCTTCTAGAAGAATTCACCCCTTTTTCATTAATGAATGAAGATTAAACACGGATCTGCAGCAGCTGACCGTGTTTTTTTGTTTTTATAGGACTTCTAATTCTTTTTCAACTCTAAAAATAAAGAGAGTCACTTTTTTATATTGCTTCCCCAATAGCTTCAAAATAATATGCAATCTTAGTAAGGGCATCAGCTTTTCTTCTGTCATACGTCCGGGGGCTTATTTGAAATTTCCCATATATGTCTTTATCGAAAACATAATCATCCTTCATATAACGCTCTAGAATGATTTCTTTTTCCTTATCCGGCAGCCGGTTAACTGCATTTTCGATTTGCACGCAGAAATCCTTCCACAGTTGTCTTTCTGGATTATGTTCTGCTTCTGGACCTTCTGTAACAAATTTGCAAACCCTGTATGTATCAAATAGCTTATTAAATTTGCTGAAAAGCTCTTTTTTAGCCATAGTTTACACCGCCCCAGGAATCTTCTTGTACTAATGGTATCAAGAAGTTAAAAGGGAAAAAAGGGCAGTCTCAAATAAACTTTAAAAGACCCCTAATTCGTCAAATTCATTTTTGGCAGCCTTAAATTCACGTTTGATTAATAAACGTGTTTTAGCCTTATCCAGTACGTTGTAGAAGTCATTAAAATCAGCTATTTCGCCACTTTCCACACGTTGAGATAATTGGTTAAATGCAATTTTATAAGCCAATATACATAGTTGATCGTCAGTAAATTGTTTCCCGACTTTTTTATATAGCATTAATTGGTGCATCACGATAGAACCGATTTGTTGCATTAGACCTTGTTCCACAGTTAGTTTTAATTTTTTGGCTGCTAACCAAACACGGCTGTATAAATCCTTAAGTAGTTTTCCAAAAAGGTCTTTGTATTGTTGAAGACGCTCAGGAACAAATTTTATGTATGGAGATCGTTTAGTATTTAATTGATTATTATTATGTTTTAAGTCTAAAGAAATTTTAGTGTCGTTTTTGGAAATATACTCTTCATCCTTTACATGGCAAGGTTTTTCAGGAACTTCACGCCCCGTCATTTGCGCCCCTTCACCTAATTTCTGGAACACGTAAACATTAGCTCCATCTCCGCCTGTTTTGGGTCTGATTGTTTCCTTAATGGCAATTAGTCCAAGCTTTTTGAATAGCCGTATAGCACGTTCCACAGTGGATCTAGATACCCCTGCACTTTCTGCGATAGTATCAATTTGAACCCAGCAAACACCTGGTATATCTGTAGCTCGTCGTGCTAATAAATTCCAAACAGCTAAAGCCCCTTTGGATAGCTTATCTTTGATTCTATAAAATACTTGGCTGCGATGCTGGTCAAACTCTTTTACACTGCTAAACTGTTGTAAATTGCGAAATTGCTCCATATAAACTTTACTCATTATGTATTGTCTCCTTTTGGTTAGGAGAAACAAAAAAGCATACCTTTCCAACCTGTTAAAAATACAAGGTTAAAAAGATATGCTTCAAAATTCGCGAGATTATGCCAAAACAAACCTGTTTACAATAGGCACGTTTCACATTATAATGAACATATTATTTAACCTGTAGGGCTATTACAGGCTTAGAAAAGTCATTCCCGTTAGCGTGCTGGTAACACCTAACATTATGGGAATGGCTTTTTACATTTCGTCCGTTATTAAGTTGTCCTTATTTTAAACTTGCAATCTAGTAATTTCAAGAAATAATTTTTTACCAACGTGTAAGAAAAAGGGCCTTTCTTGTATAAGGGCCCTTATTTTGTTTATAATAGTGTGTGTGATTTTTTAGTTGTTAGGTTAGAGAGTGATTAGTGTCCGCTAGTCGCTCTTTTTCTATTTTCTTTTTACAAAATGTCAAAGTTGCTATGAAAAGATCAATTTCGTTTGGATCCAGGTGAAAACATCTTGCTTGTGGTTCAGGATCATCAGTATTGAATATACAAATCATTGCTTCGCCTTCATCTGTAGATATTTCTAATACAGTGTCATTACTTTTAAATTGCACTTCCAAGTACGTTCACCCCTGTCTGTTTGGCGAATTTACAGCCTTCTTCAAATCCTTGGATGAATTGGCTTTCCCCTACTGCTGCACTCCAATAACAAGTTTGATCGTCTATGTTGGATATAAGTGCTTTTAACTGCTCGCTTGATAAAAACTCGATCAATGCCCGGAAAAGGTTTTTTAGCTTTTCATCTTCTTCCTGGGACCATTGGCTGTAATAAACTTTGCCCTTCTCTTCCAACTCAGCCAGTTTTTCTTTCGCTGCCATTACTAAAAATGGATTCATCTCAAACAGCTCCTTTGAAATTCTTCAACTTCTTGAAGTTATTCTACAACTTATTTTATGTAAAGTCAAAGAAATTATTTATGTTCGTGTACATTTTCTTTAATTTGTTGTAGAATATATTCAAATAAAACATTTAAGGGGAATGCGAAGTGGGATTTTCCTATGATCCATTATGGAAGTTATTGATTGATAAAAAAATGACAAAAGAAGAGTTAAGGACTGTATTAAGCATTTCACCAGGTACTATTGCAAAGATGGGAAAGGGTAAGAATGTTTCAATGGATGTAGTAGAAAGAATCTGTGCTTACCTGGATTGTAATATTGAAGATGTGGTCCAATATGTAAAAAAAGAGTCCTAAAAAGGGCTCTTTTCTTTTGCATTTAAAAAACTTTGATTGAGGGAGAAAAACAGAGTTTGACCTTTGTTAAAAAAACATTATTTCCCGGACTCTTTAAATAATTAAAATTGCTCTATTTAGCCAAATATAGCATTTGATTAATTTTCATTTAACAAACTGTATCATTTTGACTTCCTTTAATTAGCTTTATGTAAACTAGCATAAAAAAAGCGCCCTTTAATGAACGCTTTTTTTGAAATATGGTATTCAGAGGACTACATTATATGGGTTTTTCTTTTTAAAGTTGCTGTAAAGATTTTATTATTAGAAAAAAAAGCGCCCTTAATGGACGCTCGTGTACTTACTGTAAGTTCAGGATGGGATATTATATGGTCGTTCTTTTTAAAGTTGCTGCTTTTCTGCGCTAAAAAACAAAAAAGCCGATGATCTACAAATCATCAGACTTTCTGTTGTGTGCTATTTGTTATAAGGAGTGGTGGAGAAATACAGGCCAATCATTCGCAATAATAACTTACCTCCTAACACTAGAAGATAAACCACTTTTTTTGCTTATCTGTAGCAACTAATCTCCTTTCTGCTAAATCGACGACTTTATTTTTAAAGTTGATGATTGAACCTGCCTGGGCTTTTCTGCTTCTCCTTTTAAGGATCTGCAAAAATTACTGAATGTCTGCGCCTGGAAGACTTTAAACGGGTAGTCTTTGCTTTCCACAGCATAGCGCTGATCCGAGATAATCAGTAAATGAGGCTTTACCTTCTTTTCTCCCTGCCAAGGCTCATTTTCAAGAACTCCACTGTTATACAGGTCTACATACCTTTCTAGCTTTTCATTCATCTGTTTTTCACTGTAAAGTGTCTTTTGTACCTCGATAAAAAAAGGTGTTTTTCTAAAGATGCAAAAGATATCCGGCTCCGCTACCCCTTTGCAGCCGTATTTTGGCTCCACTAAAAAGGTTTCTAACTTCCCAATCTGTAAGATTTCTCTGTAGACAGTGAGGATCGCAAGGAAGTGCCCCACTTTTGCACTGTTTTTCTTCATACTGACTTCCGGGCCAAAATAACAGTATGGAATAAAGGCTGTAGATCGTTGAACATAACCTTCCCTCAATAGCCGTAAAAGGACGTTGTTTGCTGCGAAATTAGGCCGTTTTAAGCCCTTGAAATGTATCTCTGCAATAGAATCCCTATCCATCACCCTAAAACGGTTTAAATCGGCTATTATGGCCTTATCACGTTTCGTCAGTGACATCTAAGAACACATCCTTTTCCGTTAAATCGGGTGCTATATCTGCCGGTTCCTCCACTTTTTTTGCTTCCTTTGCAACCATAAACGGGCTTAAAAGCTCCTTTGCATCTTCCATTTCTAATAATGGAGCTTGAATCTCATATAATCGATCGTTATTCATAATAAACCGGCCGTCAACTTCAATTTCATCAGCACCGGGAGTATTTACAATTCGGGATTCAATCTTATCCCTTAATTTAAAACCCATAGAGACGGTTAAATTGGCTCTTATAGTGGTATCTAATACTTGAGCATTAGGGCGCTGCATAGACAGCACAGCGAATACTCCAAGGGTACGCCCTATTGCCACTATCTCCGTTAAAATATCCATTACAGTTTCATCTTTCCGCAGCATCACAAATTCATCTATACAAACAATGATATAAGGCCGTTTAAATTGAGCCGGTATATGGTCGATATGGCTTACTTCAAAGGCTTCTGTAAGGTCGCTTCGTTCATCTAATTCCTTTTTGATATGTTTCAACATAGACCGGATTTCCACAGGATTGCTTAAAACACATTTTACGTGCTCCACTTTTCGGAAAATATGAAACTCTGACTTCTTACAATCGCCCAGGTATAGTTGCAGGTCTTCAGGCCGTTTCATTTTAATTAGTGTGGTCAGGATAGAACGCAGCTGAGTAGATTTGCCGGACCCGGTTTCCCCTGCTATTAAAATATGAGGTTGTTTTAGGAGATCAAAGCCGACATACTGGCCGTTACGGTCCACACCGCAGATAATACCTAGTCGGTATGGCGCCAATATAGCCTTGATTTCATTGAATTTGTAGGGTAAAAGCTTAGGCATAGACGTTTGGTATATTGTTAGTTTAAATGTCTTGGAATCGCCTTTTAAATCAATGTTTTTGCCGAAATGCTGCTTAAATACATAATCCTTCTTCATTACTTCCTTTGGATCCATACCATTGACCAGGGTAAAGATATAAAAAGTCGTTTTGGCTTTCTTATCGAAATTGACTTGATGAATTCTAGGAAAGATTTTTAATTCTTTATCTCCGTTCTTATATTTAAGAAATATCCCTGCATTCTTAAATGCCTTTCTAAGCTCCATATTCGCCTTTTGGCGCTTCATAAAGGTTTTAATCAACTCCATTGTTTTATCCCCCTTAAATGCTTAGTAAGAACCAAAAAATCAAGCCATAACAGAATACAGGCAAAACAAACTTAAAAATGCCCGATATAGTGCCCGCCACTTCTGAATAACCACTGGAAGCAAATAACGTTTCTGAAAGGGCTATAGCCAATATAAGGCCGCCACCGATAAGGAATAATGTAAAGGGATCTTGTACTGGTAGGAATGATTTAAGGGTGATAGGTGGGAATATGGAGAATAAATTTGTTGTATGAGGTTTTACTTTTGGGATTTGGGCTGCCGGGCTCATAAATTCCTTTAAAGGTATGACCTCAATTTTTTTTTTTGGTAAACACATCTTTTCACCTCGTATTCTAGAAAAATAGGTTGATGATAATAGTATTTAACACATCAGCAATCGGGTGCAGGATGTCTCTATGGACACCGGTTTTTAATGTTTGCATTCCATAGTCAATCAGCTTATATAAGTCCTCTGTCGGTCTGAATTGCTTCATTTCCGTCCATATGGAATAGTCCGCGACACAAACGGCTTCGTGGATGGCGTGCCCGTCTACACATTCATTCATAACCCCGTTATAATTTGTAAATAAATCTTTGTCGGGGTGTACGTGTTGCCAGGGAAGATTATCATAAGCAGATTCAATTTTCTTGCCGATAACACCCCAGCCTGAATGCTTCTGGATATAGGGGATAAGATTCTCATTATTAATGGTAGTAAAGTCTTCGTGGTTAATTTTTACTTTCATCTCAATCACCTCCAACTCGATTGTCTTGATAGAGGGATTTTGAAATTTGGTTCCCCCTCGGGCTCCCCCTCCTCCTCACTCGCTCCTCTCGTTCTTAACAGATTTTTTATTTCTTGTTTTTACAGCCTTTTCTCTTGTACAACTGAAGTAATATAACTTAGTAGATACTGTGTTCAAAACTAGTTTCTAAAACAGTTATTTTCGTGTTTTTACCCTGTTGTTATTGTGTTGTTAGCCTATTTTATGTAACCCTGGTTGTCCAAGTTGACTAATTTAATCACCAAAAAAGGTATTTTTTTTAGGCTTTTTGGACATTACTTGACCATCTAATATTGTGGATGGGAGAGATTAAGGTGTTTGGATTAGGAAAAAAGCGCAGCAAACTGGGAAAATGGTTAGATAAACGAGGAATATCGCAAACTTGGCTTTCAAAGGAGTCAGGAGTAAACCGTAATACAATAAATGAATTGACTTCAGGTGATTCGGATCGTGCACCCACAATCAGGACCGTACAGAAGGTTTTAAAAGCATTAAGGAAAATAGATCCAGGTGTGAAATCAGACGATTTCTTTGATTTATAAAGGGAAAAAGGTTTAACATATCGAATGACATAGCAACAAGGAGGGAACGTTATGAGCGAAACTGGAAGGGAGTACAGTACAAAGGATATCGGGAACATACTCGATATAGCAGATAGTACAGTTCGGAAGTATTGCCAGCTGCTCGAAAAATCGGGTTATCAGTTTACCAGGAGTGAAAATGGATACCGTCTTTTTTTTGAACGGGATCTAAGGGCATTATCAGAGTTTAAGAACCTTTCAAAAGATGGAATCCAAGTGGATGAAATAGCTAAAAAGATCGTGTCGGCTTCCGGCACAGGCGACCCACAAAGCCCGAAGACAAAGGTTTCTGACGATATGCTGCTTAACCTTATGGAAACTGTTCAAACGCTTCAAAAACAGAATGAAACACTCCTGGAACACTCTGAAATTCAGGCCAGATTTAACGAGGAATTAGTAAAAAGGTTAGATCAGCAACAAAAATACATAGATAATAAGTTATCAGAGAGAGACAAACTTCTAACTGACTCATTAAAGGAGTCAATGGAGACAAGAAAATTAATCGCTGCTGCTAAGGAAGAAAAGAAAAGTGGATTCTTTGCACGTTTGTTTAATAAATAATCACTGAGTGCCCATTTACACACCCTAATTAATCTAGGTGTTCAATGGGCCTTTTTTACGCACTCCGTGTAGCTTCGTTGAGATCAACCGAGAACAATCTTTATCATATTGTAAAAAAACACTAAAAATCCTAATGTTGCTACAAAATTTGCTAATGCATTGGGCAATTTAATAACCACTCGTAAGCACCACTTCAAGAACAGGCCAGCAATTAAAGGAACTATGAGTAAGATAGCTAACTGTAATACCATATGGTCCATTTGACCTTGAAATGGTTTGAGATTTAGATTTACATTCATTTTACACCCCCACCTTATTTATCGGTAAAAAGTGTAAATTTTTATTTATTGAAAACCATAAAATAAATGAAAAACCCCACCAATTAGGCGGGGTTTAGTAGGCGCGAGGCCATAATCACATGAGCGCGTTTAAAAACGCTGGACGCTAAGGTCCATAAATATTAGGTGGTATTAATATACACCTGATGTATTTAGAATATACCACGTTATGTTATAAATGCAACATAATAGCGTTCAAAAATGATAAAAAAACGTGAAAAGAGTATATAAAAACGTGAAAAAGTGGATCATTTTCATTTTCAAGAAACATTTTCATCTTCGCTCTGATCACTTATGATTTGTACATTTAAAAACTCTATTCTCCGGTTCAATTTTTCAATTTCCTTCTCTTTTTCTTCCAGAAGTTCATTTTTAGATGCTAATTCTTTTAATAAGTGGTCTTGATGTTTTATTAAAAGGTTGTAGCTATATGGAGCCATGATTTTCATAAGTACTTCATCAATCTCATTCAATTTATCAGTATTGGATACACGTTTGAATTTCCGTAATATACGTCGTTTAGAAATAAATCTAGATTGTTCTAATTTAATACCACAATTGTTTTTTACTTCCCCTAAATCGCGAATGTTTTTACTTAAAGATACATGGGTATCTACACCATCGTTAAAACATTTTGAAGATATTGGCGCAATAATAACACCGTCAAATGTATCTGCCAAAACAATTGCTGGATGTTCGAATGTCAATTCTGTCCCAAAATGACCGAAAAAATCGACCAGAACAATTTGTCCTCTGCTAAAAATATGAGAATCCTTAAACTTCGGAGATAATGAACCATTTTTATCTTTCACATAGGCTTCAAATCCCAAAATCCAATGGATACCTTCTTCAAGTTTCCACTTTCGAATCTGATCATCCATCATTCTCGCGTTTTCAAATACATCAACAATTAATTGTGGATCTTCAGTTACCAGTTTTCCATCACAAGGTTTTGATCTTATCCCTCTGTCAAATTTAGTCTGTATCTTGTAATAACTTCTAGAACGCATATAACTCCTCCTCTTCAAAAAAGATTTTACCAGAAATCGACAAAAGTTACTGATAAAAATACTAGTTAAAAAATAAAAGATAAAAAAAGGTGAGTTATTGGCTGAACTATTTAAGAAATGGGTTTTCATCACTATTCTAGCCCCTTATCCTGGCTATTTTACCGCCTTAAATAAAAAGGTAATGGTTTTGTACCCTAAACGCTTAAAAGGGCTAAAAACCCCCTTAAAAGCATAAAAAGAGCCCATATAATATGGACTCTTCGCTTTATGTAAGGCGGGAAGACTGGGTCCTCCCTTTCGGGTTGCCCCGATGGAAGTGGCGTTTCGTTTCCAAAACTGTTCTTCCTGATAACATATTATTCTAGAGTTTCATATGTGTTACTGGTTTTTAAAATTGTACATCTGACGAGGATCCGTGAATCCTGTGAATAGGGGTTATTGCTTGAATGGTTATTTGCTGCCCAAAAGTAACATTAAGCAAATTTACATATAAAAAATAAGTTAATAATACATATCTTTTAGCCAGCTTTTGAGTCTGAAGAAAATTCATTTTGCAGCGTCTTCCGGAATATCTTTGTTATGTGCAACAGACCTCTCTTTGAAAAGGAGGTGATCCGATGAACGCTTTTGATGTAGTAAAGTTTGGATTTGATACTTTTTTCCAAACGACCACTTTTATCTTTACACTGTTAATCCTCATAAAAAATAGCCCATCTAGAGAAGACAGACCCAACCGAAGGTAGATTATGCGATTCTAACACCTTTAAACTGACATTTTTTTATAGAAAAATGAGACGTGGCAGCGTCCGTTTTTCTTTTTTTGTTTAAATATAGGACAACTTTAAAGTGGTAAAAAGCATATTCCGAAGAACATTCCGTGTAATATACCTAGTATCTCCCTGTAACCCACGTGTAGACTGCGTTAGAGTAGCGTAATCATACCGCTAATACAGTGTATGATATATAAATTAAATTATTATAAGGGATATTTAGGCTTATATATTTATTTTCATTATCTGATCTAAAAAAAGTCATCCTCATCTTCTTCTTTTAAAGCAATGGCCAGCCTTGCTCTGGATGTTGGAGAGAGTCCAAGGTCGGAAGCAAAAACCCTCATTTGTGCTGCAGCTTTATCCATCTTTGCAAAGAATGGGTTAGGCTTACCATCAACCCACTTGCCCTTTGCTTTTATTTCTCTTTTGTAGGATAAAAAGTTTGAATAAGCATCACAATACAGGGCTAAATGGTTAATATCAGCTTCAGAAATCAATTCCACAGATAGAAGGAGATCTGCAAGGCGCTTAAATTCTTTCTTTGCTGTGGCATCCAGCCAAGAAGGAGGAACGATATTTTCTGAACGCATTTTTAATTTATCTTCATTTGCAACTCGTCTTTCTAATTCTTCCTTTACATACCGGCTTTTATTGCCCTCTAACAGGGTCAATTTTGCGCTTTTTGGTGGTCTTGGCATATTTGTATTACCGCCCTTCAAAAATTTAAAATTTGCCCTTTACAAACGAATAACAGCAATGTACGATAAACCCAAGAGCACCAAGGCTTTAAGCCGGGTGCTCTTTTGTGTGCCCAGGGCTGAAAAAAACTTTATAAATCGAATTTTTTACGAAGGATGGTCCACACCGTTTTTCTCAAAAATAGTTGAAAAAGTTGAAAAGGCAGGGGGGACATCAAACGACAAAATAAATTGTTTTTCCGTTATAAATAGACAATCTTCGCCTTGATTCGACAATTCATATCCATATGATTCCATTCACATTAGGTATCTAATACCTTAGTAAACTGTTTGATTATCCATTTACCAGCAATGCTGCATTATCTGAAGCTAATAGCACCTTAAGTAATGCTGTTATGCATTGATAATCAGGTGTTAATGTTAGTTAATTCCCTTTAATATCAACGTTTCCAGGTCGTTTATTCCTCTTTGTTGACCTTTAAACAGTTAAAGAGATAAATTGCATTGGTTTTAATTAAATAATGAATGATATTGTAATGAATTATCGTTAAAATCCATCAAGTATCTTGAATATCAAGATGGTATTAGCATTATCCATTACTCTTTACAGCTATAAGCATCATCTGTATGCCTTTGTAGGTGTATTAAAGGTGTGTATGGTTCACTGTACCGCTGTTACTCGTTCAGCACCGCTTCAAACCGCTGTTTCATCTGCTTTTCACACTTAAAACCGTCTAAAACCACTCATTTTGCACTCTAAACGGCTTATATCAGTACAACAAAGCCCTTTCTGCACTCAATACACCTCTTACAGCACCGTACACACTCTCTGTCTGCTCTTTCCACACTCAGATACGCTCTACACAGTCTATATACAGTTATATAGAGTTATATAGTCTTATATAGGTTATATACACTCATACACCACACTAAGACTGCTATCCGTTCACTCTACATCTGTAAGGAGATACACAGTACAGCAACCGCGTTGCTGCTGCTTACATCACATACTCATATACAATGTATATAAGAAGACTGCCCAGGCTATATGAGCAGTCTATTCTAATTGGTTTAGCTAAGTGGCATTAAACCATATTGATAGTCGGTATTTGCTACTTGCACATCGAATTGATCAATGAACCTTGTACTAACCATTGCTTGATTAAATTTATAAGAAAGAGACGATTTCAACAATGTACCCTTATCGAAATACTTTAATGATAGGAATAACGATCCAAACACGAAAGGAGCCGATCCGTTTACATTCGGAAGTTCTTCGTCTGAAACATAAACAATCCTAAATCCGTTGAAGAAAATAACTGGAGAATTGTAGCCATCAATCATTTTATAGATTAGGAAGTTCTCAAGATTACCGGTGCTGTCTAATGTAGATACAAGTTTTGAGAAACCTGACTGATTCGTTGCAATGACAACTGAGTCTTTTAGTGCTGGATCAATATCGTTTATGAGCGATTTTTCAAGATCGAGATGGCTAGATAAAGTAGATGGTGTGGCAATGGCATTCTGCAACATTTTAAATATCTCGATATTTTCAGTTCTCGCTTTTTTCTTTTCGTGGCTGGCTTGTAAAATATCAATTACACTTTCCGGTGAATCCTGAATGTTTGATAAAGACACTGGAATAATTGAACCGAATCTGCGAATTTTATAACGAATGCTCTCGAGTTTTTCATCATCTTCTTGTATTTGAGAATCATAGTCTACAAGCTCAGTTAATTCAGTAATGCCACTTGGATCTTCAAATACGAATGTACCAGCAAATGTTTTAACCGGAATCACGTTGACGAATTGCTTAATGGATTGGAAAGGACGTTGAAAATCTGTGAATACCTCTTCTTGCCATACTGGATTACCTGTCCCATCATCAATAATTACGAGTGCCTTCTGTTCTGCGGTCATTGGTTTTTGTAAAATTAAATTCGCATATGCAGCTTTGATTTCTTTCTGTTTTTGGTTCATCTTATCATCTCCATTGTTTTCAGTTTGTCCGGCATTTAATGCGTTTTGATACTTTAAATGTGCAATATCCAGTTTTACTTCAGCTGCTTCTAATCGGGCACTTAGAGTAGCGATTTCTTCTACACTCACATTTTCATCCAGCATATCTAATGTTCTTTTTGCTCTTAAATCTGAAACCCTTTGCCCTGCTTGAATCCAGGCAGTATTTAATTCTTGAAGAGTTTGTTCCATAATTTCACCTTCTCTTTCTTCTTTTTATTTGTAGGGGCATATTTGTTTCCTTTGTCCCAAATAGTCCTATTTCTAGCCAAGATATAACCCGTTTCCGCGTATGGAGAAAATCGAGACTTACAAAGGGCTCCATAGTGGCCGGCTACATTTGAATGATGATGATCCTCTTTGCAAAAGTGGCAATAGAATGATAGATTTCCGGCCCTGTCTCGCTCGTCTGCTGCTATGACAGGTACGTTTGCGTGATTATAATTCATTCAGGTTCTTTCTCCTTTTTAGAATTTAAAATTGCTGTCTAAGATTAGGCTTTGATCCTCACCCCCCTAAAGTTTTGATACCTTCTTTAATTCATAGCCTGTGATTTTATATGGGCTCTTTTCATTGGTGCAATGTGCTATCCTGTGTCCTTCCCCTGCTCCGTGATGATGAAATTCCACACAGTAACTACACCAGGCACTTAACATCCCATCTGAATTACGTTCAAATGCTTCTAAAACCGGTATTTCCTTCATTGCTTTCTTACTTGGGAATAATGGAAGATTAGCCAGTTCCCGATAACTTTTGTCCGTCCAATTTTCCCATCTCTTTTTCTCTTGGTTGTACTTAAAGCCAATACGCTTTAGTGCGTAATTGATTTGTGCCGGGGTTTTTTTTATTTCTGCAGCTATATGTGTATTTGTATAAAATTCACGCATATTAAAGTAATTTTCGACTGTAAACAAGAGCTCACTCCCTTTGTTTTTTTGTCTTTTTATATCCACAGGAGGACAGATGGACAATAAGGACAGAAAGGACAGTAAATTTCAATGTCTGCAACATATATAAAAAAACATATAAATTTAAGGCTAAATACACCCTTTTTCCCTTATTTTTAAAAAATATCAATTTATATGTTTTTTACTGTCCTTACTGTCCTTTAGTGGATAAATCCCTTTAGTATCAATGGTTTGAGTGAGGACAGAAAACTATTTTTTACTGTCCATATTTTTTGTTTTACTGTCCTTACTGTCCTCCATTTATTTACAATGGAAATTTCTTACTGTCCTTACTGTCCTCTTACTGTCCATTTACTGTCCTCTACCTGTCTTTATAAAAGTTGTCTGTTTTCCATAGTGTTTAAATACTGTCCGGCTTGGTTTTCGCTCTTCCCATCCAGGTATTTTTCG
The DNA here is from genome assembly GCF_001636425.1 of Heyndrickxia acidicola. NCBI lineage: Bacteria > Bacillati > Bacillota > Bacilli > Caryophanales > Bacillaceae > Heyndrickxia > Heyndrickxia acidicola. The sequence continues at coordinate 24,267 of NZ_LWJG01000007.1, forward strand.
TATAATGTCAATAATTTCTCTGGCATCGTGAATTTTCATATTTTCAAAGTCACGGTTTAAACATTCGCACCAAATTTCAGCCGCACAAACTTTATTTCTTTGAATGGAACCATTAGGATTTATTAAATAATTTCTACGTTCAAATATTTTCATAGCATCCCAATGTGAAGGTAATGTGGTATCTAAGTATTTTTCAATCAATCCTCTTCTTGGATCCTCTTCCATATGGCCTTCTTGAACCTTTGCTGCTTCTTCCTCTAAAACAGGGTCTAAATAAAGCTTTTCACCTTGTTTATAAAGCTCCATAGCTTCAGCCCATATTAGCCCTATAATGTCTTCATTTAGTTGTGTAATAGGGTTGTATTTTCGTTTTTTAGGGTCCACAGTTACGGGCCAAAACCTTCTATTTCCTGTCTTATCCCTTAGAAAGTCCTCTTTGTTGGTTGTTCCGATAAAAACGCACTTTCTAGGAAATTCTGAAACTACTCGATCATAAGCAACCCTGTAAGAATCAGTTTGCTTTGTGATAAAAGCTTTAATTTCCTCGACTTCCCCTTTTTTCATTGCTGCCAATTCGCCAAACTCAAATATCCAAGAGTTTTGTAAATGCTCTCCAGCTTCTTTGTTATCAAGGTTTTTTAATGAATCGGAAAACCACTCTCTAGCCAAGGCTGAAATGGTACTACTTTTACCGGCTCCTTGAGGTCCTACAAGTACAGGCATATAGTCAAATTTGCAACCAGGTTCATAAATTCGGGTTACTGCTGCAACTAGCCATTTTCGGGTAATTGCTCTTATATATGGCGTGTCTTCGGCTCCTAAATAATCAATGAAAAATGTGTCT
>NZ_LWJG01000008.1 GCF_001636425.1 Heyndrickxia acidicola
GCACCCGTGGCACCAGTAGGACCCGTTGGACCAGCAGCTCCAGTGATACCTATTTGTTGAGTTTGTAATACTTTCACAGTAAGATCCATAACGATTTTCTCGCGCAAGGTGCTAAAAGTTCCCTCAGGAGATGCCATAATTGGTGAAAAATCAAGTTCAAAGAAATTAGCAGAAACTAACTCACCAAAAGGCTGTTCATTATAATTGACGATATTTTGAAAGAAAAATTTATCTAATCGTGGGACTTGACCATTTAGCTCATTAAGAAAGTTGGATTTTTTGTCTTCCGAAACACTGATAACTGGCGGTTTAAGGAATGTTGTAAGGTCTGCAAAACCCGAAAACGGAACATCGGCAATTCGATCCTGGAGTGGTGCATTACAATCAGCTGTAGCATATTCAATATTTTTACGAATATGCCCTGATACAAATAATTTGCCTCTTGTTACGTTGAAAAAGTCAGATCCGTCAATAGGTGCAAATGCAACGGGAACAAGTTTTACTTGATCTAAAAATACATTTTTCACCACACGCTTTATTTCTGTTGCTGCTGGAGAAAGCGGAATATCAGCTTCTACAACAATTTGCAAGGTTGGTTCTGCTAATACAACTGGTGTTTTAATGGTTGGGGTAACACTTTGTGAAAGTGTAGTGTTTAATGGGATTAGTTCTGTTGATAATACGGGACAAACGGGGGCAAAATCTTGGTTAGTGCTACTTGTCCCTTCGTTATCACTCATAAAATTCACTCCTTATTTTATTTTAACTACGTCAATAGAGTATTCATTCATAAGAAATAGGACTGGGTAACTGTAATAATCAATTTGCTCATTTTTTAAAAGTTGGTTCCTTTTTTTGAGAGTAGAATACTTTCTTCATTATTTTCTTGATTTCATATTGAACATAACGAATGTCATGTTAACAAGAAATAATAAAAGGGGATTGGACATCTGTTTATATAAATTTGAAATTGAGAAACTACCCTTGTTGAGTTAAAAACCTTGGTACGACTAATCTGAGTGAACATGTAATTTGCTGTTCTAATTTTGACAATATAGATAAATATTTATAAGACCGATTAGTACATTCTTGAACTTTACAGGGTTTATGTTAAGTAGCAAGGCTACTTAGGCAGCTTTTTTTATTGTTGAAAGTAAGATTGTGAAGAAATGTACTTAAACGGGTGCTTTAGTTTAACAACTATGGATCGTCACAATGACGGTCTTTTTTGTGTTGGCAGGGTTTCGACCGTTAATGACGAATACTGTACATAACCAGAACGCAAGAACGAGGTGAAAACGGTGGAACATAACGAGCGAGCATACTGGACGAAAGAAGTTGCCGAGAGATTACAAATTGGTCACAGCACATTGAGAAAATATTGTCTTCACCTAGAGGAACATGATTATGAATTTGTTAAGGGTCAAAGAGGCAGTAGAGCCTTCGTGGAACGTGATATAACCGTCCTAGCGAAAATGAGAGATGTTCTAAACGAGCCGGGAACAACGTTCGAGGATGCCGTTTCTGTAGCCTTAGGAGAACGAGGTGTAACGGGAATGCATGTCGTTCCCTCGCCCGAGCAACCTTCTACAGAGCAGGAGAACATGCCGTTACATGTTGCTACCTCGCTACAAATGACAGAGGAATTGTTGTCTGGTTTTCGTGACGAAATGCTCGAAGAGGTACGGGAAGAAATACGGGAGATGTTGAGACAGCAGGAACTACGTGCTATTGAACGTGAGAACGAAAGAGACCGCAGAACTATAGAACGGGAAGAACAGCGAGAAAATAAGGCAATGGAACGTGAAAAAGAACTGACGAAAAAACGTGATGAACAGTTAATGGAACTGATCCGTGCCACACAGGAACTGAAACAGGC
>NZ_LWJG01000009.1 GCF_001636425.1 Heyndrickxia acidicola
TCGTATTATAAGGTTAACCAGAATGCTAAATATTTCTGGTTGACCTTATTTATTTTGGTCTTATTATATCAGTAGCCAGGGTAGAACGTAACTGCCCGTGGGGCATAATTTTCCTTCTTAAGCTAACCTGCCCCCGTTAGTTGAACAAGAAGAAGCAACATAACATTGGTCTAGGAAGTCTTAAAAAAGAGAAAACCGTAATTTTTAGTAGAAAAAAAGACACCCTTTTATGAGTGCCTTTAATATCTAATTTAAGGTTGATTCCTTATATGAAATGGTTCCCCCTGTATAATTGCCATTTAAATCTTTAAGCAGGGAACCATAAAGCCTGTATACTTCTCTATACATTCCTTCCAAATCATTAGCAATGATTACTATCTGCTTGGTTTCACCATTCCCTGTAACACTCACTACATATCTATTTCTTTTAGGAACGGCCACTTAGTTGTCCCCCTATTTTCTCTTATCTGATTCCTTTTACCCAATTCGTTTTACCCGATTCAAAGAAATAGTAAACCTTTATTTCAAACTAACCTGCCCCTATAGTTCAATGAAAAAAGACCCGTAACGGGTCTATAGAATCCGTAGGCTCATAAACAGTATGATTTCTCAGCTTTTGGGCCACACCAGGACATCAGCCACAACTCCATATAAAAACGGCTAATTGAGCCGTTTTTTACCGCCTGAGCGTGTTTTAATAAAGATGTTTCACCCAATTGAACGTAATAATCATCAGCAGCAGAAACGGAATCATAAAATCATCCCGCCGAACCAATACCCACGACTAGAATCCACACTTATTCTGTTTGATTTGATGGATATTCTATAACCTTGAACTATGGAAAAACCTAAAATCAATCCCACAGACAAACTTTTTCATAGTAATATCACCTCTTCTAATGTACCTATATTGTTTTACATAAAAAGTCAAATGAAATCGGCTCTAAATACCTTTTTTCACTGCCTCCCCTCATTCAATCACCATCTCCTATCATCAATTCGCCTTTATAAAGGGACAATGTGCTTAAAACCCACAAAAACAGCCCTGTGAGCCGTTCCCAATCATTCAGGAGAAAACCCATTACTACCTACCCTATCCCCCACTCAGAACGAATGCAGTGAGGACTGAATATCGCCTGAATGATAAATTCTTCTTCGAGCTCCAATATTTTCATTCAACTTGCTCCGTCCTATTCGTTATAATAAAAACAGGAGTGATTAAGAATGGAAAAAATAGTAACGTTACTAGAATCCATACGAGAAGAAATTAATAAAGTTCATTCAGATATAATTCTGATAGATACAGATTTGAAAGGATTGCTTTATGAAAAATAAAAAAATTGAATTAAGAGAAAAAGTTAAGCCTTTTGAAAAGGCTATTGATAAAAGAGCTTATAAACAAATTTTAAATACATTTTTGCCTTTCCTTGTTTTATGGATTCTTGCTTATGAGGGTTTAAAGGTTTCATTTTGGCTTTCTTTGCCTATTTCGATTATCAATGCGGGGTTTTTGGTCCGAATATTTATTATTTTTCATGATTGC
>NZ_LWJG01000010.1 GCF_001636425.1 Heyndrickxia acidicola
GTATGGAAATCAGACCGGGTTGTCATAACCGTAACCAGGAATGCGGTACCGATACTTCCGGCAACAGTCCGGGCTGTATTGGATGCAGCAGTACCATGGCTCGCAAGTCGAAGCGGCAGCTGATTCATCCCTTCTGTCATAACGGTTGTCATCAAAAAGGACATCCCGAAGCTTCGGAAAATGTACAACATCATGATATGGCTATAGGATGTTGTCATGGTTAAATGTGTAAATTGGTAGGTCGTGATGGCTGTAATGGCCAGACCAAAAATCGCCAGCGGGCGAGAACCCATTTTATCGAACAACTTCCCTGAAATCGGCGACATGATCCCCATAATAATCGCACCAGGCATTATTAACAGTCCTGATTGAAGTGCGGTATAGCCCCTGATATTTTGAAGATAGATCGGCAATAGAAGCATCGCTCCAAACATCGCCGCATTGTTAATCATGTTAATGACGGTAGTCAAGGAGAAAATATCATATTTGAATACCCTTAAATCAAGCATTGGAGATTCTGCTGTCAGCTCTCTCCAGGCAAACAAGATAATTCCCAGTACTCCGATGATCAGGGAAGTAAGGACCGTTCCGCTGGTCCAGCCGTCACTTCCGGCTTCACTGAATCCGTACAATAGGAATCCGAAGCCAATCGTGGATAGGATCACACCAGGGTAATCAAATTTCGGCTTTGTAATTTTCGTAACGTCCTTCATCCACATCACAGCAAGAATCAAGTCAAGAACAGCAAATGGAATGACCACGTCGAACAACAGGCGCCAAGAATAATACTGTACAAGCCAGCCTGAAAGTGTCGGGCCTACTGCAGGGGCGAAAATCATGGCAATCCCCATGATTCCCATCGCTGCTCCGCGTTTTTCAGGAGGGAAGACCGTCATAAACACTGTCATCATCAATGGCATAACGATACCGGCTCCAGCTGCCTGGACAACCCGTCCGATCATCAGCATGGAGAAGGTGGTTGAAATGGAACAAATAACCGTTCCTAAAGCAAATAAGAGCATGGATGCGATAAACAAATTCCTCGTTCCAAATCTTGCGATCAGAAAGGCAACGAGCGGAATCATAATTCCATTTACGAGCATGTATCCGGTGGAAAGCCACTGGACCGTTGTAGCGGAGACACCCAAATCATTCATGATATGAGGAATGGCTACGTTTAAAAGTGTTTGATTCAGGATGGCAATAAAAGCACCGAAAAGCAGGACGCCAATCAGCCTTCCGCGATGGAGATGCTGAGGGTTTAAATCCGGTTCTTTTTGC